>JANYLK010000100.1 GCA_025357875.1 Granulicella sp.
CACCAGCGTGTTGCACTTCGAGTGCGCGATGAGCTGCACAATAATCTCCGAGTCCGACGTCGTCTGAAAGAGCGCGCCATCGCGCTCCAGCCGTTCCCGCGCCGTGCCCAGGTTCACCAGGTTGCCATTATGCGCAATTGCAATCAGTCCCATTGAAGATTCGACTGAAATCGGCTGCGCATTCAGCAGCGCGGAGTCCCCAGTAGTCGAGTAGCGCGTATGTCCAATCGCAAACTGTCCCGGCAACTTAGCCAGCACATCATCGGTAAAGATCTCCGACACCAACCCCATGCCCTTGATGTCGTTCAGCTCATGCCCATCCGCTGACGCAATGCCCGCCGACTCCTGCCCGCGATGCTGCAGCGCGTAGAGTCCCCAGTACGTCATCCGCGCGGCATCCGGATGCCCATACACCGCCATCACCCCACACTCCTCCCGCAACTTGTCGAAAGGCGTGGCGTCTTGATCGTCCTCGAGATCGGCGCCACTATCATTCGCCGCAACCCCCACAGAGATGTCTTCGTGAGCGAAAGTCGTATCGCAGTCGAAGGGCCTGCAATGCTCACCACCTATCGCCAACATCCTTACTATTTCGCTCATGCGGTCATCACCTCCGCCGCAAGCTGCGACTCCAGCGTCTCCGACCACGTCTCTTTCAACTCCGCAAGTGTTGCATACACCAGTGAAATTCCACCGGCATTGATCTCCACTCGCTCCGCAATTGTCTCGCCAAGATCAAGCGGCCAAATCTCACCCGCTTCATCCAGATAAGTGCAGATCATTCCATAATCCTCAAACGCACACGTCACCAGCACTTCACTCGCATTCTCCGCGAACAGCGCAGTCATATAATCGGCTTCGGATAACGCGCCAAGCGTTACCTTCACGCCGACATTATTTCCAAAGCCAGCCTGCACCAATGCCACCGCGAGACCGCCGTCCGAAATATCTTTAGCCGACCGAATCAACCCACGTTGCGCCAGCCCGATCAGGGCCTCGTGCAGTGCGGCCTCGGCATTCAAATCAATCCACGGCGGCGTTCCCCAGAGCTCTCCGCAATGTGTCTTTGCGTAGTCCGAGCTGCCAAACTCCTGCACCTGTAGCGGCGGCTCGCCCCCGGTCGATTGCAGCAGCAGAACCCTATCGCCCACCCGCTGAAATGCCGCAGGTACAGCCTTCGAAACATCTTCCAGCAACCCGACAATCCCAATCACCGGCGTCGGATAAATCCCCTCACCGCGCGTCTCGTTATACAAGCTCACATTGCCGCCTGTAACCGGAGTACCCAGCACCGTACAAGCTTCCGCGATCCCATCGATCGCCGCCGAGAGCTGCGCCATAATCTCCGGCTTCTCCGGATTCCCAAAGTTCAAACAATTCGTAGCCGACACCGGGGTCGCCCCCGTGCAAGCCACCTTGCGAGCCGCCTCCGCCACTGCATGCATCGCCCCCAGCTTCGGATCGAGCCAGCACCAGCGCCCATTCCCCGCTAGCGCCATCGCGATCCCACGCTCCCCCGTCGCGGGCGCAACCTGCTCCGTACGCGCTGCCTCGAGCGGAACAAATCCCACCACGCCGTCGATCACTGCGTCAACTAACGACGCCATCACCACCGCAGGCCGGCCCGTGCCCTTGATGCGCATCACCCCAGCCTCGCCGCCGGGCCCCTGCACTGTATTCGTCTGCACCATGGAGTCATACTGCTCGAACACCCACCGTTTATCGCAGATATTCGCGCTCGCCAGCAGCCTCTTCAAATCTGCCGTGTAGTCCCGAGGCTTCTTCAATTCCTCGACGACCCAAACCGGAGGATCAAGCGGCACCGGAGCCTTCCAAACACCCACTGGTCGGTTATAAACAGGAGCATCGTCGGTCAGCGCCTTGTTCGGAATCTCCGCCACCAGCTCGCCATGATGCGTCACCCGCATCGTATCGTCCGCCGTCACCACTCCCACAATCGAAGCGTCCAGACCCCACTTCGCGAAGACTGCCAGCACTTCGCCCTCGCGGCCTTTATCGGCGACCAGCAGCATCCGCTCCTGGCTCTCGCTCAACATAATCTCGTACGCCGTCATGCCCGTCTCGCGCTGCGGAACGAGGTCAAGCTCAATCGTCAACCCCAACTCGCCGCGCGCGCCCATCTCGCAGGTCGAGCAAGTCAGCCCCGCCGCGCCCATATCCTGAATCCCCAGCACCGCGCCGGTAGCCATGGCTTCGAGACAAGCCTCCAGCAGTAGCTTCTCCATAAACGGATCGCCCATCTGCACGTTTGGCCGCTTCTGCTCGCTGCCCTCGGTGAACTCCTCCGAGGCCATGGTCGCGCCATGAATCCCATCGCGCCCTGTCTTCGCGCCGACATAGATCACCGGATTCCCCACGCCGGTCGCCTTCGCATAAAAAATCTCGTCCGTCCGCACCAGCCCCAGCGCAAACGCATTCACCAGCGGGTTGCCCGAGTAGCACGCCTCGAACCGCGTCTCCCCACCCAGATTCGGCACGCCAAAGCAGTTCCCATAGCCTGCAACGCCCGCGACCACGCCATTCACAATCGAGTGGTTTCGCGCGCGCAGCACCTCGTCTTTCTCTTCGTCATCGAGAGGCCCGAACCGCAGCGAATCCATCACCGCAAACGGTCGCGCATTCATCGTAAAAATGTCCCGCAGAATCCCGCCCACACCGGTAGCCGCTCCCTGATGCGGCTCTATATAGCTAGGGTGATTATGCGATTCAATCTTGAACGCGCAAGCCCATCCATCGCCCACATCGATGATGCCCGCATTCTCGCCCGGCCCCTGCACCACACTGCCCGGCCCACTCGTCCGCGCCCCCTTGGTCGGCAGCCGCTTCAAATGCACACGCGAAGATTTATAGCTGCAATGCTCCGACCACATGACACTGAAGATCCCAATCTCAGTCAGCGAAGGCGTCCGCCCCATCAGCGCTCCAATGCGCGCATATTCCTCTGCGGTAATGCTATGCGTCTTTAGCAATGCCGGAGTAATCAGCACAGGCGTGGGAACGGGATTGGCAGTATCTGCCGGCGTAGATGTTTCGGCCGTTGGCGCCGCAACTTCAGGGGAGGACTCAGCTCGAATAGCCATAGCTCACTACGAAGATTGTCGCATGTCCCACCAGACCCAAATCGTCATCCACGTCTAGGTCAAGCCGGAGGAGAGTGTTTGACTGTTTGTATTGCTACTGGTACGGGTTTTTTATCTATGCCCGGCTGCGACTGCCATTTTCAAAGGCTCTAGCCATTACTGCTCAATAACATAGCGATTCTGTTGCAAAGTTGTTGACCGTGGGCGCAATTTCTTGCATCTTACCAGGCTGAATGACAGGAGCTTAATCATGAAGCTGACCCGCGGACAGAAACCTCGATTCCAACAAAACCGAGCAATAATGGTACTCGATGATGCGGAGATGGCCCTAAACCTGATTGACCTCGCTCAGACCACAGAAGTCTCGGAACCAAAGCGCACACCTGCGAGACGAGTGCTGTCGCCAGACTTCCTCACCGAACTTTATTCCGCTGCCAGCATGATCATGGATCGTGATGAGTGCGATGCTCTGCAGAAAGAACTTGCGCAGATTCGGCCGTCATATCCTATTGCTGCCTGACACGATACCAGCTAGGAGTCTCCACTCAAATCAAGCCCTCTGCGGGCTTGACTTGCGTGTGGGCTAAACTTCCTCTCATCAACGCATGCCTAGAAGAGATCAGGGCGATACCAGGGCTAATTAGCTCGGACGACGAGGCCGCTGTTTCGCAGAGACTGACTTTATGATCAGACGGTGCCTGCCTCCAGGATTGACCTGGCCCGTGCTCCGGCTTCCAGCATCAGGGCCTGCACAGCTGACCCAGCCCAACGACTTCAGCGCCCCGGCATATCTCCGCATAAAAATCGGCAACAGACTATGCTTTCAGCGCTAACTCCACCATCGCCCCCGAACTCATCCGAAGACGCAACACATGCGCCAGGAAATCGAAACTCTACCTCCGGCACACCACCCCGCCACGGCATCGCCGAAGTAGCCAACCCGCGCGCACTGACGTACAGCGGAACATTCCACCAATGATTCTGCAGCGGTGTCAGCACAAATCTCGTCTTCCCCACAATCTGCATCCACATATGCGACGTCGTTGCAGTGTCCTTCCACGCGTGCCAATCCAACTCCGGCCACCTACCGCCCGTTGCCCTCGCAGGATCCCTCATCGCCCGCCTCCACACACAGTGAAAGAGAGCATATGCCAATGCCCCCTACCACCCAATTCGGGTGTCCCGCAGAAACCCGGATCCCCCATCCTTCGCGCATTTGCAAACGGTAGGATGTCAACCGCTCGCGTAGCAACCGCTCCACCTCAACGCTGCATCATGGTTCAGTCTGCAAATGCATCCCCCCGGGAGCCGCCAGCGTCGCATAACTTACCGCTCCCATCAGCGCCACCGCACTACAAACTCCCAGCGCAATTGTGAAGGAATGCGTCCTATCCAGCAGCCACCCCGTCAGCACCGGAGCGACCGAAGCAATCATGAACGAAGCAAAATTCTGCAGCGCACCAAGCGACGCCACGTACCGCATCGGGCTCACCGCCTGCACGTAGCCCCACCCGGACGTCCCCGCAAAGTGAATGCAGAAGATCGCCATGCTGATCCCCGCAACCGCCTCCACCGTAGTCGAACTCCGCGCTACCAGGAACGTACTCAACGCGGACACCACCATCCCACCTACAATATTGCGGCGATGCACAGTGGTCAGCGCCACACCCGCATTCGCCCACCGGTCCGATAGCAAGCCGCTCGAAAGCATTCCCAGCGCCCCCGCGAGAAAAGGAACCGACGCCACCAGCCCGGTCTTCGCCAGCGAGAGATGCCGCTGCTCCTGCAGATACCCCGGCAGCCACGCCAGATACAGCCACACCGTGTAATTGATCCCGCCCCATCCCAGCATCATCCCCCACACCGTCCTCTGCCGAATCAGTGCCTTCCATGCGGGCTCCGGCGCAATCGGTCCGGCCGGCTGCTCCTCGCAAAACTCCGTCTCCCCGCGCGCGCGATGCAGGCCGAACCACGCCACCGCGACCACCAGCCCCGCCACTCCAAGCACCACAAACATCGCTCGCCAGCCCAGGCTTAGCATGATCCAAGTCAGGATCGGTGGCGCCACCGCCAGCCCAATCGTCTGCGACGAACTCATCACCGCCGTCGCCCGCGCCCTGGTCCGCGGCGTAAACCACTCCCGCGTGCTGCGTACACCCGACGGATAGAATGGCGCCTCGCCAACCCCGAGCAAAATCCGCAAGGCAGTAAACGCCGGAAAGCTGCGGACAAACCCGGTCAGCATCTGCGCTGCGGACCACAGCACGAGCCCGCCCCCCAGCATCTTCCGCGTGCCCACCCGATCCAGCAGCCCAATCAACGGAAGCTGCGCCACGCCGTACGCCAGCGAAAACGCTGAGAGCAGCCATCCCATCTGAGTCGCGTTCAGATGCATCTCCGCCCGCACGGTAGTGTTTGCAATGGACAGTGACGAGCGGTCGAGAAAATTGACCACCCCTGCCAAAAACAGCAGCGTCAGCGTAATCGTCTGATGGCCGCGCAGACTACGCCCGTCCGCTGCTCGCGCCGTCTCACCCATGCGGGCCATTCTACCCATCCTAGCGGATGCCCCATGACTTACTAAACTTTGTCATTCTGAGCGCAGCGAATGAATCCCCGCATTTCGCCGGAGGAGCCACAACCCCTAGAAGATCCGAACCTGGATCGTCAAATACTTCGTTGGATTCTGCCGAATCATCGTTGCCAGCGCCGAGGCCTCTGTCTGCAGCTTCGTCATATCGACGCTCACCGGCCCAGCCGCCACGAACTTCCCAGCCGAGCCTTTACCCTCGCCAATCCCCGCAACCAGCGCATTCGTCTGCGCGGTCGCGCCCGACAAATCCTTTTTCAACGGGGAATCCGTCATCAGCATGCCTAGGCCGCCCTTGCCAGCGTTCAAATCCGCGGTCAGCGAGTTCACGTGTGTCTGCGTCTCCGTCACATTTGCCTGCAGCGGGCCGCCGGTCAGCTTCGCAACCGAGGCATTCAAGCCCTGCACATTCGTCGAGATGCTCGCCAACTTTTCCGTCACACTGGGGTCGTGGATGAACTTGCCAACGGTATTTGTGTTGCCATTCAGCTTGGTCGCCACATCCTGCGCCTTAGCGATAGTCGCCCTGGCCTCATTCGTCAGATTCGGATTGCTCATCAACTGCCCGATCGACCCTTTGCCCGTCTCAATTTGGTCGACAACGGTATTAAATCTTCCCACCATCGCGTTCATATTGTTGATCGTCGTCTGGAATGACTTGGCGTCCAACACGCTCGGATTCGCGATTGCCTTCAGCGTGTCGCCGTCGCGCAACGGGGGCCCGACAGCCTCACGGCTATTGATGTCGATCGCGCTGTCGCCCAATGCGCCCAGGCTGGTGATCGTCGCAGTCGAATCGGTATGCAAGCCGGTCTGATACTCGGCATTCAGCTTCATTAGCACCTTCACCGGCGTCTTCACCAGTTCTGGCGACGTGGTCAACGTGACACTTTTTACCGTCCCAATCGCGATTCCGTCGAGGTTTACCTCAGCGCCCTGCTTAAGCCCTCCGGCGTTCGAAAAGTAGCTCGTGGCCATCAACTTGCGCGAGCGGAATAGCCCGCTTGTATACATGGCCAGCAGCACGGTCAGGATCACCGCCGCCCCAATCCCGATCACGCCGGGCGATGTTCGCCACCATCGAACTTCCTGCTCATCCGGCATACACTTCCCCCATCCATCTCAAGCTGCCTTGGCCCACCAATCTAAACCCGGACAGCCGCCGATCCCGCATTGTAAGATGCAGGTTGTGCCGGTCCCATTACCTCTCATCTCCACTCAGACTATGCGGTTTTGACGAGTATCAGCAACCCCATCCCCTGTACACTGTAGTCCGAATAGGAGCATCCGGTGCCCGTAATCCCTTTCCCATACCGAATTTTGATCGTGGAAGATGACCCAGGCCTGCGGCAGCTTGGCAAGTTACTTCTTGGAGCCCAGGGATACGAGGTACGAGGAGCCGAGGATGGTTTTGAAGGTCTCGCCGCGCTCAAACAGTCGCTACCGGATATCATCATCTCCGATCTGCAAATGCCGAACATGAATGGCTTCGAGTTCCTCTCCGTCGTGCGCCGGAGGTTTCCGACCATCCCCGTTATAGTCATCTCAGGAGAATTTTCCGGTCTATCCATTCCAGAAAGCGTGCTCGCCGATGCATTCTTCCCTAAAGGCGGCTACAACGCTCAGGAACTGTTCGAGAAAATCATAGAACTGCTGCACGAGCTGCCCAGCCGTCCAAAGGTCGGGAAGCCGAACCAAGCTGCTGTCTGGGTGAAAAATAACCGGGGCACCTTCGCTGTTACATGCTCCGAGTGCCTGCGCACCTTTCCCGTATCCGATGTTTCAAAAGGTCTGAATGACGCAGAGTGCGACTTCTGCGGCTGCATGGTTCATTTCGAAATCATCGGAGAGCCCAAAAAAGCTGTCGTTGAAATTCGCCCCATGCCGAATTGACCTCCCGCAGCGCGTAGCTAGTTTTGAGGGCTGTGAGGCAAAAAAGAAGACAAACTGCCAAGGCAGTTTGTCTTCTTCGGTGACTTCGAGAGAAAAGGAAGTTAGCGAGCGCTGATGCGGCGACGGAAGGCGCCAACGACGCCAACCAGGCCAGATCCGAGCAGGACAATGCTGGACGGCTCTGGTGTCGCACTACCAACGATAACACCACCGCTCACCGTGCAGCCTTTGCAAACCAACGTTGCTGCTGCTGGTCCGGGGATTGTTTCGTTGCCAGAACTGTTCACTTCGGCGATCTGGAAGAACGACGATTCGCCGTGCGTTCCGGGATTCCAGAAGAGGTTATGGGTCGCATCGCCGTTTACAGCTGAGATGCCGTAGATACCGGTCGCTGAATATCCGTTGGAGGGTGCTCCGCCGACTGAACTGGCGGTCTGGGGGACGAAGCTGTAGTACAGCGCACTGTCTGCGCCCGAGAGTCCGACGATGCCGCCGCCGGCATTGAGGAAGCTCCCGATTGCCGCGCTCTGCGCTGCAATGTTAGCTTCGCCGGCTGCATTGTTATCGCAACCGCCGCATGTGTTGTCCGACGCGACGATGAACGCGCTATAGAGCGAGTTATCGAACATCGACGCCGTCACGCCTGAGTTTGGGTTGACATTGGTAAAAGCGACGCCGAGAATGGACAGATTGCTGGTCAGTTCCCCTCCCGCGTCGAACGTGAGGACCTTGAGGGAGGAACCATTTCTCGCAAAACTGACGAGAGCTCCGAGTTGCGCGCAGGCGGCATTAGCCGCAAAGCAATGGAAATCATCGTCGTGTCCAGTGAGGGCTATGTTTCCTGCGTGGGCCGGCACGGTCATGCTCGCTACCGCCAAGGCCAACAATACTGCCAATGATGACTTTTTCATTTGAGGTTCTCCTTAAAATTCCCTGTCCGTGCCGGAAGGGGCTTCGTAAAAAGTGGGGTTTCAATCTACGTTCGAAGGTCGTGGAGGTCTGCTTGTTGATGGCCCGGTGGAACGATCGACCATCCCCACGACTGACTTTAGCGAGGTTCCGGTCTCGCATCTTCAAGAAGCATTTTGGATGCCATCGCAGGACTGATTCCCACAATAACCCTATGTGACAGAAATATAGGCGTTTAACATTCAGTCCTGCCAGCAGTCCCGTGACCCGGAATTTGGACTAGCTGCAAATTCTTGCGGTCATCTTGAGAAAAATTCTTCTTCCATGTCGGCACTATAAAATGCCGTTCGGGCGCAAAAGCCCATTTGCTGAAGCCGCTTCCGCTGGGTCCTGTTAGTGAGACAAAGTGCGGGTTGACCAATCCTCTTCGCGGACGGAAGGCCGGCTTATGACGAGACTGCGAAGGTGAGCCCGGCTTTGCCGGCGTCTACGACTACGTGATCCCCGTGGCGGACGGTGCCGTCGAGGATTTTTGTAGCGAGAGGATCCTGGACGAGACGCTGGATGGCGCGCTTGAGCGGACGTGCTCCGTAGGCACGGTCGTAGCCGGATTTGAAGATCGCCTTGCGCGCAGCGGGGGTTAGCTCGATGGAGATCTTGCGGTCGGCGAGCATCTTGGTCAACTCGGCGAGGCGGAGGTCAATGATGTGGGTGAGCTGCTCTTCGCCCAGTGGATGGAAGACGACTACATCGTCGATGCGGTTGAGGAACTCGGGGCGGAAGTGTTCGCGCAGAACTCCCATAACCCGCCCAGTGGCCTCCGCGAAGCCTTCTTCGCCATCGGCCCACGAGCTTGCGAGCTGCGATGCGCCAAGGTTCGAGGTCATGATCAGCACCGTGTTCTTGAAGTCAACGGTGCGGCCTTTGGAGTCAGTTAAGCGACCGTCGTCTAGAACTTGCAGCAGAACATTGAACACGTCGGAGTGCGCCTTTTCTATCTCGTCGAAAAGGATGACCGCGTAGGGACGGCGGCGTACAGCTTCGGTGAGTTGGCCTCCCTCGTCGTATCCGACGTAGCCCGGAGGCGCGCCGATCAGACGCGCGACTGCGTGCTTCTCCATGTACTCAGACATGTCGATGCGGACCATTGCGGCTTCATCATCGAAGAGAAATTCAGCGAGGGCGCGCGCGGTTTCGGTCTTGCCGACGCCGGTGGGACCAAGGAAGATGAAGCTGCCGATGGGCTTCTTCGGGTCGGAGAGGCCCGCGCGCGAACGGCGAATAGCGTTGGCGACTACGGTGAGCGCGGCATCCTGGCCCACTACGCGTTCGCGCAGGCGATCTTCCATCTGGACGAGCTTCTGCATCTCGCCTTCGAGCATCTTGGCGACGGGGATGCCGGTCCATTTGGAGACGACGACGGCTATGTCTTCTTCGTCTACTTCTTCTTTCAACATGCGGCTTGGAGCTTTGCTATCGGTGGCGTCGGCTGATTCGGTAAGCTTGCGGAGTTCGGCTTCGGCGTTGGGGATCTCGCCGTACTGCAACTCAGCAGCGCGCTGGAGATTGCCTTTGCGGGTCTGCTCTTCGGCCTCGAATCGCAGGGCTTCGAGGTGAGTCTTCAACTCGGCTATGCGGCCGATCGCACCGCGTTCGGTCTGCCAGCGGGCGCGCAGGGCCTTGGCGGTCTCGCGGACTTCGGCAAGCTCTTTCTGAACAATCTTGATGCGCTCAAGGGAGGTTTCGTCTTTCTCGCGTTTCAGCGCGGCCTGCTCGATTTCGAGCGATGTGGCGCGGCGTTCGAGGTCGTCGATCTCGGTGGGAACGGAGCCTATCTGGATGGCGAGCGCGGCTGCGGCTTCGTCGACCAGATCGATGGCCTTGTCGGGGAGGAAGCGGTCGGATATGTAGCGGTGTGAGAGCGTGGCCGCGGCGACAATGGCAGAATCCTTGATGCGGACCTTATGGTGAGACTCGTAGCGCTCGCGCAGGCCGCGCAGAATGGCAATGGTGTCTTCGACGTTCGGCTCGCCGACGTAGACCACCTGGAAGCGGCGTTCGAGCGCAGCGTCCTTCTCTATATATTTGCGGTACTCGTTCAGCGTGGTCGCACCGATGGCTCGCAGGCCTCCGCGAGCGAGCGCGGGCTTGAGCATGTTGCTGGCGTCCATCGCTCCTTCGGCTGCGCCTGCTCCGACGAGCGTATGTAACTCATCGATGAACAATATAACTTCGCCGTTGGAATCTTCGATCTCTTTCAGCAGGGCTTTGAGGCGGTCTTCGAACTCGCCGCGAAACTTTGCGCCGGCAATCATGCTGGCGAGGTCTAGCGCCACGACGCGCTTGTCCTTGAGAATTTCGGGGACGTCGCCGTGGATGATGCGGCGGGCCAGGCCTTCGACGATGGCAGTCTTGCCTACGCCGGGTTCGCCGATGAGGACGGGATTGTTTTTCGTGCGGCGCGCCAGGACCTGCACGACGCGGCGAATCTCTTCGTCGCGGCCGATGACAGGATCCAGCTTGCCTTTGCGCGCGAGGTCGGTAAGGTCTTTGCCATACTTTTCGAGGGCCTGAAATTTGCCTTCGGGATTCTGATCGGTGACGCGCTGCGATCCGCGCACAGCGGAGAGTGCCTTGAGGACGGCGTCATGATTTGCGCCCATGGCGGCGAGGGCGTCGCGGACTGGGTCGCCTTTAGCTTCGGTGAGCGCGAGGAGAAGGTGCTCGGTGGAGACGTACTCATCCTTGAAGTTTTCGGCTTCCTTGGCGGCTCGTTCGAGAACCTTGTTCAGCGCGGAGGACATCCCCGGCTGAGCGTTCTGTCCGGAGACTTTCGGCAGCTTGGAGATGGCGGCGTTGGCCCCGGCGAGAAGCTCCTGCACACGAACGCCAGCGCCTTCAAGCACTGGCAGCACCACGCCCTCGCGATCTTCAAGCAGCGCGGCGAGCAGGTGCATGGGAAGGACTTCAGGGTTGCCGTTTTCGGTGGCGGAGGATGCAGCGGCCTGGACGGCCTCCTGCGATTTGACGGTTAGTTTTTCCCACTTGAATGCCATAACAGTACCAATCTACGCCTGAAATAATATGAGCGTTAGATGCGCAGATAAGTGGGAAGATGCAGGTAGCGGGAGGTGCGAGTACAGGTTCGAGGGCGGACGCAGGCAGCCAGGTTTTTATTGTGAGGCTAATCGCTGAGGATGAAACCGCCGTCGGGGGTAAGGGTTGTGCCGGATATGTAGCTGGCTTCGTCGGAGCAGAGGAAGACTATGCTTTGGGCGATTTCTTCGGGGCGGCCGGCGCGCTTGAGGTGAACGCGGGGGATCAGGACTTTGTCGTACAGATCGTCGCCCAGGAGTCTGCGGCCGCGGTGGTGCATGGGGGTGTCGATAAAACCCGGGCAGACGATATTGACACGGATTCCGCGAGAGGCCAGTTCGGCGGAGGCGGTGCTGGTGAGGCCAATGAGGGCGTGCTTTGAGGAGACGTAGGCCGCGCCTGTAGGGAATCCGCGGAACGAATTGACGGAGCCGACGTTGACGATCGCGCCGTCGTGGTTGCCGGCGAGGATTGCGCGGGCCTCATGCTTTAGACAGAGGAAGACGCCTTTGAGATTGGTGTCGAGCACGTTGTCCCAGTCCTGCTCTGTGAGTTCGGTGATGGGCGCGAGCCGGCCCTCGGTTCCAGCGTTGTTAACGGCATAATCGAGGCGGCCGAAGGTGTGCAGGGCATGCTCCACCATGCGTTCGACGTCAGCCGCGATGGCCACATCAGTAGCGATGGCGGTCGCGTGGCCTCCCTTGGCCTGGATTTCGGCTACGAGCGCGGCCAACTCGTGCTCGCGCCGGGCGGCGAGGACCACTTTGGCGCCTCTCGACGCGAAGGCTTGCGCGGTTGCCCAGCCGATTCCGCTGCTGGCTCCGGTGATGAGAGCGACTTTATCTGTCATGTCGGACATGGCGGACATTATAACCACGTGTGCTGGCGACGAGTCCCGATCCGCATTTTAAGAGAGATGGTGCCTGACTGGCGGTCTTAGCGGAGACCTAGAGGGCGGCTACAAAGATAAGGAGGTTGATGGCGAAGAGGGAGAAGGCGGGGATGGCGGCGTACCAGGGGTCGCGAATCCTGATGCGCGTGACGACCGCGAGGAACATCATCGCCGCGAGACCCGCGGAAGAGAGCAGCAAGAGCGGGCGATAGAAGTGACCGATCGCGAGGCCGATCGCCCCGGAAACCTGCAGGATTCCGGTGAGCACGCGCAGGCTGCCGATGCGATAGCGCTCGAACTCCTCCACCATCGGCCCTGACAGGAAACATCCCATGCCATACCAGGCAAACGCGATGATCGAGATGGCCTGAGCCGCTACTACGAACAAGTGCATCATAGTTGGATGGGTTACACTCGGAAACGACGCAAGGTCATTTACCTGAATGGCGGATCGGAACGAGAATGCGAATGTTTGTCTACGTTCTTCAGATTGTCGTGGCCCTGGGACTCTTGAATGTGTGGCTGCTACGTTTCAATAAAACCACTGCCTTCCGCGGTGGGGCGGCCCACTCGATGCCGGAGGAGTTCGCGGCTTACGGACTTCCGGTCTGGTCTACCTATGTCGTGGGAGCCCTGAAAATCGGAGCAGCGATTTGCCTGATCGCGGGCGTGTGGCTTCACTTCCTGGTGTTTCCCGCAGCGCTTCTGGTCTGCATCCTGATGGTGGGAGCGCTGGCGATGCACTTGAAGGTTCGCGATCCGCTGAGTAGGTTGATACCCGCACTTGCGGTATTAGTGATGAGCGCAATCATTTGTTTCGGTTCGACTCGCTGAATTGGGCTTCCGAGGTGCCTATGAGTCGGTGCTGAGAACTGAAGGCCCGGGCTTGAAGTCCTGATGGCTCTAACGGCACGGTTCAAGTCGTGCCCTTACGCAAAACGGACAAGCATTCTCAGACGGCTGCTTTCCGCGCAGGCCAACGACATGCTGCTCTCTGCCATCGCCAAAAAGAGGTAGCGCGGTCGGCGAACTTGCCCAGCCGTACAGCATGTCGCTCGCTGCAGTCTCCAAACATCTTGACGTACTGGAGCGCGCCTCGCTCATTCGCCGCGAAAGATGCGGAACCAGCCGTATGGTCCGCCTGAATCCGAAACCGCTGCACGCAGCGCAGAACTGGATCGCGTACTACGAACAGTTCTGGAAGACCAATCTTGACCGCTTGCAGGATCTTCTGGAAACAGACAATGTTGAAGCGCCAAAACGGTCCGTCAGAAAGGGGAAAATAGATTTCAACCTCCGAATCCACACTCGCCATCGCACCCCCGCCGCAGTCTCAGCCTGCAGTTCAATAGGCTGATTCCAGTCTCCAGCGCCAAAATCTTTGCCGCCTGGATTAACCCGAAGCTACTGAAGGCGTGGTTCGCGCCCGGGAACATGACCGTGCCGAACGTCGACCGCGATCTGCGCACTGGCGGCGCCTACCGGATCGAGATGCAGGGTACGATGGCGGTCCATAACCGCGAGCTCTGCTCCCGCTGCGCGCGCGCGAAAGTTACATCGACGAAGTTACCCTGCTCAAATCCGCGATGGCTTTTGTGCAGCATTTAGAAAAGTGAGGGGCAGGGAAGTCTAACCATACGCCGCCTTCACACGCCCTACCCACAATCGCGCTGGCTGATGCTCGCGAATCTCCACATCGCCCGCGCTCAATCCTGCTTCGCCGCACATCCTCACCCAATCTTCCGCGAGAAAACTTCGACGAATCGATCGCATTCCATCCGGTCGGATGAATCGATGCCACCACGGTCCTCGCATGATTACATCGAACAAGTGATATGGGACGGGCTTGCGATGCAGGTCGACGATGATCCATCCGACCCGCGCGGTGCTCTCCATCCAATGCACGAGCCGCACGACCTCCGCCTCGGTCAGGTGGTGTGTCATCCCCGAAGCGGTTACTACATCGGCGTCGGCCGTCTCCGTGCATGACGTTGCGTCCCCTTGAATCCACCGAATGCCGCTGCCTGCAGGGGTCGATTCGCGAGCTGCACGTAGGCCGTTCGCGTTAATGTCAACGCCGATCAATTCCACTGCGACTCGGCGCTGCGCAGCCCAGCGTTCAATGCGTCTCAGCATGTCGCCATACCCGCTTCCCACGTCGATGATTTTTAGAGGGCGCGCGCGAGGGAAATTTGGCAACCGATCCAGCCAATTCATTACTGGCCGATGCGCCCGAGTCAGCCGATTCACGATGGCGAGATCGCGCAGGCATTCACGCAGCTCTTCGTAGCTGCACGGACCATCGATCTCTTCTGCAAGTTCAGCCCGCTGCGAAAAGTCGAGCCGCTCAGACATGGAAGGATGCCGCCCGCTCCGAGTGTCCGGAAACTTCCGCCGCTCTCGCCTCCGCGTAGCCCGCCGCGCCCAGCAGAGCGCAGGTATCGTCGAGAATCACCCGCACAGGGATCGATTCCAGAACCGGCGACAGTCGGCCCTTGTCGAGAAACGCCTGCATGAATCCTCCGCTGGTCAACGTCTTGAGCATCTTTGGTGCGATACCGCCGCCGAGATACATGCCGCCCGCTGCCAGCACTTTCAGCGCAATATTTCCAGTTTCAGCGCCGTACGCCGCGGCAAACGTCTGCATTGTCTCGTAGCACAGCGCGCTTGACCCATCCTCCGCGCACCGGCCGATCGCGGCATTCGGATCTTCCGTCTTCATCTTATTGCGCAACCATTGCGGCTCGTCCAGCTTCTCCACATCGCGCAGATAGGCGTACACATTCTGGATTCCCAACCCGGAAACTACGCGTTCCCAACTCACGCGTCCGTTCAACGTCTTGCGCAGATATTGCAGCAGCCCGACCTCGCGATCGTTGCGCGCGGCGAAATCGCAATGCCCGCCTTCCGAAGGAATTGGCCGATGCGTCTTGCCGTCCCAGATCAGAAGCGCCTCGCCCAGTCCAGTTCCCGCAGCAATCAATCCGCGATGTCCCACCTCTGCCGCATCACCCTCGTGCAGGGTTACGATGCTGGCCGGTGCGAGCTCGGGAATGCCATACCCATTCGCCTCAAGATCGTTGATCAGAAAAATATGTTCAATCGCGAGTGACTTTGCGAGGTCGCGCTGGTCCAATGTCCACGGCAGGTTGGTAAGCTTCAGTCGTCCATTGCGTACTGGCCCCGGACATCCAAAGCAGGCCGCAACAATTTCGCCGGGACTGGTCGCTGGCGCACCGCCGCTCGATCCGCCCGCAAGAAAACTAGTCACCACCGCATCCAGCGTCGAAAACTCATTCGCCGGATACTTCTCATCACGCACGGGCTTCAGCCGGCCGCCCTCAAAGTTATAAAGCGCAAGATGAACCTTCGTCCCACCCACATCACCAGCAAGAATCATTTATTTAATCTCCAGGGTTCCCGCACCATCCGCGCCGGCCGCAGGCAGTTTCGCCGCCACCACCGCATCCAGCAGAAACATCAACTCACCGCTCGCCGGACGAATCAGCTGTGACGGCATCGCCTCAGGATCGTACGCTCCCAGCAGCACATCGTGCAGAACGTCGGTCTTCGTCGCGCCTTCAATCAGGAACGCAACCTTGCGCGCGCGATTGATTACCGGCCAGGTCAACGTGATCCGCCACGTCTGCTTCTGCGGAACGTGATTCGCCACAACAAGTCGGCCTAACTCGTGCAGCGCCTCGGTGTGCGGAAACAGCGATGCAGTGTGCCCATCATCGCCCATACCCAACAGCACTAAGTCGAACGCCGGTGTCTCCGCGCCCTCGAGCCGAAACTCCCGGCGAAGCTGCGCCTCATACCGCGATGCCGCAATCGCAGGATCCAATTCGCCCTCCATCCGATGGATCTGCGTAGGCGGCAGCGGTACTTTAGAGAGCATCGCCTCGTCGGCCATGCGGTAGTTCGAGTCGGCATCCGTCGGCGGAACACAGCGTTCGTCCACCCAGTAAAGATGTAGCTCATCCCACGGCACTCGTGCAAAATAGGGGGCGCTCTGATCAGCAAGAAGCGCGAACATTGCCTTGGGCGTCGACCCGCCAGACACTGCGAGCCGCGCCACTCCACGCGCCTCGACCGCCGCCGCCGTAGTCGACGCAAACAACTCCGCCGCACCAGCCGCAACCTCTGCCGCAGTTGACCAAACCTGATATTTAACTCTTACCGCTTGCGCCATAATTATGCTCTTATTCTCTCGCTACCAGTTAGTGTTTCGTGCCCGATGCGGGCGATCCATTTAGAGCCAATGGCGGGCCCACCAACTCCATCTCGAAGTCATGCATCATCGCGGCGTAAGCTGACGTCGTAGCATAGCGCCCGGGTTTAATCCCGAGTTTTTCGCGTTCGTTGAAGAAGGCTTCCATCTTTTCTGCAGGTGTAAAAGAGGTCAGCAGCTTCCCAGTAGTGTCGCCGATGAACGCGCATGCATGAGCGATGCCTCGTGGCCCGAGCACGCAATCGCCCGCCTTGAGATGAAATCGCTCCCCGTCAACTTCAAAGATGTACTCGCCTTCAAGAGTGTAGAAAAGCTCGTCCTGGGGGTGATGCAGGTGGCACGGTGAACCATCCTTCGTGTGATTCAACTGCTCCATGACGAAGAGGTCGCTCCCGGTCTCCTGGGTTACAACCTTGTACGTCGTCGAACTCACGACTGCGCGTTTCTCCCTTTCACGGTCCGTACCGGCGAGTACGCGAACAGCCTTCCGCGTAGTTGCAACATTCGGAACTTGCGCCAGCAATGCTGTAGAGAGACCAGCAAACGCAGGTTGTAAGAAGGAGCGACGGCGCAATTCTGTCACTTCAATTCTCCTAGATGGAAACTACTCTGATCGGTTGCTTCGACAAATAGGGCCCGATCCATTTTGCGGTGGCTAAAGCTTTCTCCATTTCCGCCCATCCAGTTCCATCAACGCATCGCCGGTCGACGGTCCCCATGTTCCCGCTGCATAGTTCGGAAAATCCTTGATCGGTGTCTTCGCCCATTGTTCCAGCACCGGAGTCATGAGCGCCCACGTCGCCTCGACACCATCGCGATGCGCGAACAGGGTCGCATCGCCTAGCATCGCATCCAGCAGCAGGCGCTCGTATCCATTTGCCGACGACACCCCAAACGCTTCTGCATAGTTGAAATTCATATCTACTGGGCTAATGCACATAGACGGCCCGGGCACCTTCGCCTCGAAGCGCAGCGCGATTCCTTCATCCGGTTGGATGCGCATCGAAATTATGTTCGACTTGATTCCCTCCACGCACTTGCCGTGCTGGTCCTTAAACAATGTCAGCGGCGGCTGTTTAAACTGGATCGTAATCTCGGTAACGCGCTTAGCCATGCGTTTCCCCACGCGCAGATAAATCGGCACGCCTGCCCAGCGCCAGTTCTCGATCTCGATTCGCAACGCCGCATAAGTCTCTGTCTGCGAGCGCGGATGAACTCGATCCTCCTGGCGATAGCCCGGCACCTGCTTGCCGCCAACCACGCCCGGCCCGTATTGCCCACGTACCGCATCGGCAAAATGAATGGGCTGAATGGCACGATAGACTTTAATTTTTTCGGCACGTACCGCAGAGGCCTCGAACGATACCGGCGGCTCCATCGCGACAAAGCTGAGCAGTTCCATCACGTGGTTCTGCATTACGTCGCGCAGCGCACCTGCACTCTCGTAGAACGGCCCGCGCCCTTCGATCCCAATCGACTCCGATGCAGTGATCTCGATGTGGTCAATGTAGTTCCGGTTCCAAACATTCTCGAAAATCCCATTTGCGAAACGGAAGACGAGGATATTCTGCACCGTCTCCTTGCCGAGGTAATGGTCGATGCGAAATACCTGGTCCTCGTGGAAGACTTTGTTGACTTCATCGTTCAGCGCCTTCGCTGATTCGAGGTCATGCCCAAATGGCTTCTCGATGATCACCCGCACCCAACCCGTGCGGTCTTCCATCCGTAACTTATCCGGCTGCGCCATGCCATGCTCGCCCAGAAATTTGATGATATCGGAGAAGTATTCCGGCGCCGTTGCGAGATAAAACAGACGGTTCCCCTCGGTGCCGAACTTCTCATCCACCTGTGCTAACAGTGTTTTCAGCCCGTCGTACCCTGAATCATCATCAAAGTTCATCGCGTGGTAGCAGATTCGATCCACGAAAGGTTGCAGCTTTTCTTCCGCCGCATCCACGCCGCCGCCACTCTCGATGCCGTCCTTCATATCCGCCGCGAAAGTCCCCTCGAGCGGCCGCCGCGCGACACCCACAACCGCAAACTTCTCCGGCAGATTGCCCGCTTGTTCCAGGTGATAGAGCGCCGGTAAAAGCTTACGTTTGGTCAGATCGCCCGATGCACCGAAGATGACGACCACGCATGGATCAGGGCTCCGTTCCGAGTGCTGACTTACCTTCAGCGCCTCCGGAGAGATCGCTACTTGCGTCGTCGCCATAGAAAAATTGCTCCTTCCAGCCTGTGTCGGGGTTGATTCGCCTGCAGCGCAAACTTCGCTGGATATATTGCAACTATACGTCGTCCGTGGCTGATGCTCCGTTTTTCAGAACGCCCAGTTCAAACGTGCCACGTAGGACGAACGAGGAGGAGAGCGACTACTGCCCCTCTGGAAAATCGGCGCTCAGTGATACGCCCTCATAAGCCGCCATCTCCTCATGCAACTTTTTGAGCTTGCCTTTGAAGCGGTTATACGCGAGTGCTCCCAGCAGCAGATGCAGCGGCGGATTGGCCGATTCAACCACATCCATCATCGCGTGAACGGCCTTCAGCGGATCACCCTTCTGCTTGCCCGGCATGTCGTAGTAATACTCACGCGTCTTGCCCACGCTCTCCGCATAATCCGGAATGGTCCGCTCAATCAGCGCCGCCGAGCGCCCGAGAAAGTCGGTTCGAAACGGCCCCGGCTCAATGATAGTGACCTTCACACCAAGCGGACACATCTCCTCCGCCAAGGCCTCGGAGAAGCCCTCCACCGCAAATTTGCTGGTGTTGTAATATCCCCAACCGGCCTGGCCAATCAGCCCAGCAATTGATGACAGATTTAGAACATGCCCCGCGCGCTGAGTGCGAAGCTGTGGAAGAAACGCGCGCGTCACGCGAATCAAACCAAGCACGTTGGTTTCGAGCACAGGCAGGAACTCTGCCTCGGTCGCCTCTTCAATTCCGCCCGCAATCCCGTAGCCCGCATTATTCACCAGCACATCGATGCGATCGAACGCGGCAATCGCCTTCGCCGCGACCGACTCAATCTGCTCCGGCACGGTCACATCCAGCGGAAACACACGCGCGGTGTCGGGATATTGCTGCGTTAGATCCGCAATCTTGTCCGCCTTGCGCGCCGTCGCAATCACGCGCCCGCCGGCCTTCAACACTTCTTCCGCCAGCAGCCGCCCAAACCCCGTAGAAGCCCCGGTAATAAACCAGACCTTCCCCACCTTCGTTCCGTTCGTCGCAGTTGTCATAGTCATATCAGACGCCGGCCAACCCTTACGCGATGCAGACCCCACTCCGCTATACGCGATATTCGCTCCCTCAACGGCCCCGAACGCTCGGGTGCCCCATCCTTCGCGATTTCGCGAAGGGTGGGATGTAAGAACTTCCTACGCCCTGAACTCCCTCACACCGTCTTCTCCACCCACCAGCGCCATCGTCGCCATCCCAAGAAAAAGCCCATGCTCCACCACGCCAACAATGCTGCGAATCTCGGCCGCGGTGCTCTCCGGCTCCGCAATTCCGGTGCTCCAGCAGTCGAGAATATAGTTGCCCTCGTCGGTCAGATATATGCCGCCGTCCTTCGACATCCGCAGCTTGGGAGTGAAACCAAGCGCCGCCAGTTTCGGCTCGACCAGCGGCAGCGCCATCTTGATCACCTCTACCGGCAGAGGAAATTTGCCCAGCACCGGGACAAGCTTGGTCGAATCGGCCACGACGACAAACTCCTTCGCCGCGCTGGCGACAATCTTTTCCCGGAGCAGCGCGCCGCCGCCGCCCTTGATCAGATCAAGGCCGACAACGATACCCGTACCTATCCCGCCGCCCGCTGAGAGGCAAACCTCATCGGCTCCATCTATATAAAGGTCAAGTTCGGGAAGTTCTTTCAGCGACTCCATGCGCATGCCCAGCCTCGCTGCCAGATCGTGGCTCGCATCGGACGAAGCGACGCAGCGAATCTTTAGCTTGCGCGCAGCCAGCTCGTGAATGAACAGTGTCGCCGTCGTCCCCGTACCCAGCCCCACGATCATGCCGTCCTCGACCAGTTCCGCCGCCCGCCGTCCCACCAGCCGCTTTGCCTCATCCTGCGTCATCACATGACCTCTAAGGGACTACCAACGAATCTGTCATCTTGAGCAAACCCTCACGCAACCCAAACAACTGTCATCCTGAGCAAACCCTGAGCCTGTCGAAGGGGTAGTCGAAGGACCCGCGTGTATTTCGCGCTGACACTACCCTCCACCCATTTCACACAACGCTACGAGTCCTCAAACTCCCACTCGCGATCCGGCGCGACACTATCCTCATAGGTAGCCTGCCGCACCGACTCAAAAGGCGTCCGCTCACCGAGCTTCGCCTCTTCCTCCTCGCGCAACATCTCCGCCTCCGAATCCACCATAGCCCTGCCCCGCGTCCCTTTGTCATTCCGCAGCGCAGCGGAGGAATCTGCTTTTGCCATCCTCACGCTGCGCCCGAAAGACTACTTCTTCACCAATCCCTTCGCCGCCTCAACAACATGTGCCACGCTGATCCCCAACTTCTCCAGCGCTATCGGTCCCGGAGCCGAAGCGCCAAACCGATCCAGCCCAATTGCCACACCGTCGCGGCCAATATACTTCCACCAGCCCATAGTCGCGCCAGCTTCAATCGAAATCTTCGGCACGCCATGCGGGAAGATGGACATCTGGTACTCCTCGCTCTGTTCGGAAAAAATCTTGAAGCTCGGCATGGAGACCACAGTCGCCATCACTCCCGCCGCCTTCAACTCTTCCGTCGCCGTCAGCGCGGTCGTCACTTCCGAACCGGTCGCCACAATCACGAGATCCTTGCCATACGCCTCGAGCACATAAGCACCCTTGGCGCAGCCCTCAAGCACCTTGTACTTCGCAGCGTCGAGCACCGGCAGATCCTGACGCGATAGCGCCATAAAGCTAGCCGACTTCCGTTCCAGCGCTAGCTTCCAGCAAGCCGCCGTCTCATTCCCATCTGCGGGACGGAAATCCGTCATCTGCGGAATTGCACGCAGAGCCATCAGATGCTCAACCGGCTGATGCGTCGGGCCATCCTCGCCCAGGCCTACCGAATCATGCGTAAACACAAACAGCGAGTGAGTCGACATCAGCGCCGCAAGCCGCAGCGCCGGACGGCAGTAATCCGAAAACACAAAGAACGTCGAGCCGAACGGGATGATGCCGCCATGCGCAGCCATTCCATTCACCATCGCCATCATGCCAAACTCGCGCACGCCGAAGAACACGTTGCGTCCCGTTGGATCGACATGAAAACTCGGTGAATCTTTAAAAATTGTCTTCGTCGAAGCGGTAAGATCGGCCGCGCCGCCAAACAACTCCGGCACCACCTTCTCAATCGCGTTCATCACGATCTGCCCGGCGTTGCGCGTGGCCACAGGCTTGTCGACCGGGAACGTCGGAATCGATTTCTCCCAGCCCTTCGCCATTTCCGCCTTGATACGCCGCTCGAACTCCGCCGCCGGCTCCGGATACGCGCGCTTGTACTCCTCGAAATGCGCGTCCCACTCGGCGTGCGTCTTCTTGCCCTTCGGCTTGACCGTGTCCCAGTTCGCGCGCGCCTCGTCCGGCACATAGAACGTCTTATC
>JANYLK010000140.1 GCA_025357875.1 Granulicella sp.
TGCTCAACCGCGCGCGCGCCTCTTCAGTCGCCGTTCGCGCGTCCACCAAATCCTTTTGAATTGTCTGTGTCCGGCCGCGAAGCGCCTTCGGCAAAACCTTCGCCAGCCCCCAACCCACAAACACCGCGAGCAGCAGAAAATTCGCCATCTCGAACACGTTCGCAGAACGCTCGGCGTCCATCCCGACCATCGCGCCCATCTTTCGAACCATGGGTGAGTGGCGATACGCATCGTTCTCGTCGACTTCCTGTTCGCTCTTCGCCGGCTGTTGTGTCGCCACGCTTGCAGTCTCTGCAGCCTGGGCCAGTACCGGCGTCTCACGCAAATGGAATACGATCCCCAGAACAATCAACAGAGTCAGTGCAGCCAGGAAACTTCTCTTCAACCCCGTATTCAATGCGCCGCCTCCGGTCGAGTTCCGGCCGGCATCACCGCTCGCATAATCTGTTCGCTCAACTCGGCGCTCATCCCCTCGATCTGCCGACGAGCGAGCACCACGCTCTGATCGATCTCAGCTTTCGCTGCCTGCACCTTCTCCATCGTCGCCGAGCGTGCTTCGCCCAATGCCTGATCGCGCTCCGAAGCCCACTGCTTTAGCAGTTGCTCGCGCGCACCAAAGATCTCCGCTTTCGCCCGCCGAAGCTTATCTTCGTAATCCGCGGTCTTGGCTTCGGCCTCAGTAATTGCTCCGCGCGCCTGCTCCACCGCGCCACTCGTGCGTGCGCGACGTTCCGCCAGCACGCGATCCAGTGGGCGCCGCACGAGAAATCCGTAGGCCACAATCAGAAGCACAAACAAGACCATCGTCGGCACAGAGCCGAGCACAAGTCCACCGAGTTGATTCAATATTTCATCCATGGTTGGAACAGGCGGGAGGCTGCCAGAATCCTTCGCATCGCACGAAACAAACGCGTGATTACATAACGTAGGGTACAACTAGTTCTAGCAAAGCACTTAGAGGGGTGTCAACCGTACGCGGTCCGCTAATCGCCTCACATGATCGATAATCGCACTAACATTACGGGCGAGTTCATTCCTTTAAATAAACTTTGACAAACGCGCCAGGAGGTCTAGACTTTAGTTACCACCAAGACCCTATGTCCTGGGTCGTACAGGTCGCGTGCATGGGGACACCACCTCCGCTCCCCCACAGGCGGCCTGTTCTGTTTAAGTTTCCGATTTACCTCTTGCAAATTGATAAAGATTCAGTTCCGCTCGCGAAAACTCCGATAGCGGTCCAGCAGCGAAGCTGGTCCCCGCGCGGTCAGGTAGACCAGGTTCCCCTTAAAACTCTTGCCGCTGACCACCGATCCCGCTTCCAATGAAGCAAGCGCGGCGCCCTCCGATTGCGGGATCCTGAACTTCATGTCCACCAGCGGGTCCGCTACCAATGCCTTATCAATCGACGCCAGCAAGTCATCCAGCCCAGTCTTTATCAACCCGGAGACCGCAACTGAATTAGGCCCTCCGTGAGCCCCGCCCGCAAACCATCCCCGCTGCTCCGGTGGCAACAAGTCGATCTTGTTGAACACCTCGATCACAGGCTTGCCACGCACGTCCAACTCGCCGAGCACCTTTTCCACCTGCTCCTTCTGTTCGTCCATCATCGCGCTCGACGCATCGCGAACGTGCAGCAGCACCTCCGCCCGCTCCACCTCTTCCAACGTGGCGCGGAAGCTGGTTATCAAGGTGTGCGGCAGATTGCGAATGAACCCCACTGTGTCCGAGAGCAATATCTTGCGCCGACTGGGCAGTTGCAATTGCTTCAGTTTGGGGTCGAGTGTTGCAAACATCCGCGACGATTCCAGCACACCAGCTTCAGTCAGCGCATTGAACAGCGTGCTCTTGCCTGCGTTGGTATACCCAACCAGCGCGACGACTGGCACTGGAACAGCCTCGCGTCGCTGCCGCTGTTGGCGTCGAATCCGCCGCACCGACTCCAACTGCTCCTTCACATGGTCGATACGCAGGTTGATCTTTCTGCGGTCGGTTTCGAGTTGCGTCTCGCCGGGCCCGCGCGTTCCGATTCCGCCCCCAAGTTGCGACATAGCCTTGCCCCGCCCGGCAAGTCGCGGAAGCTGATACTCAAGCTGGGCCAGCTCCACCTGCAGCTGACCCTCGCGAGTCCGCGCGTGGCGAGCAAAAATATCCAGGATCAACTGCGTCCGGTCGATCACCCGGCAGGGCAGCTTCGCCTCGAGGTTACGTAACTGAGACGGTGTCAAATTATGATCGAACAGCACCACCGCAGCTCCGGTAGAGGCTGCAACTCCGGCGATCTCTTCCACCTTGCCTTGCCCTACCAGGGTAGCGGCGTCTGGCCTTGGGCGCCGCTGCACTAGCGTCGCAGCAATCGTCGCGCCCGCACTGCGCGCCAGTTCCTCAAACTCCGCTAGAGAAGCATCGAAGTCGAGATCGCTGACCGCAATCCTCTTCGACTCTCCACCAACATCTGAGAAAACGTCGAGAGCACCTGGCCCAATTGCGGCGGCGTCACGCGCGAGTTTTGCAGCCGCAGTAAGATGGCGCCGCTGTCCCGTAAATTGCACCGCGACGAGCACGGCAGACTCCGTCCCCGCCCTCGCGCCAGTTGCGCTGTCGGCCTGAGCCTGCACCAAGCTGACGCGCTTTTTCTTCAGCGTATCGCTCCCAGAGGGCTCGCGAACGCTCTTGTCTTCTGGATTGAGAATATTAATCCCCCGCAATTACCGCAGGTTCGTTGAATGTCGCGCCCGGTACTGTCGGTCCGCCCTGCGACCGTGTCTCCTGTTTGGTTTCGAGCCGTGCTTCCGTGTGCGGCCCAACCCGACCGCTTACCACGGTCGAAATCGCGTGCTTGAAGATCAATTGTTCTTGCGCATTGTTCTCCAGCAGAACCGAGTATTTATCAAAAGAACGTATCTTGCCCGTCAACTTCACTCCACTAACCAGGTAGATAGTGATCGGGCTCTTGTCCTTTCGGACAGTGTTGAGAAACGTATCTTGAATATTCTGTGCCGGCTTTGATTCCATTGGTGCCGATCTCCTTCTTGTGGCTGTTGCCTAGAGAGAAAAGTATTGCCAGACCCCACCGCGTGCCCAATGGATCGAGACCCTACCCAAACTTCAATACAAATACATTCACCAGCGTGATCACAATACGACCATTGCTTATGATTTTCAAGCCGTTACACCAGATTGCGCCCGGTAACGAGAGGACCAGCTGTTCCGGAGGCCCATGTCAATACCATTGGACGCAATCCGCGGGCAAAAGGTCTCAAGAGTCATCCGTTGTACCATTGCATCCGTGTCCACAGCCATCTCGCAATCCGTCCCGATGCTCGATTTCTCACGCCAATTCGCCCCGCTCCGGCAGGAGATACTCGACGCAATCGCTCGCGTCTGCGACTCGCAGAGCTTTGTCCTCGGCCCTCAGGTCGCTGCTTTTGAAACCGCCGCCGCCTCAACCTGCGCCTCATCCTTCGCCATCGGCTGTGCCAGCGGAACTGACGCGCTCTGGCTGGCGCTGGCGGCCGCTGGGATTGGCAATAGCACCTCCAGCGCGCCCACCGGACCCTCGCCAGACGCGGTTATCACCAGCCCTTTCACCTTCTTCGCCAGCGCCAGCGCCATTCTCCGCGCCGGAGCCCGCCCACTCTTCGCCGATATTGATCCCCTCACTTTCAACCTCTCTCCCGGCAGCGTCGCCGAAGTTCTTCGTAGCAACGACAGCCCCGCTGTCAAAGCCGTAGTGCCCGTCCACCTCTATGGCCAGTGCGCCGATTGGGACGGTTTCGCCGCACTGCAACGCGATCATCCGGGACTATTTCTGTTGGAGGACGCCGCCCAGGCCTTTGGCGCATCCTTCACTCCCAACGGCCACGCTGCCCGTCCGGCTGGTTCACTAGGCGACGCGGCAACCTTTAGCTTCTACCCCACAAAAAACCTTGCCGCGTTCGGAGACGCCGGCCTAGTCACTACTTCCAGTCCGGAACTCGACCGCCGAGCGCGATCTCTTCGTACCCACGGAATGACACGCCGTTACTTCCACGACGAGGTCGGCTGGAACTGCCGCCTCGACGCCATTCAGGCCGCCGTGCTTGAAGTCAAACTCCGCTATCTTCCTCAGGGAAATCAGCACCGGCGAGACCGCGCAGCCCGCTACGACCATCTCTTCCATAAAGCAGGGCTCTCCGGCATCTCAACGCGAGACGGCATCGTCCTCCCATGGACAGATCCACGCGCTGTGCACGTCTTCCACCAGTACGTCATCCGAGCACCACGCCGCGACGCCCTCCGCGAACACCTCGCTTCCCAAGGCGTCGGCAGCGAGATTTACTACCCGTTACCGCTCCACCTGCAGACCGCACTCAAAGATCTGGGCTACAAGTCCGGCGACTTCCCCCATGCCGAACGCGCCGCCGCTGAAGTTCTGGCACTGCCCATCTACCCCGAACTACGCGACGATGAACAGCAAATAGTGGTCGAAGCAATTCGCAACTTTTACGCATGATCGCAGCGGAAAGCAAACCTACCGCTTTTTCTTTCTGCCCTTGTCCTTCTTCTCCACCGTCACCGGATGGGCCTCGGGCTCATCATGACTTCCCGGAGCTTGTACCCGACGCACCAGATTCCCTTCCAGACGATAGGTCTTCGCGATCGTCCGTCCCGGCTTCACCATACCCGTCAACGGATCCGGCACAACCGGTCCCGCATCTCCCGCGAGAACTCGATACGTAAAGGTGGGCAGCGCAGTTTGCGCCGTAGGTGATTTACCATACGGGTCCTTGCTCGAGCCGATTGCGACCGGCATATACCCTTCGATATTCTTCTCCCGGAACGCGGTCTCATACCGATGCATCTTCACGTTCCAGGTAAACACCCGCACCTGGTCGAAGTCATAAGGCAGTCCCGCCAGGTAAGGACTCAGTACCGTCAAGTAAATGGGGATGTCTTTGTTCTCCTGCTCCGCGCCGTCATCATGGACGGTGGCCAGCAGGTAAGCCCCGACGATCTTCTGTCCCTCTGAATAGCGGGTCAGCGTATCTGGCGCATCGACGTCGAGCATTCTTGAAAGTAGCCACCCCGTATGCCCGTGCGCGTCGCGCCCCAGCCACCAGTCTTCCATGGCAATTGGGGGAATACCAGAAGCATCATTTCCCAGACCAGTCGCCGGCTGCCCCGGCTTTCCTTTTACTGCCGGCCTAGTCGCTATAGCCCCTCCGGGAACGGGCTTTGGCAATGTTGCTCGCTGCAGCAATTGCAGTTTGTCACCTTCCGCCAGACGGTAAAACCGGTCGGTCTCCCTGCCTGGTTTCAAGTGCAAATTCACTTCGTCCCGTATCACAGCCGACGCCACCGGCGGATCGTCTTTATGAACTTGCCCGAGTGATTGAAACGCGTCGAACACGTCCTGGGTTGCTACCGCCTTCTCGTCAATCCAGCCCTGCTCGCCCTTCACTGTTTTGACGCGAAAGAAGCGCCGTCCATGTTCCAGCACCTCCAGCCGATCGCCGTTTGCCACGGTACCAGTTCGGTTCGACACGGCGGCAACCCGGTCGCGCAGAAAGGTCTGCTTGGCGGTCACATACACATATTGGCCGGCAGGCTTCGGGCGGAAGCGGGAACACCCTCCCAACAGGGCAATGCTCAAGGAAAATACAAAGAGAATGGAGTTACTGAGCCGGTTCACAGAGTGGGCGCGCCCTCTCTGGCGAAGTTCACCAGGAATCGGCATTCGAAAATACGGTGGCAGAAGTAAAACGAGGCTTTTGAACAACACATTTTCCAGCATACAGCGCGCCGCGTGCGTAGGGCACTTCTACTAACGATGCTCCTTTCCAGCAGACCCCGAGACGGTTCGATGCCTTGCAAAAATCTACGCCTCAGGATCTTTATACCGGCGCGACTCTGACGGCAGTAGCGGGTTGCATTCCCGCCCATAAATAAGAGTCTTGCGCGAAGTACCATCTTGCGCTTACAGTTGCGTACGGAAACAAACTCAATACAGGAAATCACCCCAATCAGTTCCGGAATACAACCTGCCCATCGATCAAACCCATCGATCATTTGACTCGTCATCTGGTAAGGAGGCCTTAATAATGGCCAGTAATAAATTCGAAATCCCCGACCCCGCGGCAACGGTCGGGAGGCTCAAGAAGATCGCGGCAAGTCGCTCGCTAAACCGCAGAAACTTCATCACTGCGATTGGTATGACCGGCGCCGCGGCTGGCGCCGAATTGATCTCAGGTTGCTCCACTACTACCAGTTCCGCGCCCATTACTACTCCGGCAAGTCTGGCTCAAACCGATGTCCTCGCCTTCGCTTTGAATCTCGAGTACCTGGAAGCCACTTTCTATTCCTTCCTGACCACCGGAGCAGACATGGCCGCCAAAACAGGTGTCAACTTGCAGAACAGCGGTGCAATTACAGGCACGCCCGCGGCGGCGATTGCCTTTACCGGTACAAATGCATCGCAGATCACCGACATGCTCAACGAAATTTATTTTGACGAGTGGAACCACGTGCGCACCCTGCAGAGCCTGCTGGGCTCTTCTTACGTCAGCAGGCCGGCCATCAATCTCGCCGCCGCCGGTGCAATTACCGCGACCAGCGCGCTCTCGATCGCACGGTTGTTTGAGGATGTTGGGATCACCGCCTACACCGGCGTCATCGCCGCACTCAGCACCAGCAACCTGACCTTCGCCTCGCAGATCCTCGCCGTCGAAAGTTTCCACTCCGGAGCGCTGCGTTTGGTAAGCATCCAGAATCCGGCCATCGCCGCCTACGTACAGGCCGATTCGCTGGACGTTCCTCCCGTCGATCTTGGTTCCGCAGCTGCAGAGGCAGCCGGCCCGACCGTTGCCGGTGGCTTCTTCTCGACCGCTGGAGCGGTTACCTCGAACGCCACAACCGCCCCGGGGTTCGTGTTCACACGCACCGCGTCTCAGGTGCTCGCGATCGTCTATGGATCTGGCTCTCCTGCACCTGCCGGCACGTCCTCCGGCGGCTTCTTTCCCAACGGTGTGAACGGTAGTATCAAAACCGTCTAAACCTTCGAAAAGGATTAGCCAGATCAATTTCGACACGGGCGATGCACTCAAACATGAGTGCAATCTGTCCGAACATACCGCAAGTCAACTGACAAGGAGGCCAACGCAATGGCCAGCAATGACGTCGAAATCCTCGATCCCGCCGTACCGGTCGAGAAGGTCAACGAGAGCAAATCGGGCTACGAACTGGATCGCAGGCACTTCTTTACTGCCCTCGGAGTGGCGGGCGTAGCAGCAGGCGCCGCATTGGTCTCCAGCAAGTCTGCATTCGCGCAGCAGCCCACGCCAAATGGCTTCGCCCAGGTTGACGTTCTCAACCTCATGATCAATATCAAATATCTCAAGGCGACGCTGTATTCGTTCATCACCAAGGGTACCGATCTGCCGGCCTCTTCGTTCGTTACCGTCGGCACCGGCGGCGTCTTCAACGCTCCTAAGCAGATCACCTTTACCAACCCGCAGATCACTGATCTGTTCAACGAGATGTACTACGACGAACTGAACCAGTTGATCGCTCTGCGAGCTCTGCTCGGAGTCGCCGTTGTACCCCGGCAAACCATCAACTTCCTCGCCACGGGAAATATTGTGGCCTCGGGCTCGGGTTCGACCCCCAACACCATCACCTATACCCAGCCCCAGGCAATTGCTCTCGCGCGGTTACTGGAAGACCTTAGCGCCACGGCATTCACTACCGCCGCCGTATATCTCACCGGCGCGAACCTCAACTTCGCCACGCAGGCTCTCGCCACCGATGGTTTGCATGCCGGCGCGATCCGCCTCATCTTTATCCAGAACAACGTGCAATATCAGGGTTCTCAGTTCGCTTCCGTCGCTACCAGCAATACGGCCCAATCCCCTGTAAGTTTCGTCGGGTCGATCACCGCGGGCAGCAACGTCATCAATGCGTTCTTTCCGACCAATCCTCCGGCGGTTGGCACCCTTGTAACTGGCATCGGAATTCCTCCGGGTGCGGGCGCCCAAATAATCGCTGTTACGGCAACCCCAAACGTGACGCCAACGGCTATCGCGACCAAGGGCAGTAACATCCTCACCTTAGTATCGAATGTCTCGACGGTCGTCCCGGGACAGCCAATCACCGGCACCAACGTTCCCGCCAGTTCATACATCACCGCTGTCGGCACCAACACGATCACATTTTCGAACCCAACTGCCGCCACGGCCAGCGGTTCGACCACAGTAGCACCGACGGGATTCGTCACCTTAGGCAGCCCCCTAATCACCGGAGTGTCGAGCTTATCGGGATTGATCATCGGACAGTCACTCACAGCAGCAGTCGGTATTCCCCCTAACGCCGTTATCGCGCCTAACGGGCTCGACACGAACGCCAATACCATCTTGATGTCTGCCAATGCTACTGCCAACAGCCTCTTCACCTTCACCGGCGTCCTTAAGGCAGGAGACCCAACAATCACTTCGGCTTCGAGCGTGAGCGGGATCATCCTCGGACAAAATATCTTCGGAGTAGGCATACCGCCCAACACCACGATTAAATCAGCTACTTCCAACACGGTCACGATGACGGCCAACGCCACCGTCACTACTTCGGCGTCGGCCAATCCCAATACTTTTACGGGCATCGTCACCAACGGCAGCCCCATTATTACGTTGGTGTCCAGTGTCGCCGGCCTCGCGGTAGGACAACTCATCGCTGGTGCTGGCATCCCGAACGCCGCGACAATCAAGACAATCGGCACCACCACCGTCACCATGTCAGCCAATGCGACCGCGTCCAGTACCGTCCAACCTACCGGCAATGTGACCTCGGGAAGCACTACCATTACCGGATTGTCGAGTGTTGCCGGTCTCATCTCGGGACAGTCGATTGCTGGAACTGGCATACCAAGCAACACAACCATCACGAGTATCGGCGCAAGCGCGCTCACCATCACGATTTCAGCCGCTCCCACGCAGTCGAACACTGGACTGACCCTCACTGGCGCCACGCCGGAGACCGTATTCGCAGGAGGACAGTCGATCACCAGTAACTCAATTGAGACCATCACCAGCCCGACCACTCAGACCTACACTATCGGGCAAACCCAGATCACCATCGCGGGGGCCGCCAACCTTACGGGAGTCAATACGTATTTTATTGTCGTTCCCGACACGCAGGATGTCGTGCCGGGTGATCCCGGCACTGCTGCCCTGTCCGCCTCAGGTCCAAGCGCGATCCCCAAAACCAGTCCCGCCATATATCAAGGCTTCTTCAATACCGCAGGAACGGGCACCTCTGGTTCCACCAACACGCCTCCCGGCTTCGCCTTTGCACGCAGCTTCCAGCAGATTCTTGCAGTCCTCTACGGATATAACGCAACCAATTCCATCATCTCGACCGCTAATTTTCAGGGCGGTTTCTATCCCAACGGCGTCAGCGGTCAGATCAACTCGACTATCTAAGTTGGTTGCACAAATAAGCTTGAATTCGTGTTCCACAAAAGCCCGCATCTCAACAATCCGAGACGCGGACTTTTCGTTGCTCCTTGTCGGTTTAAGATTGAAATCTTTCGCGCCCGGTAACCTCGATACCCTCCCCACTTATGGCTTCGTCGCTGTGGTACTAAACCCTGAGATCGTGCCATCGCTCCGATTTGCAACATACACATGCGTACCGGCGGCATTCAACACCACCGAATAGGGCTGTACCCCCGTAGTACCCTGCGCGCTGAAAGTCAGCGATCCGCCGGAACCGATGCTATATGCCGCAACCGTCCCAGCCGACGCACTGTTACTCCGTGCGATGTACAAAGTCGAACTATCCGGACTCACCGCGAGCGCGTTATCGCTCAACGGCGAAGTTGGGGCGGGCAATGTAAGGGGATTCGTCAGGGCGCCTGATGTAGCCGCCGTGTTGAACGTATACACGAGGTCGCCTCCGGTTCCGAGCGCCACAAACAAGTAGGCCCCGTTCGGCGCAATCTTAATCGCCCTCGGAGTCATCACGGAGTTGCTGTAGATCGTAGTCGGCCCCTGACTTAAAACTCCAGTAGTCAAGTTGATAAGGAATTCGTCGATGCTTTGCCCGTTAGCATCCAGCACAAACAGCCACTGCCCATCCGGAGAAATATCCATCGATTGGACCGGCGCGATAACCGCATTCAGCGGGGTCAGCACCCCGCCCGCCCCGATTGAATACCCATAGATCGCGGTGCTCGTCCCCACATACAGAAAGGTGTTGGCCGGATTCACCGCAACCGACGTAGGATTGAATGGAAGAGTGTATGGCGAATTGCCTACCGGCGTCAGTGCGGCGGGGCTCATAGAAAATCCGCTTAGCGTGCTCGCCGTCGCGTTGGCCACGTACACATAGGTGCCCGCCGCAACCGCTACCGGTCCCGTTGGATCGGTTACTCCGGTTTTAGCCGATGCCGAAAGGCTAAGCTTGCCAGCGGTGGTCGAATCGAAGGTGTACATCATCAAGTCAGACGACCCGCCAAATGCCGCAGCCAGCAAATAGTTCCCTGTCCTGTCCACCGCCAGCGCATCCACTGCCGACCCGGCCGCATACGGAGACCCGCTCAATACAGGCAGTACGTCACCTGCCCCCCCGCTGCTAGTCGAACCCGGATAGACAAAAAATCCGTTGCACCCCGTCGCAAAACAAAACGCCAACACGCCAATCCCAGCACACGCTTGCCCAGTCCATCTCCGCATCGTTCTATTCCCCTGATCTTCCATCTTCGCAGCAAATCTCAACTCCGACCCACGCACTATAATCGGCGCCATGCCTGCCAACAGTCACGCTTGCCCTCCCAGCGTACGCCGCACAAAAACCCGCAGCGCAAGAATCCTTATCGCGATTTTTACCCTGTTTCCGGTTGGCTTCAATAGTCTCGTCGTTGAAGGACAATCCTCTTCGTTCGACTCTAGTACCAGCCAAACGATACATCTGTCTTCTACTCTCGAACTTGAAGTCCATGCTGACATGGCTTTCCTCGCCGACGACGAACTTCATGGACGAGGCTCCGCCACCCGCGATGAGCACATTGCCGCCCTTTTCGCGGCCGCACAATTTCAGGCGATTGGCCTCTATCCTGGAGGCGACAACGCGACCTTTCTGCAAAAGGTAGTGTTGCCCTCCCCCCTGCCGCCATCCGCACAGAAGCGCCTCGCCCATTCCGAAAACATACCCCGTACCGAGACATGGAACGTCATCGCCATCCTGAGCGGTACCGACCCTGCAGGGGACGACGTTCTACTCACTGCCCACCTCGATCATCTCGGGATCGGCGCCGCGAACGCTAACGGCGACACCATTTACAACGGGGCCGACGACGATGCCTCCGGCGTAACGGCAGTCCTCGCCCTCGCCCATGCGTTCGCAACCGGCCCACGCCCGCGCCGCACTATCGTCTTTGCTCTCTTCGGATCAGAGGAGATTGGAGGCTTCGGCAATGCCGCCTTCCTCAAGCATCCCCCTGTGCCCCTCTCCTCCATCGTCGTCAACCTGGAGTTTGAGATGATTGGCCGCCCCGACCCGGCCGTCTCAGCGAACGCCCTCTGGCTCACCGGCTTCAACCGCTCCAATCTTGGCACGGAGCTCGCGCGTCACGGTGCTGCCCTCGTACCCGACCCTCACCCTAAAAATAACTTCTTCCAGCGTTCCGACAACGTCGCCCTCGCACGTTTGGGAATCATCGCCCAAACCGTCTCCAGCTATGGCCTGCACAAGGACTACCACCAGCCCTCCGACGAACTCTCGACCATAGATTTTCCCCACATGATCAACGCTATCGCCTCCATGGTTGAGCCAATTCGCTGGCTCGCGAACACCACGTGGCGTCCCTCATGGAATCCTGGCGGCAAACCATAAAAAGCGGCCCATCGCTGAGCCGCTTTTTTCTTTCCATCAGAATCACGCCAAGTCGAAGCGGTCAAGGTTCATCACCTTGCTCCAGGCTGCCACGAAGTCGTGCACAAACATCGTCTGCGAGTCGACGCACGCATAGACCTCTGCCAGGCCTCGAAGCTGAGAGTTCGAACCGAAGACGAGATCGACCACGGTGCCCGTCCATCTGGGCTCGCCAGTAGTTCGATCGAGTCCCTCCATCACACCTTCCGAAGTAGCAGACTTCTGCCACTTCGTCTTCATGTCGAGCAGATTCACGAAGAAATCATTGGTCAACGTGCCAGGCCGCTTCGTGAAGACGCCAAGCTCGGAGTGCCCAAAGTTTGCATTTAAGACGCGCAGCCCACCAATCAGTACCGTCATCTCCGGAGCAGTCAGCGTCAGCAGATTGGCCTTGTCCACCAGCAGTTCGGCCGCAAAGACCTCGTGTCTCTCGCGGAGATAGTTGCGGAAACCGTCAGCGATAGGTTCGAGTACGGCGAACGCATGAACATCGGTCTGCTCTTGCGTCGCATCGGTACGCCCTAGCGAGAAAGGAACCTTGACATCAGTACCGGCCTTCTTTGCCGCTTCCTCGACCGCTGCACAGCCCGCGAGAACGATCAAGTCAGCCAGCGAAACTTTCTTCGCACCGGAGCCTGCATTGAAGTCCTTTTGAATCGTCTCCAAAGTGTCGAGAACCTTTGCCAGTTCCAGCTGCTGATTCACCTCCCAGAACTTTTGCGGTGCAAGCCGAATGCGCGCTCCGTTGGCCCCGCCGCGCTTGTCGCTGCCACGGAAGGTTGAAGCCGACGCCCAAGCGGTCGAAACCAGCTCAGAGATAGAAAGCCCGGAAGCCAGAATCTTTGCCTTGAGAGTTTGAATCTCTGCCTCGCCGATCAGTTCGTGATCCACCGCAGGGACAGGATCCTGCCAGATGAGCTGCTCCTTAGGAACCAGAGGGCCAAGATACCGCGCGATAGGACCCATGTCACGATGCGTCAGCTTGTACCAGGCCTTCGCGAACGCGTCCGCAAACTCCTGCGGATTCTCCAAGTAATGCCGGGAAATCTTTTCATAGCTCGGATCGAATCGCAGGGCAAGGTCCGACGTCAGCATAGTCAGCGAGTGCTTCTTCGAGGGATCGTGCGCATCCGGCACCGTCCCTTCCGAAGCTCCATTCTTCGGCTTCCACTGCTGAGCTCCTGCCGGACTCTTGGTCAACTCCCATTCAAACTTGAACAAGTTATCCAGATACTCAACATCCCACTTCGTCGGATTCGTCGTCCATGTAACCTCCAGGCCACTGGTGATAGTATTCACGCCGACGCCATTGCCCAGGCTGTTCTTCCAGCCAAAGCCCTGTTCCTCAATCGGCGCGCCTTCGGGCTCACGGCCCACGTATTTCTCAGGATCGCCGGCGCCATGCGTCTTGCCAAAGGCGTGGCCGCCAGCGATCAGGGCAACCGTCTCCTCGTCGTTCATCGCCATGCGCGCAAACGTCTCGCGAATGTCCCGCGCCGAACCGACCGGATCAGGGTTCCCGTTTGGCCCCTCGGGATTGACGTAAATCAGCCCCATCTGCACAGCAGCAAGCGGATTTTGGAGGTTGCGGTCGCCACTGTAGCGCTTATCACCCAGCCAAGTCGTCTCAGGTCCCCAGTAGGTCTCGTCCGGCTCCCATACATCGGCGCGTCCACCGGCGAAACCGTACGTCTTGAAGCCCATTGACTCCAGCGCCACGTTGCCCGTAAGGATGATGAGATCAGCCCAGGAAAGCTTCCGGCCGTATTTTTGCTTGATCGGCCAAATCAACCGCCGTGCCTTATCCAGGCTCACGTTGTCCGGCCAGCTATTCAGCGGAGCAAAAC
>JANYLK010000159.1 GCA_025357875.1 Granulicella sp.
TTGCAACTCGTTCATGGCAGCGGTTGGGGAGTACTGCGCGACGATACGCCAGTCGCCGCTCGCCATAACCATGGAGCCGGTTTCATGCCCGGCATCGACCGCCTCGGCATCCCCGATATCAATCTCGCTGACTCCGCCGTAGGCGTTCGCATGGCCGCGCCGGACAGTCGCTACGCCACACTGCTACCCTCCGTACTTGGATTGGCCGCGACCTGGGATACGTCCGCCGCACATCTTTATGGAGAAGTCATCGGCCGCGAACTCCGCGCCCAGGGCTACAACATGTCCATCGGAGGCGGAGTCGACCTCACCCGCGAGCCGCGCAATGGCCGCAACTTTGAATATGCCGGAGAAGATCCTATACTCGCCGGTAACATCGTTGGCAACCTCGCGCTCGGCGTGCAGTCCCAGCATGTAATGGGCGATATCAAGCATTACGCAATCAACGACCAGGAGACAGGCCGCAGCGTAGTCGACGTGCACATGGATGAGCGCACTATGCGCGAGACAGACCTGCTCGCCTTTGAAATTGCGATCAAGATGGCTCAGCCCGCTGGTGTGATGTGCTCCTACAACCTCGTCAACGGAGACCATGCCTGCGAGAACGACTACCTCCTCAACACCGTTCTCAAGAACGATTGGGGCTTCAAAGGCTGGGTTCTATCCGACTGGGAAGCCACTCACAGCACCGTAAAGTCTGCCAACGCAGGCCTCGATCAGGAGATGCCTGGCGAAGACTTCTTCGGCGCCCCGCTGAAGCAGGCGGTCGCGGCAGGCCAGGTCTCCATGGCGCGTCTTGAAGACATGGACCATCGCATCCTGCGCAGCATGTTCGCCAACGGCGTCATCGATGAACCGCCCATGCGGCGCGTCGTCGATCCCTTCCGCGGCAAGGACGACTCCCGCCACATCGCCGAAGAAAGTATCGTGCTGCTCAAGAACGCCAACCATCAGCTTCCCTTGCACGCAACGTCGCTCCACAGCATCGCTATTATCGGCGGGCACGCGGACGTCGGGGTCCTCTCCGGTGGCGGATCCGCGCAGGTCGATGCACCCGGCGGCAACGCCATCGATCCCACCCAGGGACGATCGCAATGGGGCAAGGCGGTTTACTTCCCCTCGTCGCCAATGAAGGCTATTCAGAAACTTGTGCATGGCGCCTCGATCTCCTACAACTCCGGCGACGACCTCGCAGCAGCCGCAAGCATCGCCGGCAAGAGCGACATCACCATCGTCTTCGCCACCCAGTACAAGACCGAGTCGGTCGATTCACCAACGCTCTCGCTCCCCGATAAGCAGGACGAATTAATTCAAGCTGTAGCCACAGCCAACCCGCACACCATCGTCGTCCTCGAAACCGGCGGCCCCGTCTCTATGCCCTGGTCCGGATCAGTCAGCGGCATCCTCGAATCCTGGTATCCGGGAATCGGCGGCGGCGAAGCCATCGCCGATCTACTCTTCGGAGTAGTCAATCCATCGGGCAAATTACCCATCAGCTTTGCCAAAACCGACGCCGATCTACCTTCGCCGCGCATCGCCGGTATGACCGCCGACAACAAACCGCAGCGCAACCTGGACGAGGATCGCCACAGCACATTCAAGATGTCCTTTCCCGAAGGCCTCGCATCCGGGTACCGCTGGTTCGAATCACAGCACCGCCAACCGCTATTTGCCTTTGGCCACGGGCTGTCTTACACCACGTTCCAATACTCCAACCTCGCCATCGATAGCGCCGCCCATAAGGTCAGCTTCCATCTAAAAAATACCGGCGCGGTATCGGGAGCGGATGTGCCCCAGATCTATGTCACCCTCCCCGCAGCCGCCGCCGAACCGTTCCAGCGACTCGCCGGCTGGCAGCGTATTGAACTCGGGCCGGGTGAATCCCGCGACGTAACCCTCACGCTCGATCCACTCTCAATCTCGATCTTCGATGTCACAGCCCATGCATGGAAGCTTCTGCCGGGAGAGTACGTCATTGCCCTCGGAACCTCATCAGATCAGGCAACCACCAAGGTCAAAATGTCACTTAAGTAAAGTCCTTGGGCGGCCTTGAACTAGCCCGCGCCGACGAAGAGTGGTACAACTATCCTCACTCTATGACAACCATGCAGGGCGCTGCGCGAGGCGAGAATGACGACCGTCCGGTAAGCCTGAAGACGCTCGCCGCTTATCTCGGTGTCTCGCCCGCGACCGTGTCCCTCGTGGTCAACAACGCCCCCGGCGCAAAGAGCATCCCGCCGAAGACCCGCGACCGCGTACTCGCCGCCGCAAAAAAGTTCAACTACAAGGCAAACTTCCTCGCTCGTTCCCTGCGCACGCGCCAAAGCTTTACCGTTGGGGTAATCGTCCCCGAGTTCAGCGAAGGCTACTTCACTATGGTCATGAACGGTATCGAGGAACACCTTCTCGAAGCCGGCTACCTGCACTTCGTTGTCAGCCATCAAGGTCGTCCCGACTTGATCGACGGCTATCCGCGACTTCTCACCGAGCGCGCCGTCGACGGCTTTATCCTGGTCAACACCCTGCTGCGAGAGCCGCTCGAGGTTCCCGTCGTCTCCATCTCCGGCCACAGGAAGATGCGCGGCGTCACCAACATCATGCTCGACCACGACCACTCCGCTACCCTCGCACTGCGTCACCTCTACGATCTTGGACACCGCGATATCGCCTTCATGAAGGGCCAGCCGCATGCGCTCGATTCGGAATCGCGATGGCAGAGCATCAAGGCCATCGCTGAGAAAATCGGAATCCGCATGCGTCCGGAATTGTGCGTGCATATTCAGACCAACTCGTGGTCGCCTCAACTCGGATATCCCGTCGTCAAAGATCTGCTCGCCGCCCACCGTGACTTCACCGCAATCTTCTGCTTCAACGATATAGCTGCCATCGGAGCCATCCGCGCCATCGTGGACGCCGGTCTCCGCTGTCCCCAGGACATCTCTGTAGTCGGCTTCGACGACATCTCCAGCGCCGCCTTCACCACACCCAGCCTCACCACCATCCGGCAGCCTCTCCACCGCATGGGAGATATGGCTGCGCAGCTTTTACTCAAGCGCATTCAAAACCCGAAAGAGGCGTATCCGGACAGCGTCGTATTCGAGCCGGAGTTGATCGTCCGCGAATCCACCGCACCACCAAGCAAAATTGTTGCCGCCGCAAAATCACCCAGGCGCCGCAAAGCATAGCGCCCCTGAACAGGTAACTCCGAAACTCCGACAACCCGCCTTTCAAAGCGGCGCGGCATCCCGCCTTTTTGAAGTAGGGAGTCATTCGGAGAATGAGCCAAGTCCGCTTTGTTAAGGGCACGGCTTCAGCCGTGCCGTAACAGCCATACAATCAGAGGGCTTTAGCCCCTGAGGTACGCTTTTCCGCGTCACCGAATTTTCAGCACCCTGTTTCACTCCACTAACGCGCGTCGGCAACGATAATCTTGACCTCGGCCGCAGAGCCTTCAGGCAATGCTGCGCCCGTATGTTCCAGCGCATGCTTTGCCTCCGACCAGTGCAGATGGGTCACGCTGAACTGGCCCTGCTCGTAGGCGTAAGTATTGCCGTCGTCGCGATACAGGTCGAAATTCGCGTCCGCGCCTGGATATACCTGCAGTGTAGCGATCTTCTGCTCTTCGTTTGTGCTTTCAACCACACTGCCCATCGGCAGAATGGACCCGGCACGCACAAAAATCGGTAGTGTATCGATCGGCGCCTCGACGGTGACGCTTTGGCCGCCGCTGTATCGCTTGTTTGTCCAGTAGTTGTACCAATCCGCCCCCGCGGGTAGGTACACCTCCCGCGTCGTCCGCCCCTGTTCCGTCACTGGAGCGATCAGCAGCGCCGGCCCAAACATATATTCATCCCCAATGTCCGCCACCTTCGGGTCAGCGCCAAAGTCCATGAATAGCCCGCGCATGAACGGCGCTCCCGTCTTGTGCGTCGCATAGCCAAGCGAGTAGATGTAGGGCATCAACTGGTAGCGCAGCCGAAGATACTTCTCCAGAATCGGCTCGGCCTGCTTCCCGTACGACCACACCTCGTTCTGCGGACGGCTGCCATGCGAACGGAAGTTTGGCTGAAACGCACCATACTCAAACCACCGCGTATACAGCTCCGGATAATCCTCATAGTGCCCCACTTCGTCCCGCGCATCCGAAGCATCAAGCAATGGGGTCCGCTCCGGCGTATGCGATCCCGGAAGATACTGCCAGCCGCCAATATCCGTGCTCCAGTAAGGCATGCCCGACGCGACGAAGTTGATTCCGGTCGGCACCTGCCGCTTCAACGTGTCCCAATTTCCACTAATGTCCGACGACCAGAAGATCGTACCGTTGTGCTGCGCGCCGATATACGAGTCGCGCGCGAGAATGAGCGCACGATCCTTGAGGTCGCGACGGAAACCGTCATAGATTGCAGCCGTGTGAAACAGCGGATACACATTGAAGAACTGAGTCCCCGGACCAATTTTCCAGTAGCTTCCATTCGGCGGCAGGTCAGGCTCCGTCTCATCCGCCCAGAACGCGTCGAACCCCTTCGCCACGTAGTTCTGCTTGATGATGTCCCAATACCAGCGCGCAGCCTCGGGATTAGTCGTGTCGATGTCCGATCCAGCGCGGTCATACGGCAGCCCATTCGTCGGAGTTCCATCCGCCAGATGCTCGAACCATCCATTCTTCAGCACCGTCGAGTAGTAACGATCCTCGGGAATAAAGCGCGGCCACACGCTGATCATCGTATGAAAATTCATCTCGTGCAGGCGCTTGTTCATCGCCACCGGATCAGGCCACTTCGCCGGGTCCATGTCCATCTCGCCCATCTTCGTGTAGTGGAACCAGTCGACCACCAGCACATCTGCCGGCAGATGCCGGTCGCGGTATCCCTGGGCAACACCCATCAACTCGGCCTGGCTCGTATACCGCTGCTTGCACTGGATATAACCGTATGCCGACTTCGGCAGCATGGGAGTATCTCCCGAAAGCAAGCTGTATCCCGAGTAAATCTCGTCGTAGCTCGCACCCGCAATCACGAAAAACGATATCCGCTGCCCTACATCTGAAGTCCAGCGCGTTGAATCATTGAAGCCGAACTGCACGGTCGTCTTCGAAGGGTTATCCCACAGCAGCCCATATCCTTTATTTGTAACAACAAAAGGCACACATACGCTCTGCCCGGAAGGAGCGTCGTAATCATGCGCGCAACGCACCGCATGGCCTCGCCGATCCAGATACCCCTCCTGGTTCTGCCCTAACCCGTAGTAGTGCTCATCCTTGGGCGAATCAAAGCTCGCACCCACCCGATAAAACGGCGCATCGCTGGGCCGTCGATCGTGCAGAATGTCCGCATCGCCATCCTTATAGTTCGGCACCGACATCTGCCATCCGCCCATGTGCAGCAGCATCGCTCCCTCCGGCGTCTTGACCGTAATCCCCACTCCCGGAGTCGACCCGTTGAAAAACTTAGCAATGTCCGCCTGCGTGCCGGTCGGGGTATATTTGCGCCCTTCCGGCGACACCGTCACCACCATGCGCGACGACCGCAAAACATCTCCAGCCGCATTAGTCTCGCGCTGCCATCCAGCCGCCAGCGGCTTTGCCGTGATGCCGTACCCCGCAGCGCTCACCGCATCCGGCCGCAGCAGGCTGATGCTGACGCGCACAATATTCGGAGCGTATGGCTCAACTAGAACCGTAGCCTCTTGCCGGGTCAGAGTCATACTCTGCGCCTGCACCGAGCCGCCGCAAACTCCCAAACCCATGCATGCCGCAAGACATACGCACGCAAGCTGCCGTATGCTCTCGCCTCGGATATTACCTCTGATAACTCGGATCACACGCGTCTCCCGCGGCCGCCTCTAAAAATCACGGCCATCGCCTGCCCCCGTGCGCGAAGTCTCGCGGAGACGCATCAAATCATAAATCGTTTAACTAATCCTGGTAAACAATTCCGTCAGCGCTGCTGCCCGCGCCTGTCATGCTTTGCCATTGCCGAGTCAGCCTAACTGCTGCCACACCAATCCGTGGCGTCCGGCTCCGTTACCCGCGCGTCGCCAGTTCGCACTTTGTCTTAGCCGATAGGCAGAGTGATCCTACTGCACGAAGTACATCTCCGACATGGTGGATAGCGCGATCGAATTCTTGGGCACCAGCGGCAATGTGATCGGAACGGTGTATGTGATGACCACCTTCACATGGCAGATAGATGGCGTCTCGCAGTTTGCAATAGAGCCGTTGGTATCGGGAAAGCTCGTCACCACATTCATCGTGCCCCCGCCGATGTTCGGAAATCCCAACCCATTCGCATAGGCGGTGACGGCCGCCGTTGTGGTCGTGCATGACCCCAGCGAAGCCGTCTGGCAAGTTGATCCGCGCGTAATTGCCCAGCGGGTCGCTTCCCGTGCGACCTCGTTGATCATGCCGCTGCTGTAGAACGCAATACAAAGCTGCATAATCATGAAGACGAAGGCCAGCATCGCACTCGCCGTGAGCGCGAATTCAACCAGCGTGGCGCCATCTTCATTGCTCGCCATCCCATCGCTCCGGCTGCACCACGCCAGAAATCGTCCCACCGCCGGACAACGCCGCCGCAACGCCTGCTCCATCCGCTGCTTATTCTCCCCCATGCTCATGGTTACTCCTCCACCTCCATGATCGAGGTGCTCGAGAGAGTCACCGTGTCGGGAAACCCAGGAACCCGCACGCCCGGGGTAACAGCCGCACTTGCAACCACCTGGATGAACTCAAGAGCGTGGTTGTTCCCTCCCGTGCAAGCCGAGACCGCCGCCGCGTGCGCCGAGTATTGTGTGCCCCCAATTGCAGCCGAGCAGGCATAGAAGACCGTCGAAGTCACCACCAGGTTCGTCCCCATACCGGAGTCGACCTGCGCTTCGGTTTGCATCCCCGAGGTGTCTCCCGCGAAGGTTGCGCTTTGCATGCCATAGTCCGCCGCCGCGTGCGCCGCATTCGCCACCTTGATCGAATTGATCAGCAGAATGGCAAAATGAGATGTTCCCAACAGCAACGGTACCCCAATAATCGACAACGTCAGCGCCAGTTCTATCAACGCGCTCCCGGTCTCGTCGCGCAACCAGCCAATGCGCGCCAGCAGCGCCAATCGGCGAAGGTGAAGGTGAAGCAGCACGGATTGTCGAAGGGTTTTCAAGACTTACTCGGTCAGCTTCGCGGTGGTGGTGTTCAGTGTTCCAAAGTTGGTCGTGGGCGTGCCATTGACTGTGACGTCTGTCCCGGCGAGGCTCCCGCTACCGGTCATGGTCAAAGTCTTCGCGACCATGTCCGCACTGAGGTTAGTGCCGCTACCGTTGCTTAGGGTAATGTCGCTGGAGGGCGCAAGGATGGATCCATTGAAGCTCGTATTTGACCCTCCTGACATCGTCATCGCCGAAGTATCCGCGGGATCTTGATAGACCACGACGCCGGCGTAGGTGCCAGTGGTCGAAGCGGTCAGATTTGGGTTGGCCCCCTGGTCGATCACCATTCTGGCGCCGTTAGTCAGATAGAAGAGGACGCTGTTTCCCCCTGTATTCGTGGTATTGGCGTGTCCGTTTTGGAACTCAAGCGTCCCTCCATTGATCACGTAGATGCCGTTGTTGAGGTTGACCGTATCGGAGTTGCTGCCCACAATCAGCGAGTTGTAACAAGCCACGCCTCCACTTTGGGTGGTGGTGTAGTTGCCACCTGGCCCGACGCTATAGGAGCTATTGCCATTTCCATAATGGGTGAGTGGGTCGGCGGTGCATTGTGCTGGGCTAAACTGCGGAGCAACTGGTAGGGGTGGGGCGCACGAAGTAGTAACACCAGTGATTACCTTGGTGCTGGGAGATATGCTGGCTGCGTTGCCGACGTTGGCGCTCGCTGTCCAACTGGAAGATGCGATGCCCAGCGACAGGCTCGTGATCTTGGAACTACCCGCCATCGTGACCGCATTGCTACTGGTGGAATCTACCATAACCCCGCATCCCGTAAGGCTCAGGGAGGTCCCGTTGCTCATATTGAGATCAGTCCCCGTCGTGCCCTCGAGACAAATGCAGCTCGGGCTGGTCTGGCCTTTTGCAGCCACCGCCCGCGCGGAAACTGTCACCGTGGATTTACGGGTGACGAGAGCGGAGAAAAAGGTGGGGATCGCCTTTGAAACCTGGACCTCAATAAAAGAAGAAGATCCGGAGTAAGTACCCGACTGTGGCGTCCCGACAACATGGACATAGGCAGGATTGATCGTGGCTGTATCGTCGAAACCATTCAACTTCGCGACTGCGGAAGCCGCCGTCTGCTCACCATTAGTATCGGGATACTCCTCCGCCGCGGCGACCGCCGCTGCATCCGCCGCCGCCTGGACCTGCCGCCTCGCAGCAAACAGCGACTGCACATCAATTCCAATCGCGATGAACCCCATCAGAAACGTAGCCAGAAAAAGTGTCATGATCACGGTCGTCTGCCCGCTCTCACCGTCCCGCAGCTCTTCCTGCCACCCGCGCGCCCCGTCTCGAATCACACGCGCGGCGTCCTGCCCGTCGCTTTGGCCTTCCGTGCTCTTACCGTCTCGTAATCCCATGCTCTCGTCTCCAGCCTTGATTACAAAATCTAATTGCGGACTACATCTCTATCAACCAGCGAACCCCGCACAGAGGCGGGGCGTCTTCAATCCTTCATCGAACCCCTGCAGCTTGTTCACTGCATGCCAGGATGACCACCGCACACGTCGCAAGCGAGCATTCATTGATCGACTTATCGACATGCTAGCGGCAGGATGTGAGGGGGGATATTCCCTAATGGTGCTATTAACTTTCTCGCTAACACCGGCATAGAAGCGTCACCTCGTCGCTGCTATCGCACCGGCCTACAGGAAGCCGCCATCCTGAGCAAAGTCTCTCGCAGTCTCATTGCGAGAGGCGGAGTCGAAGAACCTGCCATACCGCCCGTCGCGCTCAGAATTCTGCCCCTTCCAGGCGTCAATCGTCTCTTCCTCCGCTTACTTCATCCAAACCTTACGGCTGATACTGCACCTGCGTGCCCGTGGAGTTGCCGTTGCTGTCCTGCACCAGAATCTGCCACGAATAAACCGATCCCAACGTCAGGCTTGGAACCACCGGGGCACTGCCTCCACCCGACGGATCGACGCCCCACGGTATGGTCGTAATCGCGCTCGAGAAGCCGTTCGATGCGGCATTCATCTGCGGTATCTGCCAAAGCACTTTTGCGTTGGAATCGGTCAAATAGAACTGATACGTATAGCTCGCCGCCGAGAGCGGATCCGTCCACGTGAACGTCGGTGTGGTGCTCGCGCTGGTTCCAGTCTGCGGGGCCAGGTTCGCGGCAAAGCCATTAAGCACAGCACTCACCGAAGCGCTCAGCGTCCCTAACGTCCCATCGCTATAAGTCACGCTGAAGACGTAGTTGTCTCCCACCGCCGGACTGGTCCCGTACAGATTGAATGAGATCTGGAAGCCCTGCCCGCAGGTGCTGCCCGAGCCTCCGCAAATCGCTATATCGACCGGGGTAATCAGATTCTGGCCGGAAGTAAGCGCCGCCGCAACTGGACGCTTGATCAACCCATACACAGTGAAGTTGATGTTGTAGTTCTGTGCGGCGCCCGCCGGCGTCACCGACACAAAGTTCTGCGTCGTAACCGTAGCGATGCCATCCGTGCTCGGCAGCGTGAGGTTTTGATTCGCGGTTGCGCCCGAGATGGCCGTGACCGGCTGGACGCTTCCGTTGCCCGTATTGGTAATGTCGTTGGCTCCGATGGCGCCATCGTTATTCTGGTCGAGAACTCCCAGCAGCAGGTAATCCGAGCCGGTCGGGACCTGCACCGTAAAGGGCTGCGCACTTACCGGGTTCACCAGATACTGCCCATAGAAAGCACCGGAACCCTGGTCGTACAAGCCCACATAGAGTGGACCGGTTGCAGGTGTGGCGAAGCTCACCGCGCCGGTCACCACATTACCGGTCGTCGGCGCTGTGATCAGTATCGGCCCGATGACCTGCGAGAACGGACCAGCCAGCGTCCCTTCCGAAGTTCCATAGGCGCGGAAATAGTACCTGCTGCCATTCGTCAGCCCATGCAGAAGCCATATATTGCTATGGGTTCCATTCGCGGGGAACCGCTTGGTTCCATCAATCGTCGTAAAGGTCGGCGAAATGCTCCACTGGAATGTGTAATACGTCGCCATCTCCAGCCCAACGTTGTTGGTGATTGGCTTGTACTGCACAAACACACCAGAGTTGAACGGCCAGACCGACGTCAGCGTCGGAGCAGTCGCCAGCATCACTGGGACGGGATCGTTCATCGTTACCGCCACTCCGGAAATATTGGACGTGGTCGGATTGACTCCAAGAGTAGTTCCCGTCGGGTTGGCTGCGTTCGGCACCCCGTCTCCAACCGTATCCATGAATGCCTGCAGCGTGTAATTGCCCGGCGGCACACCGCGAATGGTATAGGCTCCCGTCGACGACAGACTAGTGCCCGGCGACCGGCCTCCGCAATTTCCAGTGGGGTTCAGCGCAAGATAAATCTGCCCCGTATGCACTCCCGTGTAAGCCACCGTTCCCGAGACGCTGTAGCCCAGCGTTGCCGTAAAGCTCGCCGCGGAGAGGTTGTTGCTGTTCACCACCACCGTCTCCGTAGCCGGATAAAATGCAGAACTGGATCCGCTGATCGACGGCGTGATAATAAATGTCCCGTTAGGCACGTTGGAGAATGAGAAGCTGCCGTTAGCGCTCGTCGTCGTCGTCTGAACCGGATTCGTATTGATCGAAACCGTAACCCCCACCAGTCCGCTGGTATTACAGCCCACCTGCGAGTTGATCTGCCCACCCACCGTAAAGAAGTTCCCAACGGCGATGGTGTAAGTGAATGGCCCGGCCACAGTGCCCGTGCTGTCCTTCACCGATGCCGTGAAAGATACGGTACCCGTGGCATTGGGCGTGCCGCTAACGCTTATGGTCGTTCCACCGCCCGAGTTGGTAACACTCAGGTTGTCAACCAGGCCGACCGATCCGCCATTGGTTGGGACTGTGCTGCCGTTCACCGTCCACGCGTAGCCGGGGATGCCACCGGTCGCGCTGATGGTGCCGGCGTAAGGAACCGTGATCGTCCCCGCACCCAGCGAAGTGGGATTTGGAACCGGCAGAGTAAGCGCCGGAGCTGTACTGACCGAGAACAAACCCGACGCCGTGTTGCTCGCCGAGTCCGTCACCTGCACCGTGAAATTCGCGGTCCCGGCGATCGTTGGAGTGCCACTGATCGCACCCGCTCCAGAGACGCTCAGGTTCAGCGTCGCAAGACTGTTTGATCCGGTTGCGCCTGAAGTTACCGTCCACGTATATCCCGATCCAGTGCCGCCGGCCGCTGCAAACGCCTGGCTGTAAGCAACGCCTATGGGCGAAGTAGGCAGCGAGCTCGCAGTAGTGATCACCAGCGGTCCCGAGATACTCAGTGGCAAGGTCACCATCTTCGTCTGCTGCTGGTTAGTCGCCGAATCCTGCGCCTGGAACGTAAGGCTCAGCCTGTTCTTCGCGGCGGTAGGCGTGCCCGAAAGCAGCCCCGAGCTCGACAGTGTCAGCCCTGTGCCCGCCAGCGAACCGCCCGTCAACGTCCAGGTGATCGTGCCCGTGCCGCCAGTAGAGGTCAGTTGATCGCTGTACGCCACACCTACATTCGGTGTAGGCAACACGCTGGTAGTAATCGCCAGCGCAACCGGGTTAGCAATAAACGTCACGCTCGCGGAAGTCGCAGTCCCCGC
>JANYLK010000171.1 GCA_025357875.1 Granulicella sp.
CAAAAGAAGAAGAACCGGAGTAAGTCCAGCGTGCGGGCCAAGGTGGAACATCCGTTCCGCATCCTGAAGCGTGTGTTCGGCTTCGACAAGGTCAGATACCGGGGCATCGCCAAGAACCACAACCGGCTGTGCGCGAACTTCGCCCTGGTCAACCTCTACCTGCACCGCAAACGCCTGGCAGTGCTCGGGTAGAACTGCGTCTGGAAGCCGGAAAACAGCTTCCAGATCAACGATATCGCAAGAGCCGGAACCCCAAACGCACCCAAACTCGTACCTCCGCAGCACCACCTCGCAGCCATCTACGAAATCAGCATCCTGCGCAGAGCTTCCTTAGGGCGCTCTGAAGTCAATGTACCTCCTGGAGAGTTGGCTTCGGATCGATGGACTGGATGAACTGGCTCATCTGCACGATCGCGTAGAAGTCATAGAGGCCCGTAGTGAGCGTGGCGCATATCGCATGTAGTGTTGCGCGGTCGCCCGGTATCCATCCGGATTCCAAGGCGCACCACTCCGAGAATGCGATGCCAGCCAGTTCTGACGCCGTCGTGATCGTTAGGCCTAAGTCCTCGCGCCGTTGGCGCACATAGCGGGACAGCGGAAGCTCACTGCCTGCATTTTGAGTATTGATGTATTGATGAGTCGCATATGGAAAACTCCTTTTTTGGGGGTGGTGGTGGAACTTTGGATAAGCACCGCTGATCACGATAGTGACTGGTTCGTGTTCGCAACCAGTGCCCGCGAGGCGCAGGGATTCCATGAGCATGCTGAGGGGCTTCGAAGCCCGTATGGAAACGCTCGTCTAATCGTCTCCGATGTCACGCTGGCGAAGTTCGTGAATGGCCCTCCCCCCTGCCGCCCGATTCGAGGATCTCGATCAGATCAGGCTTGAGGCCGGCATGATCGCGGGCGGGCGCAAGGGAGGCATGAACGGGGAGATCTTCCGGGATGGGATCCTTGAAGCCATCATCGAGCTGAGCCGGAGGAGGCCGTTGCTGCTGGTCCGGGGGGCTGCGGGCCGGGGTGAAAACAAGACCTTATCAAGTGAGCCATGAGCAGGGCCGGGGGCAGCTCCGCCGAGACGGCGGCGGACTGTCAGGGGACAGAGGTGAGAGGGCAAAGATGGTCGGGCGGCTTATCGGGGGGGTCTCCAACCGAGTTGCTGGTAGAAAGTTTTCACGGGGTCTGGCCCCCAAGGTGCTTTCCCAGTGGGGAGTGGCAAGGTTGCTTTAGCCCAATCTATAAGCATATTCACGACCTCCTCCCGCAACGATGCATCGAGTGGAGCACAGTGAACCAGCCACGACTTGAACCAGTCGGCCCAGGCCGCAAGCATTTCTACGCCGTCTTCCTTGAAATTGGTCGGCCGCGTTTGAAGAAGAAGTGCAGCCGGTCTGAGGGGATATTCAGGGGCAGAAGCGCCTCTATTGAAATCCAACCATTTCTTGGCGTCGGGCAATAAGTCATAGATCACTTCATCGCGGAGAAACCCCTGGTCGACAATCCACTTTTTGGAGGCCTTCAGCATCTGCTTCAGTTGTTCGTCCCGGGGGTATGGCTTGAATTTCCTGATCTTCTTCTTTCGAGGGACGGGCTGTGGCGGCCCGGTCCGCCCCGGGCGGCCCGCTGGCGCGTTCCGTTCAACGATCATCCATTCGTCCGGGGTGAACTCGATCTTCAGTTTCCGGCCGCTCAGAGTTGGCGTTTTGCGCTTCTGGACTTCAAAGGTACCGATGGGCAGATCCACCGTCTCTCGCTTGAGCAGCGCTTCGACGATCGCTTCGAAGACAACGTTCACTACCTTCTCGGCGTCAGAACGGCTCAACCCGTCCTGGTTCCACTGCGACTTGTCACTCCCCAGCCGATTCGGAGAGATAGCGTCCACAAGATCGACACGCGTCAAGAGGGCCTCGATAGATCGCCAGGATGGATATTCACCCGGCTTTCTAAGCACGGCCGGGTCACCTGCCTCCTACGGACGACAAAGATGTTTTATTCCTCGATTCGCTGGCCGCAGCGGGCGTCATACGAAAATTATCAGAATCGAACACCGGCACAAGTGCTCGTTACGATTATGAGGTAATTGCACAGCCGGACATAACCGACGTCAAGGATGTCCTTCCGAAGAAATATGCGCGCATCGTATGGGCGAAGTCGCAACTCAAGGAAATAACCGGAATCACGCGGAACGGGACTGACCAAGTAATCGTTGAGGCTACATTCGTGGTGAAGTCCACAGAACTTCGGAAGAAAGCCATGGCGAATCCGGTTATACAGAACCTTCTCATGGAGTGCCCGTCCGGAGGCCCATACCACTATGGGTTCTGTTACGGTTTTCCTAAAGAGGGAGAAATGGAGGCAATACTTCCCGCAAGGATGCTATTCCAAAAGTACGACGACGGATGGCGGTTGAAGCAGATGCTCGACCATCAATAAAAGAGCGGCCTACTTACGTGAGAGGGCCGGTACCCCCCGGAAGCTGACATTCGCCACCCCAGACAAGGTGATGCAGCTTGCGGAACGTTGTGGGGCGTTGAAGGATTTGGCAGCACGTCAGGCGATAGAGCAAGGAATCGAGACTGGCAGGGGTGGGGTTTTCCTGATGCTGTCACCGGAGCAGTACCGGAAGCTCACGCGAGTGTAGGTGCTAAGGGTTTTCTTCATCAACGTTTGCACACTTTTCGCGGCGAGCGGTTGTCACCGCGAAATAACTTGCTTTGCAATCAATTACTGGCTAACCTCCAAATATCCGATTGTGTCGAGTTTTTCATTTGGACGGTCGTTCCCATGTGATGGAGCCATTCAACAAAGCCCGCCTCTGTCCGCGATGTAAGACAGTTGCGTTGCGGCCTTCACGTCGAACATGGCTGCGGGGTTTCTTAGACTTGCTCGGGCGCGGGTGGTACCGATGCGATGCATGTAGGGCTCTCCTGCTACGGCGGAAGCGGAGCATCCATCTGGCATGAAGAGCGGGAGTCAGGTTGGTACGGGGGAATCGTGTCGAACGAGACAAGCCGGAGAGAAACGGGCTGGTTATCTGCACTGATATTGGCAAACGTATTGGTGGCATTTCTGGTCTACCATTGGATACCATTCAGTGTTCCGCTACCGGAATATCTTTTCCCGGCAGTCGAACTCGCGAGGACACATCGCATTGCCGCCGACTTCCTCTCAATCGGGTACTCCGGGCTGATTGGGCTGGGGTATTTGTTAACGGGTTCGCAAACCGGAATCACCGTCGTCAATTGGGTGATTTCTCTTTTGGTTGTCGCCAGCGCGTGGGGTTACCTTCGCCAACTTGGCATGTCGGTGAATAGTACGCTTTTGCTTACCGCGATGCTATCGCTCTACCCTGATTTCCTTCTGAGCTACAGCAAGGTGCAGGACACGAATCTTACCGCACTCTTGCTCTTCAGTTTTCTATCCCTGTTGCTGGCTACTTTACAGAGTCGGAAAATCGGATACGTTGACCTCGGTCTGGCATTGGTGCTTGGAGCAGCGACCTTGGTGCGTCCGAACCTTCTCCTGTTCTTTCCCCTTGCGTGGGTCATGTTGTGGCGGTCGCGGACGCCGCAACTTGCCGCACGTATTGTCACTCTTGCACTAATAGCAATCGCTTTCTACCTCACAGCCACCGCGTCAATTCACGGGCGTCCTTTCCTTCCGCAGAACGGCCCCTACAATCTTTACGCTGGGGCTAATCCATTCACGGTCGAGCATATTGATAATTCTGAAGACTCCCTGTATCCGGCAGTAGGGGAACACGGGTTACGGGTAGGCATTGATTGGTCAAGGCAACCGAACACCCCCGGCGTCGATGACCTGCGAGATTCGAAATATAAACCTCTCTACACATTATGGGCACGTCAGTATATGCGTTCACATCCGGGTGTGATGGTGAAATTGACAGGGCTGAAAATGTTGAATCTTTTACTTCCCGACCTAAAAGTGCATAGAGCGAGTAGTGCCGGGGGCGTCGTTAAGATTTTGGAATCGTTGGCAGTTCCTCTGTGGTTGATTGGGCTGTTCGCTTTGCCACATCCGGGGCCAAAGGCGGCAAAGTTGCTCATCGTCATGACGGCGGTGGTCTACGTGTTGCCGTTTGTGCTGACGGTGAGCGCACCACGTTTCTGCGTTGCGCTGGACTTTGTACTCTGGATGGACTTAGGCGCGATGGTCTTCAAACGCTTCCACTCCTCTTGGCGCGTGGTGACGCGCAGTCAGGTTTCAATGACCTCAATAGCGGAGCGTTGATGGTGCTTTCTCCCGATGGCACTTAGGACGATGCGGAGAGACGTCGCATTGCGTCCCTGTTTGCCAATGACCTTTCCTGTGTCATCAGGATGTACCTGAACGCAAAAAGGCAGGAAATCGAAGTCTTGGCGTGTCTGGATAGTCACGAACTCAGGCCGGTCTACCAGAGCTTCGAGCATTTTGTGTAGCAAGTCGGAGACTGGAATATCCTTGGGGTCAGGCAAGGTAAGGAACCGTCGCATTCCAGCGCGTCCAATACATCAGCAGAAAAACACAATGCATTCGCAGTCTCCGCTTTCGGCGTGTGGTACCCACGATACCGCGACCGGACGGCTCCGCCCATGGCCGCGGAGGGCTGCCAGGGGGACCGGGAAGAGGGGTAAGGATGAGAGGCTGGCGGGAGCGAAAACGAGGGGTCCGGGCGGGGGTGAAAAGGGTCCGAGGATGTAACCGGTAAGGTCACAACATAAGCCCTTTCCAAAATGTGAATCCGCACATTTGCTTTCGTTTTCCTATGGGAGGTGTTTGCCCCATAAATGGTGCATTTACGACGGGCAAGTGCCACTCTCGGGTCCAAAATCACTGTTTTCGAGCCCTCGATGTAAAACGGCGTACGGAAACTTCCGGAGCCGACTTGAACTATTTTGGGGGTCATTTTCGAGCCATCGGCGGGCCCACTTTTTGGTGCCTTTGGATGTACCCAGTTCTTCTCGATG
>JANYLK010000016.1 GCA_025357875.1 Granulicella sp.
TGGGCGCCTCATCCAACGTGATCAAACCAGCGATCGTCAACGCGTGGCCAGTGAAATTGCGGACGTCGAGCGGATTGCCCGCACGGCCCTCGCCGAAGTCCGGGAGGCCATCCGTGGCTATCGGTCGCGCGGTCTTGCCGCCGAGATCGAATCTGCCCGCCACACTCTCGATGCCGCTGGCGTGACTCTTGTCCTGGAATCGAATGCTACAGGTGCCGACAACTCACCCTCGTTTGCCGCTGATCTTTACGCCGCCGATGAGACTGCACTCTCCCTCGCCCTGCGCGAAGCTGTCACCAACATTGTTCGTCACGCCCGCGCGACCACCTGCCGTCTCCGTTTCTTCACTGAAGATGGTCGCCATCAGCTTGTCGTCGAGGATGATGGAGAGCACAGCATCACCCGCGAAGGCAATGGACTGCGGGGAATGCGCGAGCGCATCGAGTCGCTCGGCGGCCAGCTTTCTCTTGAACGAGATCACGGCACCAGGCTGCTGATTGAGTTGCCGCTACGTTCTCAAGGCGATGCAAGGACCTCGGCCTCATGACGTCTTCGAGCAAACCGGCAACGCAAATCCGCGTATTGCTGGCGGAAGACCAAACCATGCTCCGCGAGGCGCTCGCCGGACTTCTCGACCTCGAGCCCGATATCACGGTGGTCGCCCAGGCAAGCAATGGGCTTGAGGCTCTCAAACTTATCCGCCTTCATACTCCGGATGTAATCGTCACTGACATAGAGATGCCCGAGAAGACTGGCCTCGAACTCGCTGCCGATCTCAAGCAGTCTGGTTCGAAAGCCCGAGTCATCATCCTCACTACGTTCGCGCGTCCTGGCTACCTGCGCCGCGCACTCGACGCCGGGGCTCGCGGCTATCTGCTCAAGGAGCGTCCCGCCTCTGAACTTGCCGAGTCCATCCGGCGAGTTCACTCCGGCCTCCGCGCCGTCGACCCTGCCCTGGCCGCGGAAGCCTGGAGCGCGGATGAGGATCCCCTCTCCGACCGAGAGCGGCAAATCCTTCAACGCGCTAGCAACGGACGCTCCTCGGCAGACATTGCCGCGGAACTCCGCCTTTCAGAGGGCACCGTTCGCAATTATCTCTCTGAAGCCATTGCGAAACTGGGTGCCGCGAATCGCGTCGATGCCGCTCGAATCGCGCGGACACGCGGCTGGCTTTAACGGGTCAGGCGAATAAATCGACAGGAGTCATGGTGTTGAAATCAAGTATCGCCCAACTTTTTCTGCTAACGCCAATGGCGGCGGGCCTATGCGGCTCCGCGCAGACACCGACAGTCAACTCAGTCGTTGTCCCTGCTTGGGAGGACGTCGCAAGTTGGGATAGCGTCCGTCCGATCCAGACACACAACATCGTTTATGCCAACGTTGCACAACCCGGCAATCGAAGCGCGAATCCAGCCTCTGGCACCTCTGTTACCTCTGGCACCTCTGGCAGCACGGTGCCCGCGGCTGAGAATTCAGCCACTGCCGCTCCGGGCACGATGAAACCTCGCCTTGATGTTCTACAGATGCCGTCGTCCAAACGACTCCCGTTGTACTTCAACTCCATGGCAGCGGGTGAATTCGAGGCGACCGTCCCAACAGCTTCAACACCTTCCGCGCCTTCCTGGCTGGCGGAATGAGTGTGGTCACAGTCCAGTACCGCAACGCGAAGGGCGCCCCGCCCCAACAGCAATTCAGGACGTACGGTGCGCGCTTGCGTGGGTCAAAGCCAATACCACGAAGCATAACTTCGACGTCTCGCGCGTAGTGACCTATGGCGAATCCGCCAGTGGCCATCTCGTGTTGATGGCAGGCTACGCGCCGCCGTCCTTCAATTCTGAGGGATGCACTGACCAGCCCAGAGTGGCAACCGTTCTGGATTTCTACGGTCCAACGAATCTCGCTGAAGCCCTTGTGGAACACGGCAGTTCGGACTTCACGCACCAGTGGCTCGGCACCGATATGCCCTCGCCTTTGTATCCCGCGACGATAAGCCCGGGTGTGCGAACGCCACCGGTAGAATGGCCCGTTCCGGATGCGAAAACTTTAGCGCGCGCCCATGAGATGTCGCCGATGACCTACATCAGACCCGGCCTGCCGCCCACATTTGTCGTTTACGGAGACAGCGACCACACCGTAGACCCTACGCAGGACACCCAGTTGAAGAAGGCTCTCGACGCAGCCGGCGTTCCAAATGGTATCGAAGTCGTACTCGCCAGAGGGCACGGCAACTTCTCGAAAGAGGAAGCTGATAGGTCCAAGCTCCTGTGTCTTGAATTTCCCAAGGCACAGGGAACCCTGAAATAGCATTGGGTATTTTCGACCGGCGAACAGAGGTCACTCCCGGGCGAACAAGCCGAATTTTTAGGGCTATACATCCCGCTGACTGCCCCGCGACTCAAACCACTTGGAGAATTTCAATGGCACGCCCTTACTGGTCAGGAAACCTGCAAATCTCGCTCGTCTCGTTTGGCATAAAGCTCTTCCCCGCGACTGACCCAAAGAGCGAGATTCGCTTTCATCAACTAAGCCGCAAGACCGGCGAACGCGTCAAGCATCAGAAGGTCTCAGGCGACGAAGATCCCGTCGAGACATTCGACATCGTTAAAGGTTTCGAGTACCGCAAAGGCGAGTACGTCGCAATCGAACCTCGCGATATCGAAAATCTCCGTATCCCGTCGCGTCACTTACTTGAGGTCGCACAGTTTGTGGACGAAGACGAAATCTCTCCCGCCTATTTTGAGAAGCCATATTTTGTAACTCCAGAAGATGAGAGTGCAGCGGAAGCCTTCGCCGTCGTCCGTAGAGCATTGCAGGAGTCGAAGAAAGTTGCCCTGGGCAAGATCGCCTTCAGTGGCCGCGAGCACCTCGTAGCGATCGCAGCTCCGCCCGAGGGCGAAGGAAAGCTCCGGGGTATGATGGCCTACACCATGCGTTACGCCGAGGAGTTGCGCAGCCCGGCCGACTACTTCTCCAACATCAAGACGGTCTCCATCGACAATGACCAGCTTTCGCTCGCGAAGGAACTGATCAAGCGCAAGACGGCAAAGTTTGCGCCGGAGAAATTCAAGGATGAGTATGAGGCGGCGTTGCGCGAGATGGTGGAAGCGAGGATCAAAAATAAGCCAATCCTTCAAGATGAGCCCGCAAAGAAGCCGGGTAAAGTCGTCAGCCTTATGGATGCTTTGCGCAAAAGCGTAGAGAATGGTCCAACTGCGACGCCAAAAACAAGTTCGCATAGAGCAGCGACTGCAGACCCGAAGAAGGGTTTGACACTGGTCAAGCCTTCTCCCGCCAAAGCCTCCAAACCGAAGCGCAAATCCGCGTAGCCCATGGCGACCAAGCGAATATCCGCATTTACATCCGTGTCGAAAGCCTCAGCAGCAATCGATAAGCAGCTGGCGCGCTACCGCGAAATGCGCGACTTCAAGATCACGTCAGAGCCCGCGGGCGCAATAAAAAAAACATCCGGAAAATCAATTTTCAAAGAGCTTCCCTTCGTCATTCAGAAGCATGCCGCGTCCCATCTCCACTACGACTTTCGTCTCGGCTGGAACGGAGTGCTCAAGAGCTGGGCGGTTGCAAAAGGGCCCAGTTACGTCACCGCGGACAAGCGGCTCGCTGTTCAGGTTGAAGATCATCCCATGGAATATGGCGGCTTCGAGGGCATCATTCCTAAGGGCCAATACGGCGGCGGCACTGTAATGCTGTGGGACGAAGGAGCCTGGGAGCCACAGCCCGGACACACCGATGTAGACGCCGGTCTGCGCTCCGGCTCACTCAAGTTCATCATGCATGGGGCGAAGATGAAGGGGAAGTGGGCCCTGATCCGCATGGGCGGCAAGGCGGCCAATGAGAAGAAGCCGAATTGGTTGCTCATCAAGGAGCACGACGACTTCGAGCAAACCGCCAGCGATAAGCCCATCACCGAAGAACAGCCCAACAGCGTTGTCACCGGGCGGTCGCTCAATGAGATCACAGCCAGCGAGGATCACATCTGGAATTCTAAGGACACCGCGGGTGGCAACGCATGGCACCGTAACGATACTCCGGTGGCTACCGCACAAAAAACGACTACCAAGAATATCTCCACATTTTCTAAAAAGAAAGAACATCCGGCCGCTCCAAAACCTAGTGCAGCGGTAGTTTCGCCTTCCGGCACTCCGAAAGAAAACCTTCCAGAATTCATCCAACCCCAACTTGCGATGCAATCTACACAGGCCGTCACCACCGAGGGATGGCTGCACGAACTCAAGCTCGACGGATATCGCATCCAGGCGCGCAAGCAAGGCGCTGATGTTAAACTCCTCACGCGCACCGGCCTCGATTGGACCCACCGCATGAAGACCATCGCGTCCGAGATCGAGGCTCTGCCCGCTAAGGTGCTCCTGCTCGATGGAGAAGTAGTTGTGCTCGCAGACGACGGAACCACCAGCTTTGCCGATCTACAAGCAGCTTTCCAGGAGGGCGTTCGCAAGCCACTCACGTATTTTGTCTTCGATTGTCTCCATGTCGATGGCCACAATCTTCGCAACCTTCCGCTGATCGAACGCAAGGCCATCTTGGCCAAGCTGCTTGCCTCCGCTGGCGAATCCATTCGACTCAGCGAACACCTCGATGGCGATGGTGATGCTATCTTCCGCAACGCCTGCGCACTGCAGGCCGAAGGCATCGTCTCCAAACGCGCCCAAAGTAAATACGTCTCCGGCCGCACCAGCGACTGGCTCAAAGTGAAATGCATTCGCGAGCAGGAATTCGTAATCGGTGGTTTCACCATGCCCTCCAAAGGTCACGCCGACATCCACGGAATAGGAGCACTAATGCTGGGTTATTACGACGCAGCAAACAACCTGATCTACGCCGGGCGCACCGGCACCGGCTTTACGCAGAAAACCCACCAACTCCTGCGCACACAACTTGACAAGCTTCGCCAGACCTCGACACCCTTCGCTAATCCCTCCGTCGAAGCGCGAAAAGGAGCCACGTGGGTCAAGCCTCAACTCGTCGCCCAGGTCCGCTTCGCTACTTGGACCGCGGACCAGCTCGTTCGCCAAGCTTCCTTCAAAGGCATCCGCGAAGACAAGCCAGCCAGCGAAGTCCGCAAGGAAAGTTCCGAAAACCCTCCAAAGCAGCCAATCGCAAAACCCGCCGCGTCCCACGCTGCTGGCAAGTCCGTCGCAGCTGGAGTTCGCGTTCTCAAATCCGCTGCAAAATCATCGCCGCAGTCGGCACCGGTTCGCCTGACTCACCCCGGCAAAATTCTGGACGCGGAATCCCAACTCACTAAGCAGCAGCTAGCCGACTACTACTGGGCTATTGCTCCGCATATGCTCCCCTTCATCGCACATCGTCCACTTTCCCTTGTCCGCTGTCCCGAGGGCAGCGGCAAGCCCTGCTTCTTCCAAAAGCATGTCAATCACATGCTCCCTCCAGGTATCGAGTCCGTCGATGTGCCCGATAAGAAAACCCGCAAGCCTGAACCCTACATCACGCTGTCTACGCCAGAAGCCCTCGCCGGACTGGCTCAAATGGGTGTCCTTGAAGTCCATCCCTGGAGCTCGACCAACACCGATCTTGAGCATCCCGACAGTGTCATCATTGACCTTGATCCTGATGCTTCCATTTCTTGGCGTACACTCGCCGATAGCGCGCTTGAGGTCCGCAAGCGATTCAAGAGATTGGGCCTCGAATGTTTCCTCAAACTAACCGGAGGCAAAGGTTTGCACATCGTTGTCCCGATCAAGCCCGAACAAGACTGGTCGACCGTAAAGAAGTTTGCACACGACTTCGTCCTTCAAGTGGAGCGCGGAAATCCTGCGCTGTATCTCACGACGATGAGCAAGGCCGCGCGCAAAGATCACATCTATCTCGACTATCTCCGCAATGAACGCGGTGCCACCGCGGTGGCGGCCTTCTCGCCGCGCGCGCGTCCTGGAGTTGCCGTCTCGCTGCCGATTAACTGGGCCGATCTGAAACTCCCTGAGTGCCCAGTCTTTCCGGTGTCGAAATTCAACGAGTGGAAGAGTCGTCTTGCCCGTAATCCATGGAAGACCTATTCCGAGACGCACCAAAGTCTAAGCCCGAGAGTTTAGACAGCCTCTCAAAAGAGGGCGCTTTAATCTTCGAGGTTCCCTCGTTCAGAGAGACCCGTAGGCATCTCGTCGGCGTTAACTTCTTCCGCCTCAACCGCGTCGAGTACAGCCGCGTGATCATCCAATCCCAGCAGTCCGGCCCAAGTGCACAGGGTTCCGTAGACTGCGATCTCGTGATGCTCAACTTGCTGTGTAGTGCCGATCAAAGCCATGTCGCATAGCTGGGTTTGGTCACATCTTTTATGATGTCGGATGCTTCCGTGGTGAGGCCGTTGATTACCACTCACAAGCTGGTTAAGGCCGGTGGTCTGTGTTCAGCAAAGTGCCAATGTCATACGTGGCCACGATACGACGCACACGCGGCATATGTGTCGACCGGTCGACCGCAACCTCCGCAAAGACGGCTCCCCATGGGTGCATGCTGAGTGCGGAGTGTTCCTCATCAGGTTCGGCAGAACCCATTGCTTCAGTGTCGGATCCTTGCCAATATCCAGGCCCAGTGCGTTCGCCGCTATCTGCGCCACCCTATCGTATAGGTGCCCGTGCCTAGATCCTGCGAGCCGCAGCCAACAAATTCACGGCCATTGGGAAGAATTCGTACGACCGCCTGCGCCGCCGAACGATTTGCGTTGTAAGTCGCCGTCGCCATTCCGTAACCAACCTGGTTGTTGCCCTGTATCACTTGGTCCGGCTTCGCATTGCGCTTCAACCACCCGAATCGATCCGCTGTCTGGCTTTACAGAGTCGTTCGGCTATCAATTGCCAACTGCTGTGCCTTGTCGTTCACACTCACTGCGATGTTGATGGTAAGTGCAGCGCTCTCCGCTGCCTCGCATGCAGCCTGCGCGGACGCCGTTCGCGGAATGCCGCTGGCAATCTCTGCGGCGAGCACTCCCGCGGATTGCACAAACGTCCATCGCGAAACCTGAATCTCTGTCACATCCGGAGATGAATCGGGCTCACCCACCTGAGTGCGCTCCATCCCCGTGCACGGAGCACTGCTCATAGACACGCCTCATAAGTTTTTACTAGTTCGACGATAGGGATGAAATCGGCAACGCAAGAGATGCTTCGGCCGGAACATCTGCTCTCCGTATCGCTATCCGTCGAGTGCGATTCATATGAACACATGATCGTCAGTCAGCGCTGCCGAGACCTTGCATAGGTGCTTGTAAGCAAAAAGGCAATCGTCATCGGAGTAAAATCAAGCATGGACAGTGTTATGTATACGACGCAGCCCCGGCTGCTTCTAGAGACAGGATCAGCCGCGCGGCAACGAGACTTGAAGTACCCGCATCTAACAAAATATTAGGCAAATAGCATCTCTACTGAACCACATTAAGCGCGGGCAGATTGATCGCAAACCACCTCTCAGACGAGAAGCCACACCGTGGACTCTCGTCTGCATCACTATCGAAAAGGACATATGCCAACCCCTTCAAAGCCATGCGACGGAAAGCTTACCCCGGAAGTGCAGGAATCCATTCAACGGAATCGAAATAGGGAGCAATGGGCCACCCACCGCTGCGAGACGTGTGGACGTACGGTCGGAGTTGAACTCGTGATGGGTCACTGGACCACGGAAAGGCATTGGCCCACAGTCGCGTACCGGCCCCGGAAGATCGTCAGCCAGCCAATCGGTCCATCCCCAGTTCCGCAACTGACTTCCGACCTCTAAGAGAATCGTTGGACATAAATATGCCAGTCAAATGAAACGTGATCTTCTCAGTTCATTTGATAAGCGTAATGGGATCCTATATTTAACTATAACCTTCTTATTATTTGATATTTACAAGACATTTTTGGTGTTTCATTGCAAACAAGTCAGTTACTGCCCCCCCCGGGAGATATTACTGGCGAGTGGCATGTACCGCAGACGCCAACTCCAGAAGCATCTCAACAGTCTCGGGCCAGCCAATGCACGCATCGGTCATACTCTGCCCGTAGACCAACGGTTTGCCGACGACTCGCTTCTGCGCCCCGGCAACCAGGTTGCTCTCGATCATCACACCAATGATTCGCCGATCGCCCACCGAAATCTGTCCGGCAATGTCGCGCGCGACAATAGCCTGCCGCTTGTAGTCCTTGCTGCTGTTAGCATGCGAGCAGTCAATCATGATGCGCGCCGGCAGTCCCGCATTCTCCAACTGCTTGCTGGTCTCATCCACCGACGCAGCATCGTAGTTGGTCATATGGCGCCCACCGCGCAGAATGATGTGACACTCTGGATTGCCGGTGGTTGCGAAGATCGCCGTCTGCCCATTCTTCGTCCCACCAAGAAACGTATGTTCACCGCTTGCCGAGAGTATCGCGTCGATCGCGATCTGCACATTGCCCGACGTCCCGTTCTTGAATCCGACTGGGCACGAAAGTCCGCTTACCAGCTGACGATGAACCTGGCTCTCTGTGGTCCGCGCCCCAATCGCGCCCCAGGTCACCAGGTCGACGAAATATTGAGGAGAGATGATGTCCAGAAACTCGGTACCCGCGGGCACGCCCATCTCCGCCAGATCGAGCAGCAGATGACGCGCAATACGCAATCCATCGTTGATCTTGTAAGTCTGATCGAGATGTGGATCGTTGATCAGGCCCTTCCAACCCACCGTGGTGCGCGGCTTCTCAAAATAGACGCGCATGACAATGCATAGGCTTTCGGCTAGCTCCGTGATCACCGGCTTCAGCTTCGCGGCATATTCTCGCGCAGCCCTTGGATCGTGGATCGAACACGGCCCAACCACGACCAGCAGGCGTGGATCACGGCCAGCGAGTATCTCGCTCACCTCATTGCGCGCCGTGAAAACAGTGGAGGAGGCCGCATCGGAAGTAGGTAGTTCCTCTTCCAGAAAGACCGGAGGAAGGACAACCTTGGTCCACTGAATGCGGAGATCATCTGTGCGGTGAAGAGTATGCATGAAGTTGAGCAGAAGCCGTTCGTATCGGGGAGAAAAACTCGAGACAACGGCGGGTCCCTGAATTAAGTGTAACAGCCAAGTTTCTGCAAGCGGGACGCAGGCAAACGTATGCGCGCGCAGTGACCTTAGTTGCCCGCAGCGCCCGGGGCCAAAACCTTCAGCACAACTGGCTCCTGATCTTTGGTTTCGAACTTATTGTAGAACCCGCGAAGAATCGGATACTCATCAACTTTGTACATGATCGTTCCAAGATCGAACTCGCGATGCACGGTGAAGCTCGTAGGCGTCGACTCAGTCTTCAGTCCGTATACCGCGAACTTCTGCAGCGCAAACTGTTGGTTGACCGGTAGAGATTCCACGCCCAGGCTCCGCGGATATCTTATCCGCACCACATCCTGAACCGTATTCGCATATTCAAACGCAATTAGCGCTTCTCGCTTCTCATGCGCAAAGATCGGCTTGGAATTTGTTTCAAAGATATCGTTGGGCGCAAGCAGACGTTTTCCAGTAGACGATCCCACTTGGCCTTTCACTTCATACGAGACGATCAATGGCTGCTCATAGTCGTCCGCGTTCTGATATCCCAAAACCTTGACCTCCATACCGTTTGCCAGTAGCTGTTCCATGGCGACACGCAGGTCGCGATTCAGGCTGGTGCTGTCGCCGCGCAGATACGTCTGTCGCCAACTCAAGGCAGGAGCGCCCGTCCACGTCATCTTCACGGTGCCCTTCATCTCGCCATGCTCGTCCATTGTGAGTTCGGCAATGCGTTGGGTGCGCGACGCGGTGTACGGCTGTCCCGGAGTCTCTGCCAACGCGCTACCCCCATCGGTCTGACGCAGGCCTGACGCCCACGTGTGTTTCCAGGCAAGATGTCCATACGGGCAATAGCGCTGGCCAGGATCGAAAAACACTTCCTTGCCGTCGACAACCACAATCGCGATAAGGTCATTCAGTTGAGAGAAGGTCAGGTACTGCGGCATGAACATAGCGCGATCGCGGTCGGTGACCGACATAACGTAGGCCTTCATCCCCGCTGCGCGCGCCATCGCCACGTATAGCTGCGCGATCTGGTCGTCCGTGCCGCGCTTCCGCTCCAGAATATCGTCGGTCGACTTCGGCGGGTTCAAGCCCTCCGACTTCTCCTCCGCGGCCGAGCGATTGCGGCTGTAGACGGTGTTATCCAGCTTCATAACGGTCGCATAAAATTTGCGCAGCTTCTGGTCCGCCGTGTCTGTTGGACCTACAAGTTCCTTCACGGCCTCCTTCACTTTGTTGCCTGGACCGATAAACTTGTCGTTCAACTTCGACCATCCCTTGCCCTCGTTCTTCCAGTATTCATCCATCGTGCGATAAGGAGAGTAATAGAAGAGAACGCGGTAAGTCAGGCTGCTCAACGGTGGCATGTACTCCTCATCGGGTTGAGGAGCGATATCGTGAATGCTCAGCTCGAGGATCGACCGTCCACCCTCTGCGCTGGCGGTACCCGCGTTTGAGCTTTGCTTCACTTCGAATCCTTTGGGCAAGATAGGCGTCCACGCCACGGAACTGGTGACCGCGTCTCCGCGCTCGCTTCTCGTAAGAACGTCCTCTCCCGTCGGCCTCCACAAATAATGCGCCTTGCGCGTATACAACTCTGTCTGTACGTACCAGTCGGGTGCTATTAGGTAGTTGTCGTAACGCAACACGTACCGGTATTCGATGATGCTGCCAACCTCAACGTCAGGCAGCGTAAATACCTTGGCCATCGCCTTATAGTCTCGGCCCTTCTCCACCAGTTTTTCCATCGGCTTGCCGGTGAAGGGAATGATTGTTCCATCGGGATGAATCGTTCGGCCCGCAATGTCGTTCACGGTGTATCCGCCGTACCCCGATGAGCTGTACTGCGTCAGTTCAACATTCGCGTACTTTTTGCCGCCCTCCGTCAGCACCTTCAGGCGGACATACTTGCTCCACATGTGCAGCTTGTCGTCGGTGATTTCCTCACGGAAAAGGTAGACCGCGGCCGCACCGGGGACCTCCGGCTGAGAGGTCATCTTCAGCTCCTCTGCGGTAGGAACTGTCCACTGTGCGCGGACTGTCGAAGTCAGGGTAACCAGGCAGATAGTCGAAATACAGCAGGCAATAGAGTGGCGAATTGTGCAATTCATGGGAAGTTCCTTAACGATCTACATCGGATAGGCTTTTATTTCTTCTTTAGCACTGCGCGGCCCTCTTCATCCGCTGCAATCGTACGGGCAAGCTTCTGCACGTCTGCGTAGCGTCCGGCCGGAAGCGTGACCTGCCGAATCGTGTAGGTGCGCATGTAGTGCAGTGTGTTGCCCTTCAATTCGCTGGCGCTCTGATACTCGGCGAAGTCCAGGTCTAGCTTTACCGGATCAGGAATCTCATCGACGGTGTAGCCGTCCGGAAGCTCGATGGAATAGTCGTCCGTAGCCTGCATAGTCTCGCCAAGATCGATGGGAACAGTGCGCTCCTTGCGGTCCGTAGCCATCGCAAGACGGCCAAGAACCCGCGGCCGTACCAACAACAACGCTCCCATCGACTTGGCGTATCGGTCAGCCGAAAGCGAGTAGGAGAGAGTGAGGTCCTGGTTCAGCGAAGCGATGTTCTGGACCTTTACATCCGTGGCGGAAAAGGTCGTCAAGTCTTGCTCAAGGGTGTGATCGAGGGAATCGGTCTGCTGCTTCGTATCCGCCAACGTGTACATCTCGCGGCGATACTCGGCGGCATCCCCGAAGCGCTTCTCCACGACCGTACCTTTCAGTACGCCGTCGGAGTCAAGCCGGAAGGCCCCGCGCCGGCGGATGGTATTGAGTTTGGGGTCGAGTAGCGGCAACTCGATAGCCTGGCTGTCGTCGCCTTCCAACAATACGCCGTAACTGCCTTGCAGCCCGTGCTCAAGCTGTCCGAATGGAGTCTGATCCCATGTGGGATCGAAGATGAGATACCGGCGACCTGTCTTCGCCGTAACCACGCTATGCAGGTGCGGCGACTCGTATCCTTTGGGTACTTCAATGGCCGCAATCATATGGTTGCCGACCAGAGAGGGCGCATCAGGGTCAACCACGCCACGATCCGTGTCGACCATCATCAGCGCCGCATGCACGCCAACGGTCGAGAGCATCGCCGATACCAGCGTCGCCTTGTCCTTGCAGTCGCCGTAGCGGTTATGAAAGACGTCGCCCGCGGCATGCGGCTGGTAACCGCCAATGCCAACTTCGATGGCGACGTAGCGAATCTGCTTCTGCACAAACTCCGCGACCGCTTCGGTCTTGTCGTAAAAGTCGGTCTTACTGGCGGCTAATTCCTGCGCCTTAACCGTAATCTCGGGCGTCGCGATCAGCCGGTCCTTCGAAAGCTGACCGTACCACTCGCCGATGCTCTGCCACGTACCTGCCGTAGCAAAGCTAAGACCCGGGCCAGCGTAATGGATCGTCATGCGCCCGGCCAGCGAGTCCGACGACGGCGGCAGGGGGACTCGCTCAAGGTTGATGCCCGGCGCGTTCTTCACCTCCCACGCCGTATGCCCGGGACCAGATTCCAGGTCCTCAGCCTTGATCGGGGCATGGTGGGCCCACACTGTCCCATAGGTGTATCCCGCAGGCAATATCAGCGCGAACCGCTGGCTCAGGCTGGGAATATCCTCCTGGAAGTACCAGGTCTTCTCCGTAAGGAAAGGTCGGCAGCGTTGCTCATATTCGTACGCGACTACGGCACCCGCATCTGCTCCCGGTGCGCTCGCCACCCTTAACTTGTAATCCGCAAACTCGAACGCACCTTCCATGCCGGCGGCGCCGACATCAGCGTAATCCTTGTCCTTCATCGCGTACTCGTGGCCATCGGGGCCGATGCTCCACACGTTCATGGACAGGATCTTGGTATCCTTGTCGAATTCCACGCGAAAAATGCCTTCATTCCGTCCCTGCGGCCGTAAAATCCTCACCACACGGCGACGATGCTCGACCGCGCGGCCATCGGCAGCCACCGTGTACGTGGTGTCATCCAGCAGCACGACTGCGTTGGTCTCGACCGAGTAGTGGGGAACGCTTAGAGCCGCAGCCGCACGCACCCAGTCAGGAACGCTGTCCTTTGCCAGCGCAGGCAGCGTTAAACCCAGAAAAACCGCGATGCCCAGACTCGCCGCAACACTTCTTGTGGGCCATTTCATCTTCCCTGCCACACTCGCAGCCGGAATGATATCTTCACAGGGCTCAGTGCCGACCTTCGCTATGAATGCAATACTGCTCATCGGGCTCCATCCCGCTGGCCGGATGCATGACAGGCGCGAGAGGTTCGCATCAGGTTAGGAAGTCGAACGCCACGATTCTATATGTCACGCCGCTGTTTGAAACAAAATAAGTGCCGACACCACCGCTGACGGGTGACGCTCATCACTCGAATCGCACAAAACCCACTACCCAAGCCCGGCTGGAGCTCTGGCAACTTCGGACAGATCGGCGGTACGCAGAACGGTACCGGATCGCTGCAACTCGATCTCGCATCGTCTTCTATCACTCCCGTTCGCGCTCCAGAGCAATGCATCGAGGATCCGCATCATGCTATAGTCTTCCAGTTTTAGTGGATGCCGGAATGCCCGACGATTTGACCTTGAAAAACCGTCTGCGATCAAGTTTGGAACCGAATACTCCTCGCGCGAACGCCAATTGTGAGGCGCTCGCCGTGCTTATAGCCGCAATGCGCGCTGAGGAGGATTCGATCCGTCTGGGCGGAGGCGCGCAAGCTGTTGAAGCTCAACACGCGAAGGGTCGGCTTGCGGTTCGAGAGCGCATCAAACTGCTGCTCGATGAAGGCACGATACTTCTGGAACTTGGCCTCTGGGCGGCATACGGAATGTATGGCGACTACGGCGGGGCTCCCGGCGCGGGCGTAGTCACAGGCCTCGGGCGAGTATGCGGACGCCTGTGCATGATCGTAGCCAACGACGCCACGGTTAAGGCTGGCGCTTTCTTTCCCATGACCGCGAAGAAAGTGCTGCGTGCGCAGACCATCGCGCTTGAGAATCGCATCCCGACGCTCTACCTGGTGGATTCTTCCGGCGTTTTTCTTCCCTTGCAGGAAGACGTCTTTCCGGATACCGACGACTTTGGTCGGGTCTTCCGCAACAACGCGGTGATGAGTTCGCTCGGGATTCCACAGATCACGGCAATCATGGGCATGTGCGTCGCAGGCGGCGCGTATCTGCCCATAATGACCGACACCGTGCTGATGACCGAAGGCTCAGGGCTATTCCTCGCCGGCCCTTCGCTCGTGCAGGCCGCCATCGGGCAGAAAACAGGTCCGGAAGAATTGGGCGGAGCGGCGATGCACTCCGAGATCTCCGGCACGGTTGACTTTAAAGAGCCGAGCGACGAATCGTGCCTCGCTCGCATTCGCTCGCTGGTTGGCAAGATCGGCGAGCGCCACGGAACCACTTCTGTATTCTCTCGTGTGCCGTACGATCCGAGCGCCGATGCGCCTGCGTTTGCGGCCGAAGACATGTATGGGATGCTGAATCCAGCGCCAGGCGCAAGCAATGTATATGACATGCGCGAGGTGATCGCGCGGATCGTCGACCGCAGCGAGTTTGATGAGTACAAGGCGGACTTCGGCAGGACCGTTCTCTGCGGCTATGCGCGGATCGCCGGACGAGCGGTCGGAATCGTAGCCAATCAGAAGATCAATCAGACTCAGACCGTCGCGATGGGTCCTTCCGCTGGTACGCAACGCATGGAAGTGGGCGGAGTAATCTACACCGAAAGCGCTCAAAAGGCGGCGCGCTTCATTATGGATTGCAATCAAAGCCTTGTGCCTTTACTGTTCCTGCACGATGTCAATGGTTTCATGGTGGGCAAGGACGCGGAATGGTCGGGAATCATTCGCGCCGGAGCAAAGATGGTGTCGGCCGTGAGCACGAGCGTTGTGCCCAAGATTACCGTCATCATCGGCGGAAGCTTTGGCGCGGGACATTACGCAATGTGCGGAAAAGCATACGATCCGCGATTCCTGTTCGCATGGCCAACATCCCGTTACGCGGTGATGAGCGGCGCCGCGGCCGCGAATACACTGGCCGAGGTTCGCGCGCGTCAAATGGAGCGTGGAGGTAAGGTCTTGTCGGAGACCGAAAAGAAGGCTCTGCACGACGAGATCAAAGCAACCTACGACGCGCAGGCCGATCCGCGATACGGCGCGGCTCGGCTATGGATCGACGCGATCATCGATCCTGCCAGGACGCGAGACGTACTGATCACCGCGCTTGAGGCGTGCGCATTGAATCTTGAAGTTCCACGTTTCAATCCGGGAGTCTTGCAGACCTGAGTTGCATCTGACCCGTAGGAGTGAGTGATGAATGCTGAAGCTGATTCTGTGAACAGTTTGTATCCCTTCGTGCTGACGGAGGAACAGGAACATCTCCGACGCGAGATCCGCGAGTTCGCGGTGCGCGAGATTGCGCCCAACATAATGGCCTGGGACGAAGCCAGCGAGTTTCCCATTGCGACGATCAAAAAGCTTGGTGCGATGGGTCTACTTGGCATCATTGTTCCCCCAGAGTACGGCGGCGCGGGTATGGGTTACGTGGACTACGTGCTCGCAATTGAGGAACTCTCCGCTGTTGACGGATCTATCGGGTTGACGATTGCGGCGCACAACTCGCTCGGTACAAATCACATTTTCCTCGCCGGGAACGAGACGCAAAAGCGCAAGTATTTGCCGCTGCTTACGAGTGGCGAATGGCTTGCAGCGTGGGCGATCACCGAACCCGGTTCGGGATCGGATGCTGGCGGCGCGCGCACAACGGCTATGAAGAAAGGCGATCGTTATGTGCTGAATGGCAACAAGACTTTCATCACTAACGGACATTACGCCGATGTCGCGGTGGTGATTGCGGTGACTGATAAGAGCAAGGGAACGCATGGGCTTTCGGCATTCATCGTGGAGAAAGGAACGCCGGGATTTCGGCCCGGAAAGAAGGAAAACAAGCTCGGCCTGCGCGCAAGCGATACCAGCGAGCTAATTTTCCAGGACTGCGAGATTCCTGCGGAGAACCTGCTTGGAACCGAGGGTGAAGGCTTTGTCGACGCGATGCGCGTGCTCGATGGTGGCAGAATCTCAATCGCTGCGTTGTCGCTTGGTATTGGACGCGGCGCGCTCGACGCTGCTCTGAAGTACGTGAAGGAGCGGAAGCAGTTCGGCAAGGCGATTGCAGAATTTCAAGGCATTCAGTGGAAGCTCGCCGACATGGCGACTGAGTTGGATGCGGCTCGTTTGCTGACGCAGCGCGCTGCTGTGCTGAAAGATGCGGGGCGCAAAGTTACACGCGAGTCGTCGATGGCGAAACTGTTTGCCAGCGAAGTCGCGGTGCGCATCTGCAATGAGGCGGTGCAACTGTTTGGCGGATACGGCTTCATCAAGGACTATCCAGCGGAGAAGTTTTATCGTGACGTGAAGCTGTGTACGATTGGCGAAGGTACGAGTGAGATTCAACGCATGGTTATCGCAAGAGAAATTCTGAAGGTACATCCATCCCGTGGCTGACCTGATTACGATCGTCGAGTGCCCGCGGGATGCGTGGCAGGGACTGCCTTCGCTGGTTCCGGCGACGGTGAAAGCCGAGTATCTGCGTCGGCTGGTTGCGGCGGGCTTTACGCATATTGATGCGGTCAGCTTCGTCTCACCAGCGGCGGTGCCTCAGGTGGCGGATTCGGAGCAGGTGCTTGATGAGCTGGCGCCTGCGGAGCAAGTCGAGATCATCGGCATCGTGGTGAACGAGAAAGGTGCCGAGCGCGCGATTCAGACGGGCGCGGTGCAGACTCTTGGATTTCCATATTCGATTTCTCCTCAGTTTCTTCAACGCAACCAGCATCAGACGCCGGAGCAGTCGCTAGACGCGCTCGATGCGATTGGGTCGCTGGCCGACACTGCAGGGATCGGAGTGGTTGCGTATTTGTCGATGGCTTTTGGGAATCCATACGGCGATCCGTGGAGCATCGACGAGGTAGTGGCCGCGTGCGATCTGCTGGTCGAATCCGGCGTGCAGCAGATATCGCTGGCCGATACGGTGGGACTGGCTACTACGGAACGAATTGCCGAGACGGTTGCGGCGGTGCGGCGGGCACACGGCGAGATTGAGGTTGGCGTGCATCTCCACGCGCGTCGAGATACGGCGGCGGCGCACATTCGCGCAGCGTATGAGGCGGGCTGCAGGCGCTTCGACTCGGCCATTGGTGGCCTTGGCGGATGCCCGTTCGCGCAGGATGTGCTGGTGGGAAATATTCCTACCGAGACGCTGATCGCGGTGCTTGCGGAGTGTGGCGCAACAGTGCCGCAGCTTGGGCCGCTGGAGGAATTGATCCGGGCGAGCGCGGAGATCGCACGGCTGTTCGGTCCGAAGGTGAACTGACGAGTTATCATTGCTGCCTTTCCGCTGGAGGACAGGTTGAAGTACACGACGATTCTGGTTACGGACGACTCTTCGGTACGGACGATCACGCTCAATCGGCCGGAGCGGCGCAACGCGATGACTCCGGAGATGCAGGTGGAATTGATCGCGGCGATGCAGGATGCGGTGGCAGCCGGCTGCCGGGTGCTGGTGTTCGCTGGTGCGGGCGCGGCGTTTTGTTCTGGACTTGACTTGTCGGTGTTGCAAAGCATGAACGACAAGACGGCTGCGGTACATCGGGCGGATGCGGAGCGAGTGGCCCTCCTCTTTCGGACGCTGTACGAGTTGCCGATTCCTACGATTGCTTCGGTGCATGGCCCGGCGATTGCCGGTGGTACTGGGCTGGCGACGATTTGCGACTTTACGCTGGCGACTCCTGCGGCACAATTCGGATTCACTGAGGCGCGGATCGGTTTTGTGCCTGCGCTGGTGTCGGCGTATCTGGCGCTGCAGGTTGGCGACAAGCGGAGCCGGGACTTGCTGCTGACTGGCCGAATCTTCGACGCGGCTGAGGCATTTCGGCTGGGCCTGGTGACCGAGGTAGTTGCTGCCGATGATCTGACGGGGCGAGTTCAGGCGCTGGCGGAGACGTTGATCGGGAACAGCCCGGAGGCGCTGGCGGCGACGAAGCGACTACTCGCTGCGCAGAATAAGGCGTGGCTTGATACAGCGATTGAGGCGGCGTTGGCAGCCAACGCGGGGGCTCGGGAGACGGCGGATTTTCGCGAGGGCGTGGCGGCGTTTCTGGAGAAGCGCAAGGCGATCTGGGCGATGTGATGGTTGTGGGTCGTTGGTTGGCAGCATGGATAGTGGTGAGGATGAGGAAGCCGCCGGCGGCTGAATGTTCGTCGTCAGTTGCCGGTTCTTCGTTGTCGGGTGATAGTTGCGCGAGTTCCTCGGGCGGCGATGTCGTACTTGCTGGCGGCTGCGGTATTCCCAGGGTCGACGAGGAGGTACTTTGTCGAACCTGGGGCACCCGATCCGTCGGTTGGGCGGGTTGAGCGGTAGCTGGTTCGGCTGATGTGGGGTCGGCGGGGTCGTCGATTTCGCAGGTGCGGCCGGGAGGGGCGATGTCGGGGTTTGCGTCGGAGATGGAGACCCAGGCCTCTTTGAAGACGTCGCGGACGACCTCGGTGGGTCGGCGGACGATGCGCAGTCCGCGGGCGTTGGTGGTGGCGAGTTGGAGGCCGTAGAAGAGCGAGTTGGCCTGCTTGCGGTCGATATATCCGCTGGCGAGCGCGTTGATAACGCAGGAGATGGCGAGTTGGGCGGATTCGCGGTCCTCGATGGCGGGGAGCTGAATGCGCGGCTCGTGGGCCATGCGGGAGTTTGGGAAGTGGATCTTGTCGCGGTAGACGTCGTGGCTGCGGTGCAGACGGTTGTGGAAGTAGCAGAATTCCGAGCCGGTGAGGGCGATGCCGTGACACTGGAGGCCGTTGGTCTTGATGTGGCGACAGAGATCGACTGTCATGGAATGCTCCTTTTGGTAGCACCCCCCCCCCGGGGGGGTGGTAGTAAGTGGCTGCGGCAGAATGAGTTACGATTATTGGGCTCTGCAAATGTCTGATTCGCGGCTAGTTATAGGTAAATATCTCAAAGTAAATAAGTTATGGATTGTGATGACGTAGTTTGGCCACATATAACGGAGCAGTTTTCCCCGTGTCTCTGGGCCAACTGTAACGCCTCCCCCCAAAGGCGTTTTCGGGTGAGAGGACAGGGTCAGGCGCATGGCCGCACTCCTGTTGCTCTCAATTACAATTCTATCGTGCCTGTCAAGCTTTGATCGGTGGAAAAATAGGTTCCGAGCTGGTATGGAGCGGGTTTGGACGAGCGTACCAGCGGTGCTGGGTTGTGGTGTTTTAGACAAAGTTCAACGCAACCGAAACTGCGAGACGGTGAACTTGGTCAAAACCTGACTCTACAAGCAGGCATCTCACTGAAGCGAGGTTGATACGCTCGATAGAGCGACACGGGCCCATGAGCTGCCATTCTGCACCTCCGCTTCAGCACCCGATAACGTGGCGTACACGGTAAGGTGAGGTTATACCAAGTAACAGTGCAGCCAAAGGCCCTCGCCGTCGAATCGTTCCGCTACTGCCTGATCCGCTGCTTGATCTCGACAGGGTGTCTCGAACACCCAACGCCAATTTGAAGATGTTTTATCGATACGGTCTTGCAGTCGCTGGGCTGCGGAAACTTGATCACCCGTGGTCCTCTGATAGCTCGACAATTGCAAGAGAAGAGATTGTCCGTTCATCCAAAGACTACACACGCGACCATCTACGTCCCGACTAACCTCTTCAGGAACTTCGATCTCATAACTGCTTGTCGGGCGAAGTATCATGCCTCGCCATCGTCTCACAGGCCAGTGGCGAGGTTGATTTGGTTCAGGTAGGGAGGGGGCGCAAAGAGCCGTTCCCGCGAAACGGGTTTGTCGCTAATTCACGGACCGCAGCCCGGCACTTTACTCAAAAGGTGACTTTGCGGGCAGTTCGCATTTTTCGGATTGCCGGTGACTCGCCCGTTGTCGTGACATGCGTTCGTATAATGCGATGAAATGACATTGATGCGCTTTGCTCCCGCCTTGATTTTGCTGACCACGATCTTTGTCGGGATTAGATTGCTTTACGGGATCCGCGCATCGGCCATGCGCGCTCTCGCCCTCAAGTGGGGCTTCCAGTATTCAAAGGGCCAGCCGATAGTGTTTTATCTCCCCAAGCACCACAGCCCAAAACCTGCTTCGTTTCGACTCCACGGTTACCCCGTGGACACGTTGAACAGGACGTGGAACCTGATCGAAGGGGAGAAGGACGGACTTAAGGTTCTAATCCTTGATAGCACCCTCAGTATGGGGGGACGCAGTGGTCGTTACAGCACGTTCATCGCGGTTCGGACAGATATGAATCCGTTTGAGAACGAGGCCCCAGAAGAGAATGTCGTCCATTCCAACGGATGGTTCGCTCTTTATCGGCTTCGCTTTTGGCAGTTACCTTGGACGTTGAATATCCAACGCATTGAGGAGCATCTCGAAACTCTGAAAAGTCAGAAAATCAGAGCAGAGTCCGTAACCTGACGCTTTGGGCGAGTGGCGGACAATTCGAACGTTACCCCTACTCGACGCTCCTAGTGAGAAGAAGAAGCGCGCGGAAAACGGGGCTTGCGGTAAAGACGCCTTGGCGAACTTCCAGTTACCGCAAAGGTGACTTTGCAGGCGTTTCGATGCAAGGGCAATAGAACACCTTGGCTAATCACGGGATTAGCTGGACAGAAACCAAGCGAGTGCTAAAACCATCACGCCAACGCCGATGAATATGATGGCCTTCATGATCTCTCGTTTTGGCTCAGCGGGATCGATTGACTTAGATACAAAACGCTTACCGCGCCACCGCGACGGTTTGTAATTGAAGATCTACTCAGCTTTCCTTTGCGCCCGACTTTGGGGCAGGCATTTTCGTTGGCGGCCGCGCGCAGGATTTTGTGGCGGACCCCCACTCATGACGGTGAGGCTGTCATGAATGGGGCACCCGGCACCCGGCTAGTCTCCGCCGATCCGCGTGGATATATCTAGGATGGGGCAACCCGACGGGGATGATGGCACGGTGTGATCGGGCGGGCAAGGCGGGGGCGGATCTGCCGGTTTGCTGATTTTTTATTGCGTCTCGATCAGGGCGGTGGCGAAGTGGAGGGGGGCCTCGGTGTGGTGCTTGATTTGGGCGCGGGTTACTTCGGGGGCTAGCTCGATCACGGAGAAGCCGGTGGGGGTGACGTCGAGGACGCAGAGGTCGGTGATGATGCGCTGAACTACCGCTTGGCCGGTGAGGGGGAGGGAGCAGGTGCGGAGGAGTTTGGGGCTGCCGTCGGGGGTAGTGTGCTCCATGACGACGACTACGCGGCGAACGCCGGAGACGAGATCCATGGCTCCGCCCATGCCTTTGACGCGCTTGCCGGGGATCATCCAGTTGGCGAGGTCGCCGTGTTCGGAGACTTGCATGGCTCCGAGGATGGCGAGGTCGATGTGGCCGCCGCGGATCATGGCGAAGGAGTCAGCGGAGGAGAAGGTGGAGGCTCCGGGGAGGAAGGTTACGGTCTCCTTGCCGGCGTTGATGAGGTCGGGGTCGATCTCGGATTCGCGAGGGAATGGGCCCATGCCGAGGAGACCGTTTTCGGATTGCAAGGTGACGGCGATGCCGGGTGGGATGAAGTTGGCGACCAGGGTGGGGATGCCGATGCCCAGGTTAACGTAGAAGCCGTCGCGGAGTTCTTGTGCGGCGCGTGCGGCTAGTTGGTTGCGGGTCCAGGGCATGATGCGTCCTTATGAATCGGGATTAGAGTAGCAGCGTTGAAGGCGAATCGCAGAGATCATGGAGCAATGGAGAGATTGCGGAGGTCTATGGGAGATTGCGGCTGGTGATGAAGGAATGCCCGGGGCTGAAGCCCCTCATTCGTAAGGCTGGGTACCGCGGGCTAAAGCCCGCTGCTACTCCGAAGGGCAACTACGGAGATTCTGACTCTTTGAGTCAGAATGACGGCGGTTTTGGCAATGCGGCGTTGCTAGAGGCCGCTGCTAGTCCGAGGTGCAACTACGGAGATTCTGACTCTTTGAGTCAGAATGACGTCCTCATTCTTCTAGCCCACTTACTCTTAGCAACCTAAAAACTCCCTGCTAATCCGATGGGCGGGTGGTGCGTTTTTCTATGCGCTGCTCGGGGTGGGGATTGTGGACTACGCGCTGGACGAAGATGCCGGGGGTGTGGATCTCGTCGGGGTCGAGGGTGCCGGGTTCGACTATTATTTCGGCTTCGGCGATGGTGATCTTGCCGCAGGTGGCGGCATTTGGGTTGAAGTTGCGGGCGGTTCGGCGATAGATGAGGTTGCCGTGGAGGTCGGCTTTCCAGGCTTTGACGAGGGAGATGTCGGCGTGGATGCCGCGTTCGAGGATGTAGGTTTGGCCGTCGAAGTCTTTGTGCTCCTTGCCTTCGGCGACGAGAGTGCCTACGCCGGTGCGGGTGTAGAAGCCGGGGATGCCTGCGCCTCCGGCTCGCATGCGTTCGGCGAGGGTGCCTTGAGGGCAGAATTCTACTTCGAGTTCGCCGTGGAGGTATTGGCGTTCGAACTCGTTGTTCTCGCCTACGTAGCTGGAGATCATTTTCTTGACTTGATGGGTTTGGAGGAGGAGGCCTAGACCCCAGTTGTCGACGCCGGCGTTGTTGCTGGCGATGGTGAGGTTGCGGGCGCCGGTGTCGCGGAGGGCAAGGATGAGGGCTTCGGGGATTCCGCAGAGGCCAAATCCTCCTATGGCGAGGAGCATGTCGTCGTGGACGATGCCTTCAAGGGCGGCGTTGGCGGTGGGCCATAATTTGGTGAGGGCGGAGTTGGCGGATACGGACATGTGGGCTCCGGTGAGGATTTGTGTCGATGTAATCGTATCTGTAATGCGAGTGGGAGTGGAGTGCGGGCGCTGGAAATTTGGTGGCGCGATAGAAAGGAGGCCCGGGGCTGAAGCCCTTTTCTTTCCAGCGTGCCTCACCGCGGGCTGAAGCCCGCTGCTACTCCGAAGGGCGGAGCTTGGGAGATGAGAAACCTAAGGCGAGAAGCAGATTCCTCCGCTTCGCTGCGGAATGACAACATGGGCGATCACACTTTCTGGTGATTGTTTCGGGTTGCGGCGGCTTATATACCTAAGCCGTTAGATAGTAGATAGCTGTCGGTCCACAGGCCCACGCTCGCCCGGTCTTGTAGAGATAAGGCAATTTAGTGGCGAAAATTCGAATTCTTGTAGAGTTGTCCGCTGGTTTGATCGTCCTTGCTCTGGTTGCCGGATGTGGGGGGAAGAACACTGTTTCAGCTGCTCCTGGCCCAGCGCAGATCAGCGTTGCGATCGCGCCATTAGCCTCGGTGAACATGGTTGGCGGAGCTACGCAGACCTTGACTGCTTCCGTATCGAACGATTCTGCGGGCGGGGGCGTTACCTGGGCAGCCTCGACGGGTTCCATTACCGCGAACGGTGTTTATACGGCACCGGCGCCGGTGAAGGTTGCACAGGCGACCGTGACTGCGACCAGCAAATCGGACCCAGCAAAGACTGCGTCGGCGACTATCAACCTGATGCCGATTACGGTGACGATTGGGCCGGCTACGCTTGCGACCATGGGCGCGGGAATGAGCCAGGCGTTGACCTCCACGGTTGCCAACGACGGGACCAACGCTGGAGTGACATGGACGGTGAGCGGCGGCGGTTCGTTCAATATAAGCAATTCGCTGAGCGGGGTGGCTGTGACTTACACGGCGCCGAGCCCGGTATCGACTTTCACTGCGACGGTGACCGCTACCAGTAATGCTGATCCGACCAAGACGGTGTCGGCGACGATCACTCTTGCGCAGATAAGCCTCAATCCCATCAGCCCAGTGAGCGTAAGCCTAGGCACTGGCGGGTCGCAGGTGTTCACGGATACGGTTGCCAACGACGGGTCGAACTCGGGTGTGAGTTGGAGCCTTACTTCTGGGCCGGGCACGCTGAGTGGGTCTTCGGGTACGAGCGTGACGTATAACGCGCCGACTACGGTGATCAATGTGGCTACTCCGGTAATGCTGACGGCGACCAGCATTAAGGATCCTACGAAGTCGACCACGGCGAACATTACGCTGAATCGCACCTCGGTTACGATTGCGCCGACGAATCCGCTGGCTATGCTGGGCGGGACGGCACAGGCGTTTACGGCAACGGTGGCAAATGACGGCACCAATGCGGGCGTGACGTGGACGGTGAGTGGCGGTGGATCGTTCAGTCCGAGCACTACTTTGAGCGGGACCGCCACGACGTATACGGCTGCCAGCCCGGTGACTTCAACCTCGGCGACGCTGACGGCTACGAGCAAGGCAGACCCGACCAAGTCCGCATCGGTGACGGTGATCTTGACGCCGATTGCGATCAGCCTGACGTCGGCTAATTCGGCTGCGCTGGATGGGAATGGCGCACAGACGTTGGCGGTGAGCGCTTCGATTACGGGGGACGCCAGCGCTTCGGGTGCGACGTTTACGGTGAGCGGCGGCGGGACTATGAGTGCGAATCCGGTGAGCGGCAATATGCCATCGACGATTTACACCGTGCCGCTCGTCTCAGCCCAGACCAATGTCACGATCACCGTGGCGAGTATTAAGGATCCGACCAAGAATCAGGTTGTGGCGATCACTTTGAATCCGGCGCTGACCTTTACGACGCCGCTGGGCGCGCTGACCGCGGCTTCGGTTGGCAGTACTTATGCGGGCGCGAACATTGTGGTTGCGGGCGGCACGGGCACCAGAACCTTCAGTATCGCCAGCGGGGCGCTTCCGGC
>JANYLK010000181.1 GCA_025357875.1 Granulicella sp.
TCGACCACCTCGTCGATCTTCTCCGGCGTACCGTCGAACCTGATCGAAGATGTGAAGATGACCAACTGCTTTTTTGGCCATCACGGGTTGCCGACGCTGATGACCGGTGACGGCCGCGGCAAGCCCATGCCGGACTGGAAGACGATCCAGGTTCCGGAGCAGGAGAACGGGTATCCCGAGCTGGGGAGCTTCGGTCCGACGCCCTGCCACGGCTTCTTCATTCGACACCTGAAGAATCTTGAGATGTCGCACGTCGAGATTGCGCCCGAAGATGCCGATCCGCGTCCAGCGTTCTGGCTCGAAGACGTTCAGCGGGCGGATTTCTTTGCGGTTACAGCGCCTTCGCAGCGCAACTTTACGCTGCGCAGCGTCACTGATCTGCGTATTCTTTGGTCGCGCGCCGCCAAGGATGCGACGCTCGCCACCGCAGCAGATGAGAAGCTCTGAAGAAGATCCGCCCCACTATGAGATTTGACTCCTTCACGTCCAGAAAGGCTGGACGCGCGCGGAGGTGGACTATAAGCGTGTCACTTTGCCAGTGCTGTTGGATCGCTCAAAGAAACGCCAACGGCGTAGATTTTTGAAAAGAGAACTTACAGGGAGATGTGGATGAGAATTCAGGTGCGGCTGATAGGAATAGCATGCGCAGCCATTTTGTTGGCGTGCTGTGAAATATCGACAGATGCGCAGACACTGGCAGCGACACCGCCCATGGGCTGGAATAGCTGGAACTTCTTCGCCGGTAAGGTGACGGATAAGGACATTCGCGACACGGCGGACCTACTGGTCTCGACCGGGATGCGCGATGCGGGGTACGTCTACGTGAACATCGACGACACGTGGGAAGCCAAGCGCGACGCTCAGGGGCGAATCCAGACCAATGAGAAGTTTTCCGATATGAAGGCGCTGGCGGAATATGTGCATTCAAAGGGGCTGAAGCTGGGCATTTACTCGTCGCCAGGAGCACAGACGTGCGCGCGATTCGAGGGAACGCTGGGACACGAGGAGCAGGACGCGCAGACGTATGCGGACTGGGGCATCGACTACTTGAAATACGATCTGTGCGGCTTTCGGTCGGTGATGCAGAAGCAGGCTCCGGACGACTTCGCGGCGCAGAGCAAGATCATGCGTGCGGCGTACGAAAAGATGCATCAGGCGATTCTGAAAGCCGGGCGGCCAATGGTGTACAGCCTGTGCCAATATGGCTGGGATTCGGTGTGGGACTGGGGACCTAGCGTCGGTGCAAACCTTTGGCGGACGACCGGCGACATCTCGGCGAACTTCGAGCGGATGAGTTCGATTGGGCGATCGCAGGCGGGGTTGGCGAAGTTCGCTGGGCCGGGACACTGGAACGATCCGGACATGCTGGAGGTGGGCAACGGCAAGCTGACGCATGACGAGAACATGACTCACATGACGTTATGGGCGATGCTCGCGGCCCCTCTGATCGCGGGCAATAATCTGACCCAGATGACGCCCGATACCGCGGCGATCCTGATGAATAAGGACGTGATTGCGATTGACCAGGACGCGCTGGGCAAGCAGGGCGATCGCGTATATGCGGAAGGACCAGTTGAGATCTGGGCGAAGCCGCTAACGGGCGGGCGGATGGCCGTAGCGATTTTCAACTTCACCGATACACCGGCAGAGATGCGCGGGATCAGACTGCCCTTGAAAGAGATGGGATTCCCAAAACCCGTGAAGGCAAGGGACGTCTGGGCGGGGAAAGACCTGGGAACCATCAGCGACGACTACAAAGTTACGGTTCCTAAGCATGGAGTCGTGTTGTTGTCGGTGCAGAGGTAGGAAACTGTTCGGAGGCCACGCGGCGCACGGCTTGGCGGGCGTCGCGGATGAGGTCGGGGATGCCCACCCCATGGAGTGCGTTGCCGAGAATCGTGAGGCCGGGGTGCGCGCGGAGGCGGGTTTCCAGTTCGCCGACGCGGGCTGGATGACCGACTGCGTACTGGGGAAGGCTGTTGGGCCAGCGGCGGACTACGGTGAGGACGGCTGGGGGCGGCGGCGCGGGAGCGGCGGCCGAGATGGGCAAATTGGCGTTGAGGATGCGGGTTAGTTCGAGGCGGCCGATGGCGGCGATCTCGTCGTTGTTGCAGCGGGCGATTCGGTCGGCTGCGGCGCCCCCGAAGAAAGCTCGAACCAGGCGGCCGTTGGTGGGGACGCGGTGAGGAAATTTCTGATCGGCGAAGGTGCCGGCCAGGATGAGGGTGGGGTTGCTAGAAACCGTCATCTCAGAATCTAAATGTGGGGTGCCCGCGTTGGTGGCGGCTGGGGCTGGTGGGACGAGGAAGCCGAAGCCGGGTGGGAGCGGCACGCGGCTGGCGTCGGCGTAGGCGAAGGCGACCAGGACGGCAGAGCTGGACTCGGTGGGCAGGAGTTGGGCTGCTGCGGGGTCGAGCGGCAAGAGAAGACGTTGGGTGGTGTCGACCGGTGTCGCTAGGAAGATTGCGTCAAAGGATTCGGAGGCGAGACGATTCCCTGCCGCGGTTTGGACGGTCCATGGGCGAGTGCCGTCTTCCATGTTGGCTTGGATGGCGGTAACCGTGGTGTGGAGGTGGAGAGACTGTGCCGGGATGGCGGCGATGAGGCGGTCGACGAGCGTGCCCAGGCCGGAGCGGAGAGTGGTGAAGATGGACGTTTCCGGTTGCGGCGGCTTGGACTGTAGGGCAGTAATGAGAGAGCCGTGCTCACGCTCCATCTTGACAAAGGCAGGCATGACGGCGCGGACAGATAGCTTGCGGACGTCTCCGCCGAAGACGCCGCTAAGCAGTGGGGTGGCGATACGGGTGAGGACTTCGGGGCCGAAGTGACGGAGGGTGAAGTCGGCGACGGATTCGTCGTGGTCGGGGATGGAGGCCAGGAGTTCAGCGGCGCGGGTTGGTTCCGCTCGATAGGCCGCAATTGCCTCGGGGGAGAATAGGGGCGAGTGGTCGAGTACGTCGAGATTGGTGGGAACCATCATGTGAAATCCGTCTGGCATGGGGACGAGGCGGCCGGATGGATTTTCCTGAGTGGTGAGGAAGATGTGTGTCTTGCGGGTGTCATCGTTTGAGCAGATGAGTTCGGATTCGAGGCCGAGTTCGATGGCGAGTTCGCGTGCCCAAGGCTTGGCGGTGATCCAGGCATCGGGGCCGCATTCGACGGTGAAGCCGCCTTCGCGGACGGTTTCGAGGACGCCTCCGAAGCGATTCGAAGATTCAAACAGGACGAAATCGACTTGCGCACCTTCGCGAGCGAGACGAGTCAGTTCGTATGCGGCGGCTAGGCCGGCGATGCCTCCACCAATGATCGCTATGCGCTTCATGCGGCGGAAGTTTGAGGTTCGAGGTTCAAGGTTTGAGGTGAGGGATCCAGGTTTGAGATGACTACGTCGACGAGGGCTTCGGCGAGGAGCGGCGAGTCGTTGAGGGACTCGGGGCGGTAGAGGCGAAGGTCGAGGGTGCGGGCGGTCTCGGTGAAGGCGATGTCAATGTCATAGAGGATTTCGACGTGGTCGCAGAGGAAGCCGATGGGCTGGAGGACGACCCCGGTATGGCCTTCGTCGCGCATGGCCTTCAGGGTGTCCTCGACGGTAGGGCCGATCCATGGGCCTCCGGCTACTCCTTGGCTTTGGAAGGCGAAGAACCATTGCTTGAGGGCGGGAATTTCTTTTGCGGCTATTTCGAAGACGAGGGCGGCGGTACGCTTGGCTTCGACCGGGTAGGGGTCGGGCGTGGCCTGTATCGGGGTTCCGGGACGGGCACCTGCGATGCTCGCTTCGCCGGTCATGATGGTGCGGCATGGGACGGAGTGGGCTGTGAAGAGGATGGGGAGAGTGGTTCCGGCGTCGGAGCATGCGCGCGGGTAGACGGCGATGAGACGCTGAGCGAAGGCTTCGATGAGGGCGGGCTCTTCGGGCCACTCTTCGACGAAGGTAAGGTCGATCTTTGCGGCGGCGGGATCGGCGTCGAGGGCAGCCATGAGGGCGCGGCGGTAGAGTCCGATGCTGGTGCGTGAGTTCTGCGGTGCGAGGCAAACTGCGATGAGACGAGTGATACCGTCGGCGCGGATCTGAGCGACGACATCGGTGATGTACGGGTGCCAGTTGCGCATGCCGGCGTAGACGCGGAGTGAATGACCAGCGGCCGCGAGAGCCTGCTCGAGCAAGTGAGCCTGGGTGAGCGTCCAGCGGGTAAGCGGTGGAGCTTCGGCGCCGGGGGTTTCGCGTAGACCAATCTCAGCGTAGCGGTGCTGGAGTTCTTCGACGACCTCCTGCGGAAGGGCGCGGCCTCCGGTAACTTTGCCAAGGTATTCGGCCATCTCGCCGAGGACGTCGGGGGTTCCGTGAGCGAGGAGTAAAACGGCTGTGCTGTCGTGTTGAGACATGGCTTCGATCATCCTATACCGGACCCCTCCCCCCGTACCTGAAGCCCTAAACTATTGGAAATAAATAGAATAGGTCCGGAGTCAGGTTTCCTTGATATATCTATGACGCGGAAAGCGCGGCACCGGAGCCGGGCTTAACTCGTTCCATCTACTATTTTTAAGTCTAGCAGGGTGACCGTAACTGTTACGCCAACTAATTTTGGCTATTTTGGCGTTTCGAATGAGCGAGTTGGGACGATTTTGCACCGTTTGGGGGCTTGACAGGATCTTGAGGTGTGATTGCCGGTCTAGGTAGATTGATGTCGTATGCTGCGCAGACGAAGACGATTTCGTTGATGGTGTGCAGCATACTTTCTGGCGGGGGGCTAACAGGCGCAGATGCGCGTGGTGCTGGTCGGTACGGGTGGACCCGGACTTGACGCCGGAGCGGGCGGGCGAGGCGACAGCCGAGTCTCGCAAGCGTTGACAACTGCAAATACACAGTTTACGCTGACCCAGTGATTCGATCGTTCCGGCACTCCGGCCTGGAGAGGTTTTCAAGACGGGATAAAAGGGCGGCATTCAACCGGCCCACGCGAACAAGGTCGAAAATCAACTCCTTCAGTTGAACGTTGTAACTAAGCCTGCCGATATGGGTACGCCTGGATGGAACCTCCACCCGCTGCAAGGGACACTCGCCGGCCACTGGTCGGTAAAGGTTAACGGCAACTGGCGGCTGACATTTTGCTTTGAGGGTGAGGACGCAATTCTCGTCAACTATCGCGATTATCACTAAGGAAAGGAAGAACACCATGGAGATGTACAACCCGCCACACCCCGGTAGAAGCCTAAGAGAAGCACTTGAGCATGTTCCTACTACGGTTACAGCCTTCGCCGCGCACCTCGGCGTATCGCGTGTCATGCTGTCGCGGGTGCTGAATTGCCGTGCAGGAATTACGGCTGCAATGTCCATTCGAATTGGCGAGGCTTTCGGGCAGTCGCCAGATGTGTGGTTCAAGATGCAGAATGCCCATGATTTCTGGAATGCCTCTCGCGAAAAACGTAAGAAGGTTCGCGCTCTCAAAATTGCGGCATAGAGAAGACGTCGATGCGTGGGCACAATGCACCGTCGAAGTGACTAACCCCGAGGTCGACGCGATGAAGCTGCGTCGAACATGGGGCACCCGGAGTCTTGGCGGACTTCACCGGTTCGATTAGTTGGCGGACTTGATCTGGCGGACTACCTGGAGGACTGCGTTGACCGGGGTGGTGGGAACTATGCCGTGGCCGAGGTTGAATATGTGGCCGGGGCGTCCGGCGGCCTGGGCGAGGATTTCGGCTACGCGGGCTTCGATGACCTTTTCGGGGGCGAAGAGGGTGATGGGGTCCAGGTTTCCTTGCACGGCTACGGCGTGGTTTAACGTGCGCCAGGCTTGATCGAGCGGGGTGCGCCAGTCCAGGCCGAGAACGTCGGCACCGGTCTCGCGCATGGCGGGGAGGAGCGATGCGGTGTCTACGCCGAAGTAAATCACCGGGACGCCCAAAGCCTGGATGCGGCGGATGAGTTCGGTGGTGGGGGGGAGGACGTATTGGCGGTAGTCGGTAGGGGAGAGTGCGCCGACCCACGAGTCGAAGACTTGGATAATGTCGGCACCGGCTTCGACTTGCTGGGCGGCGTAGTCGACCAGGACGGTGACGAGCTTTTCCATGAGGATCGGCCAGGCGGCGGATTCGGGGTTGGGGGCGAGGCCAGACAGCAGGTCCTTCGACTCCGCTTCGCTGCGCTCAGGATGACGATCTTGTTGAGGCTGCCATGGGGCGGAGGCGTACATCATTTTCTTGGTTTCGATGTAGTTGCGGGAGCTGCCGCCTTCGATCATGTAGCTAGCCAGGGTGAACGGGGCGCCGCAGAATCCGATGATGCCTAGTTGGTCTCCGTCGGCTTGGGGTGGGGCGAAGTGGGCGGCTACTTTTTCGATGGCGCGGGCGACGTATCGTAGGTCGTCGGTGCGGTCGGTGCGAAGGGCTCGGGCCTGGGCGGTGGTGCGGATGGGGGAGTGGACCTGCGGTCCTTCGTTGGCGACAAATTCGAAATCCAGGCCCATGGGGGTGAAGGGGAGCAGGAGGTCGGCGAAGATGATGGCAGCGTCGACGCCGAGGCGTTCGGCAGCGGTGATGGTGACTTCAGCGGCGATGTCGGGGGTACGGCAGATGTCGAGCAGGGAGTGATGCTTGCGGACAGCCATGTATTCCGGCATGTAGCGGCCGGCCTGGCGGAGAAACCACACCGGGGTTCGGTCGACAGGAAGGCGGAGGCAGGCACGAATAAAGCGGCTGCCGTTGGCCCCGGCAGCCGCTGTAGGGTGATATACCGCGGGAAGGTCCCGGGTCTGTGCCACTGTGGTCACTGCCCGATTTGGCCCGTCGGGTTCAGCGCTTGAGTTCACCGATCGATAAGGCCCGTCGAACGGGCTGAACTCGGCCAGCGGCTCAGCTTGCTCGCAATCGGACCCGGATACAGCGGATGCTTTGGTAAGTTCACTCAACGGAAGGTCTCCCAACCATTCGAGCGTAGCATCCTCCGGGTTGCCGGCGAAATCCTTTTAGAGTGCGGGTGCGGGGCGCTGAGGCCACGACACCGTGGTTGAGGGCGGCGGTTTACTGAACGCGGCCGTTATGGAAGGGCAGGCGGTAGGCTATGCCTACGCCAAGAGTCACTGGGGTGAGTGTCTGCGTGTCGATGTCCCACTGTTGATGGGTAAAGTCCAGACGCAGATCCAATTGCGAGTGGATGTTGATCGTGGCTCCGCCGCCAAGAGAGTAGATGAACGTGTTATCGCTGAGGTAATTATTGGTCGGGTGGGTGAAGGTGATGACGCCTTCGCCGCCGAGCACGGTGAAGTACGGATGAATGCCGTGGATGGAGGTCTGAAGTTTGAGGCCGCCGACGTAGGATTTCTCACCTACAGTGGCGCCGCTGGCAGAAGTCATACGCAGTTCCAGGGAGGGCTGCACGATGGAGCGGATGAAGTGGGTGTAGTCAACGCCGACGGTGTATCCGATGTTGTGGGTGGGACCGTAGTCAGGAATGAGGAGGGTGGTTTGGACGAAGGGTGTGATCTCAGCTCCGCGCTGGGCCGTCTCCGCCGCCTGGGCTGGGGCGATTCGCGTAGATGCCAGTAACACTCCGATGAGGCAAGCGGCGTTCCAGATTGAGCAATGACGCAGGTTTGACAAGACACACCTCGGGGACATTGGACCGACGATTGCATCTGGGCTACTGGGCCCTGGAAGCATGCGTGACCATTTGTTCTGTATCCACTGTGCATTGGGAAAGCCGGATACGTTATCCCCTATGGGAACTACGCGGCTACAACTTTAGCGAGGTCGGGGAGTACGGCGTCGATTTTGCGAGGGTTCAAGGCACAAGGAGAAAATCCCCTGGTCGATACGATGAACTGCGTCGAACCCTTCGTCAGGCTACGGGGCACCCGGATTAAATGTGC
>JANYLK010000060.1 GCA_025357875.1 Granulicella sp.
CTGGCGGAGAGTGGGGGATTCGAACCCCCGGTAGAACTTTTGGTCCTACAACGGTTTAGCAAACCGCCGCCTTCAGCCACTCGGCCAACTCTCCTACCTTCCCCGCGGCTCCGCTTCGAGCGCAAGGATGCTTCGCAATTATAAAGCATTCGTGGGAGACTCAAACTTTTACCAAAACAACGACTTCCAAAATTTAGGATCAGTTGGCGGCGAAATAATGCGTACGGAGAGAAAACGCTATATGCCCATGCGTTGAAAAAGATACTTTACAGCGCAAAGAGGAACACCGCCGGCGATTCCCGGGGGCAACCTCCTGGAGATTCTAATCAGGAAATTCTAGCGCAGCCTCGATAAGAACCTAGTGATGTACATTGGAGGCACCTCTGAGGAGAAGCAGGGATGAAAGCTATCGCGATGATCGCGTCTGCTGGACAATATATCCAGCGAAACCTTTCAAGGTCCACGCTGGTCCTCCTGCTTGTCTGGCTTCAAGTCTTCCCGGCGTTTGCATGGGTATTTCCCGAGCACCGCGACATTGCCGTCCTCGCGGTGCAAACGCTCGACTCAGACAGGCAATCCCATCTGAATGCGCTCTGGTCTGAGGCTCGCACCGGGTACGAAAATCGACTCTGTGCACAGTCCTCCGATCCGACGCAAGGGTCAAATCCAACTTGTGTCGACTTCGCAGCGTGGGCTGCAATCTCCGGGGACCACTCCTGCTCGGCGCAGGAGATGCTCGGCACGGTTCTCAAGGCCCCATGGGTCATAGGCGTAGAACGAGTCAGCGCCCGGCTGAAAGCGCAACTCGCCAACGCTTCGCGACGCAGTGAGCGGAGTAATGCAGTACGCAACTCCGACCTTGCGCTGGAGCGTACTGATCCGGAGTATTTAACGCGCGCAAGCTCAAACAACGCGCACTTTTTGCTGGCGCGGCCCGACGTCACCATGGATCCCGAGGCATATGCGCGTCTCACGCTAGGTCCCAAAGCTGAAGTCAATGCTTTAGCAACTTACGCTTGGTATCACCTGCGAGCGCTCGACAGGGCGCGTAGCGTCTCCCGGGGGTTAGTACCCGCTGAAGCGCACGCGGATGCTATCCGGGCAGCACTTGCCGATGAAGCTTTCGGTTTGCACTTCCTCGAGGACAGTTTCGCGGCAGGCCACGTCGCAGGTAACTCGGGATTGACAGCGGTGCGCAAGGGGACGCACGACTTTTATAGCGAGCGTGGTCTCGCCCTCACCACTTGGAATGGCGAGCGCTTTGTCGGCGAGGGCGATGCTTTCATGAGACCGGCTGACGCCCAACGCGCAGCCAACGCCGTCCGGGATAGCCTGGCTCAATTAGTCGATTCGTTCGAAGGCAAGGTCGAACTGACTATCCCCGACGATCCAAACTACAGGGAAGCGGATTCTTTCAATGTCTGTAGAGAAGCGCGGTTCCCTTCAGCCTCGGGTACGCGCGCGGACATTACCAGTCTTGTACCCATTCTCATGCAGACACCTGTACCTGCATTGGGTACAGGCGCAGGCGAGTTACCGCGATTTCGCAGCGAACTTGGCGCTTTTGTCGGGCTATCGACCGGGTTCCGCGGAGGTTTGTTGACGCATGGCTTTGGCCCCGGAGAGACGGGTGTAAGTGCCACCTCTGATATTGAGTTATCGGCCCGCGTAGGCTTGGGTCTGGATGGTGTCCTTAACGATTCCAGCGACGGTTTGGTCTTCGTCGAATTCGGCGTCCGTGATGATAATCACGCCATTGGCGCGACCACACTTCCCGGGCGCGGCGCAATGACCGCGCGGCTTCGGATGCCTTTCTGGCTGATCCCAGGCGACGTAGCTCTCGCGTCACCTGTGCTTGCTTTTACATCGCGCGGGACTCTGCAAAAAATGGCGGTAGGAGCAGCAAACGGCGGATTGATCCCCTGGCAGGTTGGCATCGCAACTCGCGCTGGTCGCCTGCAGTTCGTTCTTGGGCGTGAAGTGGGCGTAAGCATTTTTCGCAACGGCGGGGATCACCCGTTTCAGCTGAGCACCCCGGGCGTACCCCCGAACAACGCTACCGTCGTAAGTCTCGACTCCCTGCAAGTCGAGTTTCCCATTCTCGAGTATCGCCTGTTCCGCAATTTCTCTTTCAACCAGGGTTCTGGCCTATTGCTGCAGCCCTATGTAGGCTTCGATATGCCGACTGCGGTTTCAGTTGTCTCACCCATAGGTGCTCCAACTCCTGATGCTCACACCATCGTGACGACCGGTGTTCGCGTGGTCTTCGACTGGCGACACTACATTAAATGATCCCATCGTCCTCCGCTGCATCGACCTTCGACGATTGGCGGCCAACAGACGGATGTCCTATCTATATAAAGGAGTGCTCCAAAGTGCTCGAAAGTGGGGGTCGCACGGCACCCATCAACTCGTAAATCTAAGCAGCCGTTATGCTGTGTCACAAGGTCTTCCTTAGAAAAGGATTGCTAGCAGACCTCGTAAATCAACTCTTTGAATCCTTCTTCACCACCAAGTCCACCGGGAGTGGCCTTGATTTGTGGATCAGCAAAGGGATCGTGCAGAAGTGTTGCGGGACAATTTGCCTCGCAGTCTGCAGCGGGCCGCCGGCAATATCAGGCAGGGAGCCCATTGGCCACGACTAAATGAGTAATCCTTTGTGTGGATGACGAAGAGATTGCGAGCACATTGCGTCGGCTCATCCTGCAAAAACAAGGGTACGAAGTCGTAGCGGCATCTTCAGGCAAACAGGCTTTCGAGTTATTGGCGACGCGCAAGTTCGACCTAATGCTTACCGATCAAATGATGCCCGGCAAGTTGGGAACTGAACTCACCAGGCAGATCAAGACGATGACACTCGCAATGCCTGTCGTCATCATCTCCGGGGTAAATGAGCTGCCGGCTGACGCTGCCCTCGCAGGTCGATTTATCAGCAAAGTCGAAGGTCCTGAAGCGATGTTCAATGGCATCGCTATGGTCCTGGAAACTAGTCGACATGCGCAAACAAACCACGGCCACTAGAATCTACGGTCGGTGTTTGTGACGTATATCTGCACCGCTATTCCAGAAACGGTGGTTGCGAAGCGGCCTTCTATGCTTCACTCTCGAGCAGAGTACGCCTGGCATTCCAACGAACGGCACAATGGCAACACTCGAGATTGCAGTCGCCGAAATGTGAAGCTGTGGAGGCTTGGGATGGATCTATGTCCTGCACGCACCGATCAGCAATTTGGCCGATATCTGGGGCAACGCGGAGAGGTAGCGGCACCGCTCCGGTTACCGAATTAATTTCAGAATCAGACGTAGAGTTAAACGGTGCCCCGGATAAATCGTTAACTTGAGCCATATCAGACCTCGATTCAATAGCTATTTGGCTTGCAATGACAGGTTGTATATGTGCCGCTGGCGCGACCCCTCTTCCATGCTCAATACATGTGCTGACCGCCGTTGATTGACAGCGTAGATCCGGTGACAAAATCGCTTTCGTCGGAGGTAAGAAATACCACACCACGTGCGATATCGCCTGGTTTGCCAAGTCGGCCTACGGGAATGCGAGCGATAATCTTCTGCAGCACCTCGGGTGGCACCGCCCGCACCATTTCGGTATCGACATAGCCTGGAGCGATTGCATTAACGGTGATACCAAACCGCGCGCCTTCCTGTGCCAGAGCCTTGGTAAAGCCGTGGATACCAGACTTCGCAGCGGCATAATTCACCTGGCCGTACTGGCCTGCCTGGCCATTCATGCTGCCTACGTTAACAATGCGCCCAAACTTCGCATCCTTCATAGCGTCAAACGTCAGCTTGCAAAGGTTGTAACAGGACCCCAGATTCGTATCGAGGACCGCATCCCACATGTCGCGAGTCATCTTCTGCAGCGTTCCATCGCGACTAATTCCTGCATTGTTCACCAGGATCTCGATGGGACCCGCTTCAGCAACAATTTTCTTTAGCGCTTCGCTGCAATCTTCGAAATTGGAAGCGTCGAATTTGTAACTTTTGATGCCAGTCTCTTTCGTGAACGTCTCAGCAGCACTGCAATTACTTGCGTAAGTCGCGACCACAGTGCGACCCGCATCTTGCAACGCCACGCTGATCTCTGCCCCTATTCCTCGAGTGCCACCGGTTACCAACGCTATTCGTGCCATTTGGAGTTCCTCTTACGTCGACCCTGTATGCGCGGTCATACTACTCTCCTCACACGGTGGTAAATGTGACCCTCGACACAAGGCAACTTTGCGATGCTGCAATGCATATAATCGTATGCTGCAATGCAATATAATAAGACTGCTAGTTTTCGAGCCATCCCATGCAAGTGACATTTGTATTTGCGACCACGGAGGGTCTAAGTGATGTCCATTACGCTGGAAAACCACACCGCAATCGGGGAACCCGTTGCCGCTGCCGATACATCGATATCGCCGTTCTCACTGCAAGGCCGCACCGCTTTAGTAACCGGTTCCGGCCGCGGGATCGGTAGAGCGATCGCAAAACGACTAGCGGCGGCTGGCGCCAACGTCATGTTGAACGACATGGACGAAACTCTGTTGCTGGAGGCACAAGCTGATCTCGGGCACGAAGAACGGGTACGCCACGTGACCGGAGATCTCACTGACCCTTCGACACCAAAGGCAGTGGTAGACGCTGTTTTGGGCGCATTTGGTGCGATCGACATTATCGTCAACAACGCTGGCTACAGCTGGGACAGCGTGATCCAGAAGACCACGGACGAACAGTTTCAAGCCATGCTGGATATTCATCTGGTGACGCCGTTCCGTATACTGCGCGCGGCCTCCGAATATATTCGCGAAGCAGCTAAAAGTGAGGCGGCCAATAATCGGCGAGTGATGCGCAAGGTAGTTAACATCACTTCCATCGCCGCCACCGACGGAAATCCGGGACAGTCCGGCTACTCGGCGGGGAAGGCCGGTGTGATCGGCCTCACACGTACGCTCGCAAAAGAGTGGGGCAGGTACAACGTAAACGTCAACGCCGTCGGCTTCGGTCTGATTGAGACGCGGCTTATCCAGCCGCTGAATGGCAACAATACAAATCTGCAAATGCATGGTCACGAAATCCGACTCGGGGTCCAACCAGCCATGCTGGAGTCAATGAAAAATTCCTGTCCGTTGAGACGTCTGGGAACACCCGAAGAGGCCGCCGGAGCGGTACTGTTCTTCTGCTCCCCCTTGTCGGATTACGTCACCGGTGAGGTCTTGATCTGCGGTGGCGGAATGCATTTCTAGCTTTGCAACCGAAAGCGACGACCGCGCAAATCTCCCCAATGATGGTCTGTTACTAGACGGACGGGCTGGCGTCCTTGGATGTATAATACTTTGTGCCCGTTACAGGGTAATTTCGCCCTTGGATCACACCTGCTCGAAACGCGCTTCCTCCCCCGACGCTTCTCTTGCCAATGTAATCAGGCCCGGCACTGAGAGGAATTCAGATGAGCGATCGGGAAGTTGTTATTTTAAGTGCTGTACGAACTGCAGTGGGAAAGTATGGCGGCGCACTGAAGGACATACCGCCCAGCGAATTGGCGGCAATTGTCACACGCGAAGCGGTGCGCCGTTCCGGACTTGCTCCAACCGAAATTAGCGCTCTCGTCTTCGGCAATGTGATCCACACTGACGCTAAGGATATGTATCTGGCGCGGGTCGCGGCCCTGGATGGTGGTTTGCCGGTTGAGACTTCAGCGCTCACGCTCAATCGTCTCTGTGGTAGCGGTCTGTCTGGTATCCTCGCTGCGGCGCAGACGATTGTCCATGGCGATGCTGTGGCCGCGGTAGGCGGGGGTGCGGAATCCATGAGCCGTGCTCCCTATTGGCTTCCCAACATGAGGTGGGGAGCGCGGATGAACGACACTTCTGCAATAGATGTGATGGTAGCTGCACTAACAGACCCATTTGAGAAAGTTCACATGGGTGTCACCGCCGAGACCATTGCCCGCAAATGGAACATCACGCGGGAAGCTCAGGACGAGCTGGCGGTGGAAAGTCACAGACGCGCTGTGAGCGCCATCCAATGCGGCAAGTTTACCGAACAGATTGTGCCCATCGAAATCAAAATAAAGGGCGGCACGATACCCTTTGCCATCGACGAATCGCCACGGTCCGACGCGACACTGGAAAGCCTTGCCAAACTGAAACCCGCATTCGACAAGAATGGAACAGTAACCGCTGGCAACTCATCCAGTATCAACGACGGTGCCGCCGCTCTCGTTCTGATGGATCGTCAAGCGGCGGAGGAGCGCGGCCTGAAGCCGATGGCCAAGCTGGTCGACTACGCAGTGGCCGGGGTGGAGCCAAAATACATGGGCATAGGTCCCGTTCCCGCAGTCAGACAGCTACTCAAACGAACTGGGTTGACCATCGATAAAATGGACGTCCTGGAAATGAACGAGGCATTTGCCGCGCAAGCCCTCGCTGTTACTTGTGACCTCGGCTTATCCTCTGCGAAGACCAATCCTAACGGAAGTGGAATTTCGCTGGGCCATCCATTGGGAGCCACCGGAGCAATCATCACCGTAAAAGCGCTTCATGAACTGCGCCGCATCAATGGCCGTTACGCCTTGGTCACCATGTGCATTGGCGGAGGGCAGGGCATCGCAGCAATCTTTGAGGCTTTCAACTAAGACAGCAGCGATTCGTATAAGCAACGCTCGATAAAAAATAGAACGGCCGACGGTTGAAAACGAACCGCCGGCCGTAGCTATTTGGAGCGAGGTGCAAGCCACTGTTCAATATGCGGCCATGTACGCTTGTGTGCGGCATTGCCGGCCATGATACCGATATGACCTCCAGGAACGCGGTAGATTTGCTTGTCCTGACTGCTGATCTTGGTCACGATCGATTCCGATTGGCACGCCGGCGTAATGTGATCGCCCTCGGCAATTACCGTTAACAAGTTGGCGCGCATCCGGCTCAAATCCACGCGTTCGCCACGGATCATCAGTTCACCCTTCATCAATCGATCATGGCGATACAAATCGACGATGAGTTGCCGGAACGCCCCTCCAGCCACGGGGATATTGTCCGTCACCCAGGTGTTCATTGCGTGCCAGCTCTCAACAATCTTAGGATTATCAAGATTGTCCCAGAGCTTCAGATAATTGCCGATGTAGTTCTCGACCGGCTTCAGAGCCTTGGCACCGTAGTCAATCATCTCTGCCGGCATGTTGCCAAATGTAGCCAGAACCTTGTCGACATCAAAGTACCGCTCGTCGGTCCAGCGGCCGAAAGTCAATTTCTCCCGGTTGGAGAAGTCGAGAGGTGCGGTCAGCAAAATCAAGTTGCGCAGACCATCGTCGGGTCTCAACGATGCATAGATGGTCGTAAGAATGGCGCCGATGCACCATCCCAACATGCTCACTTCCTCAACCCCGGATACAGCTTTGATCTTACGAACTACTCTGGGCATGTACTCCAAGGTGTAGTCGTCAAACTTCAAATGCTTGTCTTCAAGGCCAGGAACGCCCCAATCCAGCAAGTAAACGTCGAAACCCTGCCCGACAAGGTACTCGACAAAGCTATGACCGGGCCGAAGGTCCAGAATGTGCGGCCGGTTCATTAGAGCGAAGATCAACAGCAGAGGTATCCGATGGCGGTCCTTTTGAGGAACGACCGGAACGTACCGAAATAGTTTCGCCTTGTTCAGCGTCCATACCAACTCCTTCGGCGTCTGCGCGATTGGCGCCTTCGACGTCATCACCCTGGTGACAGTCTTCAGGCGCTCCTCAAGAATAGATAACTGGTCCATTGCCGGTGCTTCTACCATGGTTTACCTGATTCCTTTTCTCGAGTTGCGTCGGACTGGCTTCACGGTTGCGGTCCGCTTTAGAGTTCCACCTGCCCGAAGCGCTATCGGCTTTTTCTGTGCGGTCGTTCTGGCGGCGCGTGGTGCCTTGGCGCGCACTCCAGCATTGGCAGAATTTGCGTTGCTTCGGTCGACGTCTGCCCCATCTGAGGCTGATTCGCTTGGCGTTTTTTGCCTCTCGGATGTAGAACCGGTAACCAGGCTTTCGATCCTGTCCAGCTTAGCGTCAAGGTTATCCAGCAGCAATTCAATATTCGTGAATCGTCCCGCAAGCACCGCGAAATCCGCACTCGTAGGCATATTCAGCTGTTGCAGCATCTTTAACATCATCTGCTCGGTTGGTTCCTTAAGCGGAGCGGCCACCGCCAGAAGCCCATTCAGCGCAGCGCCGGAGGCCTTCGCATAACTCTCGCTGTTGACCGTTTCAATCAAACTCTTCGACCAGATTGCCAGATAAGCATCCCGCATTTCGCGGAACTGCTCTGTGGGATCTGGCTGTTTGGTGGCTCCCGCCTCTGCTTCACTCATCGAACTCCTCCAATCAATCCATCGAGCCTATACCTATCGGCAGTCACAAAGCAGGAGCCACGTCACCGTGATTCCTGCTCCGGACTGCCTCCAGCTAAGAAAACTTCAAATTATTTGACTTACGCGCTCCGCCTCGAGGCGAAGTTCAACATGTTCTTCTGACTCTCGACGAGCGTGTCGAATCCGCGCTGCATGGAATCAGCTGCAGCTTCGGTTTGGGTTCCGGCCACCCCAGACTGCTTTTTGAACGTGTCGATAACCGTCCTGGTCTGTGCCGCCGAAAATTCAAGTGCGCTCTTCTGTGCCACGGCGGTGCGCTCCACGGTATTCTGCACCATCGTGGCTACCGCATCGGTCGCGCTCGAAAACGAATTGATCCGTTCATTCGCAAACCCGGCCAGGGTATGGCTCTGTTCCACTGCGAGCTCAACTGCGCCCTTTTGCAGATCGACAAACTGCCCAAACGCATGCGCGAACAGGTCAAGAACGGAAGGGATTGGTGTGCCCGGGACGACTTGGGCAATCTTCTTCAAGGCGCCAATCACATCCGCGTTCTGTTGCATGGCCAGATCAAGACTCTTCTTCTGCACGTCGGCGACGCGCTCGACATTCTTTGTAAACAAAGCTGCAATCGTTTCCACTACTTCTGCCTGCTTCTCTTCAACGTGGGTTGCTTTGCGGGTAGCCATATCATCCTCCTCAGGAGATGCATGCTGCAAGTAATGCTGCAGTGCAGCATTAAGCTAGACTACTCCATCCGTGCCTGTTGTCAAGGGGGTAATATGAAGATATATGGAGCCAAAAGCCGTTCTGATCAAGAAATATGAAAATCGGCGCCTTTACGACACCACCAATAGCCGCTATGTAAACCTGGACGAGGTCGCCCAAATGCTGCAACGCGGCGAGGAAGTCAAGGTTGTCGACGCTGCGACCGGCGAAGATATTACGCGCCTGATTTTGACCCAGATCATAGTGGAAGACGCCAAGACAACGGGGTCCAACTTCCCCCTCGATGTCCTCCGCCAGATGGTGATTGCGTCCGGCAAGGCAGGTCAGGAAGGCACCCTCAAATACATAAAGTCGATCCTGGATTTTTACCAAAATACATACCGCGTCATGGCTCCAACTGTAAATCCGTTCGACTTCATGTCGCGGCCAGCTGGCGAGGCTCGGGGGAAGGCGGATTCGACTGGCGCGGCGGCGGCAGATCGTGCGGCCGAAAGCTCACGCGTGCGGCCCGCTGCAACATCCAACGCCGAGGAAGTGACGGAGATGAAGCGGCGCCTGGCAGAGCTGGAAGATGTTGTCTCCCGCATTGCTCCAAAGCCGCCGACACGCAAGAAGAAGGCTCGCAAGGCCGTATCTTGAGCAGGAACCCAGACCAGCTGGGCAACATCAAGCCGACAGGCGCGTCGTAGACTGAACCTGTGGCAAGCGGACGGGTAATGGCTCTCGATGTCGGCAAGGTGCGCGTCGGCGTGGCGCTATCGGACCCGCTGGGCTACACCGCGCAGCCTCTGCTGACGCTATGGCGCAAAGGTCGCGGCGACGATATGCGTAGCCTGCTTCGTTTGATTCGCAAGCATGACGTCGTCAGGATTGTGGTGGGCAATCCGCTGCACATGTCGGGCGACGTCAGTCCCTGGGCAGCCAAGGTGCAGGAATTCGCCGAAGAGTTACGCCGGCGTTCAGGTCTGCCGGTAGTGCTGTGGGATGAACGGCTGAGCTCAGTTGAGGCGCACGAGATCCTCGACGAAGCAGGGCATGACCGGCGAGATCGCAAATACTTGATCGATCAAGTAGCAGCTGTAGTAATTCTGCGTGGGTGGATGGAAGCCCAGGAGCAAACGGCTGCACTTAGGCAGCGCGATCTCCATGAAGCGAATTCTGAGAACGAACAGAACGAGCCTGCCTGAGTCGGACCACTGTTTCTTCACCTGAACCCGAAGCGCCCTGTCTAATATTACTGCCCATCCGATGCATTGGCTCCGCCCGCTACGCGCTACATTGAATGTGACCCCGCCATAGGAGCACACCCGCCATCGCCACCTCCGCGCGCACCAGCAAGATGCGGCTTCTCCCGCTCATCGGAGCCACCTACTTCATGGTTGCTGGTGGCCCCTACGGCATCGAGGACATCATCGGCGAAGCTGGCTACGGTCGCGCTCTCCTCCTCCTGCTCATTATCCCCATCCTTTGGAGCCTGCCCACCTCGCTGATGGTTGGCGAACTTGCCTCCGCGCTGCCTGAAGAGGGTGGCTACTATTGCTGGGTTCGCCGCGCTCTCGGTCCCTTCTGGGGGTTTCAGGAGGCGTGGCTCTCGCTCGCCGCCAGCGTCTTCGACATGGCCATCTACCCAGTCCTCTTTGTCACCTACCTCTCACGCATTGCGCCAAACCTCACCGCCGGATCACGTGGCACTCTCTGGGCGCTCGCGGTCGTGCTCCTATGTGCTGTATGGAATCTTCGCGGTGCAAAATCTGTCGGCGAGGGCTCGGTCGGGATGTTCGCTGTCCTGCTCGCGCCCTTCGTCGTTCTGATCGCCACAGGCTTTTGGAAGGGCCTGATGGGCCACGCGCACGTCCTTACCTTGCTCCGCACACCCGTCGTCGCGCCGTCATTCGCAGGAGCCGTCTCGGTCGCGCTTTGGAATTACATGGGATGGGACAATGCCTCCACCATCGCGCAGGAGGTCGAAGCCCCGCAGCGCAATTACCCTCGCGCTATGTTGATCTCCGCGGCCCTGGTCGCGGTCACATATATAGTCCCGCTCGCTGCCGTAGCGCTCGCCGGCGTTCCCGCCAGCCAGTTCTCCACCGGCGCATGGACCGACGCCGCCCGCTCCATCCTCGGCGGCGGCGTCCTCGGAACCGCGCTCGTCTTCACGATTGTCATCGGCGGCATGCTCAACGGCGCGGGAATGTTCAACGCACTGATGCTCAGCTATGCGCGCGTCCCTTACGCACTCGCCAAGGACGGTCTGCTCCCCCGATTCCTCACCCGCACAACCCAGGCGACCCCGACTCGCGCACCCGTTCCATGGGCCAGCGTCGTGGTCTGCGCCGTGGCCTGGGCCCTTGCGCTCCGACTCTCCTTCGAACGCCTCATCTCCATCGACCTCGTCCTCTACGGCGCTTCTTTGATGCTCGAGTTCGTCGCCCTCGTCGTCCTCCGTGTGCGCGAACCTTCGCTGAAACGTCCTTTCCGCATCCCCGGAGGCCTCCCCGCTGCCATCGCCGCCGGCGTGGGTCCCGCGATGCTCATCGCCTTCGCGCTCTATGCCGCACACGACAAACGTGTCGGCCCGCTTCCTGCCCTTACCTTTGCCGCCCTCGTCGCAGCCGCCGGCCCGCTGGCCTACCTGCTCGCCCGACTCGCGTTCCGGGATCGTTCAACACAGTGTTGAGCAAACTCTGGCCCGGCGTGATCCTTGGGTGGTAGCGTTCGGACTCAAACGGAATAGACCATGACACCCCGGTAAGTTGAGGAATTTACCACCCACAGAAAACACTTTCGTGAATGTATTTTTTTAGATATGCTTCTCTGGTTCCGGATTACAAAGGATTCCTCCAATGAAACTTTGCTTCAAGACGTTCGCCATAGCACTAACCGCCGTCGCCGCTGCTTACTCTTTGATCGGTTGTGCGGCCCCGGCAAGTTTCAGCTACCAGAACGTCTCGCTCTCGCTCGCTGCCGCCTGCGCGGACTGCATTAATAGCGGAATCATTGTCTTTTACAATCCGGCCTACCCTCAACCGCCAAATCCCGGAAGCGTAGTCTTGATGCCCCCAGGAGGCGGCCAGGGTGGCAATACCGTGTTCACCGCGACCGTTGTCAACGCTCCCTCGACCAACGTAACCTGGGCTCTCTTCCCGCAGCCCAACCTCGCCAGCATCACGAACCCACCCACCGGCACCACGGTTCCTGTCACTGAGTCCGGCAGTTCAGTCGGCATCATCAATGCCTCTAGCGGAGCCACCGCCCTCTACAGCGCCCCGTCAAGTGTCCCGATTTACAGCGGTGCTGCGCTGCTCCAGGCACAAGCCCTCGGCATACCGCAGGGAGATGTTTTGCTGGTTGCCTCCGTGCCCAGCAATCCCAACGATCCCACCTCCGTGGCGACTATTGGTCAGCTCATTCAAATCTTCACCGGTCCTGTTCCCTATCTCACACCTCACACCAACACTCAGCCCGCCGGCCTGATCACCCCCGTGTTGACCCTTGCCCGTAACGCCAGCTATCAATTCACCGGCGGTGTCGCAGGAGCCGCGCCCTGCACCTCAACCGTCGTATGCGCCACTCAGGGCTTTACAGCGCTTTACAGCACCGACAACCTGCCACTCTGGGAGGTCTGCCCCGCTCCCTTCGCTCTTACTACATGTGTCGTTGGAGGCAATCCGGTTTTGGGCAGCATCAGCCAAACCGGCCTGTACACCGCTCCGGCAGCCATCCCCAATCCCCAGCCGGTTATCCTGGTGACCTCTCACCTCTCGCCGACAATAACAAACCAAAATAACTACGCCTACATCGCCATCAACTAAAAGCCGCCTGGCAACACAAAGGGCCGCCCATTAAGGCGGCCCCTCCAATTTAAACCTGCGTCCCAAACCCTACTTCGGCACTGGCTTCGGCTCCGGATTGGTTTTGTTATCGATGAACCTCTGCTGCGCTTCCAGCACCTTACTGCGCGCAAACGATGCATCCCGCCATCCCTTAATCTCTACCCGCTTGCCCTCAAGATCCTTGTAAATGGCAAAGAAATGCGTAATCTCCTTCAGCATGTGCGGGTAGATCTCCGAGTAGTTCCACACATCCTTGTAGCGCGGATTGTTCCTGCCTACACACAGAATCTTCTCGTCCGCCAGCCCCTGGTCCATCATCTCCAGCATGCCGATCGGCCTCACCAACTGCACGCATCCCGAGAAGCTGGGCGCATCCACCAACACCAGAACGTCCAGCGGGTCTCCATCGCTCGCCAGCGTACTCGGCACAAACCCATAGTCTCCCGGATAATGCACCGGCGAATATAGATTCCGGTCCAGCCGAAACACATGAAATTCCTTGTCGTACTCATACTTGTTAATGCCCTCGAGAGGAATCTCGATGACGGCATTGATTACTTCGGGGCTTTGGTCCCCAACAGGCAGCTCCAGGTAGTTCGTCATAATGTCTAGGGTCTCGTCTCGGTCCGAAGTGTGTCAGTTCGGGATGGAGTTGGATTCACTTCGGTCAACGCAAAAGTGTCATACTTCCCCAGTCTATAAGAACAGCCTCGCACAGTCCTAAGTCTATAATCTAACTTCATGAAGGCGCATGTTTACGTCACGTTGAAGAGGTCCGTGCTCGATGCTCAAGGCCAGACCGTCGCCGGTGCGCTCCGCCGCATGCAGTACAACGGAGTCGCAGACGTCCGCCAGGGAAAATACTTTCAGCTCACCCTTGACGACTCGCTCGCCCAGAATCCCGCCCAGGCGCAGCTTGAAGTCGAACGGATAGCCCGCGAGGTCCTCACTAATCCTGTGATCGAAGAGTTCTCCCTCCGCCTCGAACCCTGAAGTCTTACCCCCTTCCAAAACCCTTCAGCAGTTTCCCACGGCCCTCCTCGGAGAGCAGGGAAGCTCTCCGCAACGCCCGCGCCGACCTTAAAATCGCGCGAAAAATCCAACTCGTCCCAGTTACTTTCGCTAAAGTTGTAGCCGCGTGGTCCCGATAGGGGATAACGTATCCGGCTCTCCCACGGCACAGTAGAGATAGCACAAAAGGCCGTCCATCCACCAGTAGCTCCTCAACCCTGAATGACGGTCAGCTGAAGTCCCCGAGGTGTCTCTTGTCGAACCTGTCGCATTGCTCAATCTGGAAAATAGCCGGTCTTTGCGTCGTACTGCTGACGTCCGCCCGACTCGCCCCGGCGCAGGCCATGGAAGCGGCACAGCGCGGCGGCGAGTTTGCTCCCTTTGTCCAAACCACCCTCCTCAGTCCCGACTGGGGTCCCACCAGCAACATCGGCTACACCATCGGCCTCGACTACACCCACTTCATCCGATCCATTGTGCAGCCCTCCCTCGAAGTACGCATGACCTCCGCCAATGGCTCTACCGTCGGCGAGCGCTCCTATATTGGCGGTCTCAAGCTCCAAACCACCATCCACGGCATCCATCCCTACTTCACGCTGCTGGGCGGCGAAGGCAAGATCACCTTCACAAATCCCACCAATAGCTACGTCGGGGACAACACCTTCATTTACTCCCTTGGTGGTGGCGCGACCATCCCTATCCACTCTCAACTGGATCTGCGTATTGACTTCACCCATCAGCAGTGGAATATCGATCCACAAACCCTTACCCCGGTAACCCTTAGCGTAGGTGTCGCCTACCGTCTCCCCTTCCACAACGGCCGCGTTCAGTAGAGCGCCGCCCTAACCACGGTGTCGTGGCCTCAGCGCCCGCCACCCGCACTTTACCAGGATTTCGCCGGTAACCCGGAGGATGCTACGCTCGATGGTTGGGAGACTAACCGTTGAGTGAACTTCAGAAGACGCCTCTGAAACAAGCATCCGCTACATCCGGGTCCGATTGCGAGCAAGCTGAGCCGCTGGCCGAGTTCAGCCCGTTCGACGGGCCTTATCGATCGGTGAACTCAAGCGCTGAACCCGACGGGCCAAATCGGGCAGTGACCACAG
>JANYLK010000075.1 GCA_025357875.1 Granulicella sp.
GGCGGGTGGCCCACATCTGAGACACCGCAAAATTGGGTGCCCCACATCTCGCTTTGAGATGTGGGATTGCCGGCCGGGTGCCGGGTTCGGAATAGAGTTACCACGGCGTCCTCCCGGTACAGCAAAACAACGCTCACGGCATCAACCACTTAGCCCCGTTTCCCACAGCAAATCCTTGACACGCCCCTTTATACTCAAGGTAGAAGAAGTTTTAAGAAGCCCGGCTATCCGCCGGGCTCGCGCATTTAACCCGCAGTCTTATCGCCGGACCGGCACAGATGGTATATACCAGGCCCAAGTCCGAACTAAACCCTGCGCCAACTAGACTTTGACAACAAAAGTACCTTAGGGGGTCGATACCATGAATCACCCAGTCCAGCCCAACCACCGTGACCAGGACATCCGCGCCCTTTGCACCCACCTTATCCCGCCCGCGCCGTCCGGACCCGCCCATCTCTGCGGCTCCCCCGCCCTTCTTGGTCAAGCGTTCTGCTACTACCATCACCCCGCGCGCCGAGCCGATACCAACCGCGACGCGTATCGCACCCGTTGCCGAGACCGCCGCATCGCTCGCCAGTCCTTCAACCTGCCGCTTCCCACCAGCCGTCGCGAGCTCCAGCACTCCCTCAGCGAAATCATCTCCCTGATCTCCACCAACCAAATCGACCTCCGCCGCGCCAGCCTCCTCATCCACGCGCTGCAGGTCGCCAGCAAGAACCTCCGCGAGTGAGCCTCGCAACTGCAAATTGTTGGCAAAACACCCACTGGCGTATCCTTCTCTCACCGGAGTCCCCAAGTGAGCGAAATTATTCTGAACATCAACGGCGCCAAAACGCCCGTCAGCGCGCCCGGAGACGAGACCCTACTCTCCGTCCTGCGCAACCGCCTCAACCTTACCGGCACAAAATACGGCTGTGGCGAAGGCGAGTGCGGAGCCTGCACCGTCCTGCTCGACGGCAAGGCAACTAAGTCCTGCCAAACGCTCCTCTCGGATGCAGCCGCCGCAAAGATCACCACCATCGAAGGCCTCGAACAGCACGGTCAACTCACCTTTGTCCAGCAGGCCTTCCTCGACGAAGATGCATTCCAGTGCGGCTACTGCACCTCCGGCATGATCATGCGCGCGACCGCGCTGCTCCACGACACGCCCGCACCCACGGAGAAGGAGATCATCTCCCGAATGAACGGCAACATCTGCCGATGCGGAACCTATCCGCGGATCGTCGTAGCCGTCCAGAGAGCGTCGCACTCCATGACAAAAGGAGCCGCTCGATGACCACGCTCCTCGATCCAGTCAACGCGCCGCGCTGCTTCCAACTCGACCGCCGCAGTTTTCTCAAAGCTTTCGGCGGAGGCCTTCTAGTCTGCCTCACCGATCGCAATATCCTCGCGCAAGAATCCGGCCGCGGCTTCGGCAGCCACGATTTGCCCAAGGAAGTCTCCGCGTGGATTCACATCGCCGCCGACAACAGCGTCTCCGTTTTCACCGGCAAGATCGAGTGCGGCCAGAACATCCGTACGTCGCTGGCGCAACTCGTCGCCGAAGAGTTAATGGTCCCCCTCGCCTCCATCACAATGGTCATGGGCGACACCGACCTCACACCGTGGGACATGGGAACATTCGGCAGCATGACCACGCCTACCATGGGTCCGCGCCTCCGCACCATGGCCGCCGCCGCCCGTCAGACGCTTCTTGGAATCGCCGCAAAGAGATGGACGTGCGATGCCGCCTCCCTCGTCGTTGCGGACGGTAAAATCACCGCGCCCAACGCCAACCAATCCCTCACCTACGGTCAACTCACGCAGGGCGAAAAGCTGGTAACAACCGTCTCCACCAGCGTGCCCCTGATGCCCGCGAAGGACTGGAAGATCGCCGGAACCGCTGTACCTAAGGCAAACGGTCGCGTATTTGTAACCGGAAAGCATCAGTATCCATCTGACATCTCACTCCCCGGAATGATGTTCGGCAAAGTCCTGCGACCGACCGGCATCAATGCCACGCTCGACTCGCTCGATACAACGGCCGCAGAGAAGTTTCCCGGAGTCAAGCTAGTCCACGACGGCGACTTCATCGGAGTAGTCGCTCCCGACGCATACACCGCCGAGCAAGCCATCTCCGCAATCAAGGCCAAATGGATCATCCCGGCGCAGCCCTCCAACAAGACCATCTTCGACTACCTGAAGAACACTCCCGAATCCGGGCGCGGAGGCCCTCGGCCCGAAACCAACGCTCAGCCAGCGGTCGCCTCAGTCACGCAGTCGTCAGATTCAGGCATCCAGCTCGCCCAGTCCTACACCGCCCAATACATCGCGCACGCGCCGCTCGAACCTCGTGCCGCAGTAGCTCAGTGGAAAGACGGCAAGCTCACGGTCTGGACTGGCACGCAGCGCCCGTTCGCCGTCAAGGATGAACTCGTTGCCGCCTTCCACCTCAGCCCCACGCAGGTCCGCGTCATCCAACCCGACATGGGAAGCGGCTATGGAGGCAAACACACCGGCGAAGCAGCCATCGAAGCAGCGCGTCTCGCCAAAGCCGCTGGCCAGCCCGTCCGTCTTGTCTGGACGCGCGAAGAGGAGTTCACTTGGGCCTACTTGCGCCCTGCCGGCCTGATGGAGTTGAAAGCCTCTGTCCTGCACGACGGAACGCTCGCCTCATGGGAGCATTACAACTACAACTCCGGCAACTCAGGCCTCGCCACACCGTATAAAGTAACCACTCCAGTTACGCAATATCACGCATCAAAATCGCCGCTGCGACAGGGATCCTATCGCGGACTGGCCTCCACTGCGAACCACTTCGCCCGCGAATCCTTCATGGACGAGCTTGCCCACGCAGTCAACATGGACCCGCTTGCCTTCCGCCTAAAGAACCTCAACGACGCCCGCCTGGTTGCCGTACTAAACGCTGCCGCCGAAAAGTTTGGCTGGGCCACATCGAAGCCCACGCCCACTCGCGGATTCGGCATCGCCTGTGGTGCGGAAAAAGGCGGATGGGTCGCGACCTGCGCCGAAGTCGTCATCGATCCCGCTACTAAAAAGGTTCACGTCAGCCGCGTCGTCCAAGCCTGGGAATCAGGAGCCGTTGTCAACCCTGACGGTCTCCGAAACCAAAACATGGGAGCCATCGTCCAGGGTATCGGCGGCGCACTGTTCGAAGCCATCACGTTCGCGGACGGTCGCATCACCAACGCCCACTTCGCTGACTACCGTGTTCCCCGATTTACCGACACGCCCCGGGTCGAGATCGTTCTCCTCGACCGCAAAGACATAGCCTCCGCAGGCGCAGGCGAAACCGGCCTGGTTGGACTTGCCCCTGCAGTCGGCAACGCCATCTTTGCCGCCACCGGCAGTCGTCTCCGCAATATGCCGATGGCTCCTTCAGCGGCGCTCCCGGGCACCGGGCCGTCTCCGCTTACGTCGTGATTGCTGCGCTCAGCTTTGGACCGCTCTTCAAACAGTCCAAGCAGTAGCACCAGCACGGATCCGCCAGTCACAAATCGCGGTCCGGGTCCGCTGTAGAAAAAAATTGTGCCGGAAGACGCGCCATGCTTTCACGAATAGCGGTACCCTTCCACAATGTTCATTGAAGGCATTCTCGCGCGGGCTGCAGTTATCGTTATCATCCTTTCTTCCGCTGTAGCCGTTGCCCAAGGCTCCAACATCGCCGTCGGAAATAACCCCACTCAATTCGGCCCATACAACGGCACCTTCCTTTTCGATGGCCCTGGCCTTACCAAGCCGATATCCGATGCCCACGACCCGATCCTGCTAGCCGACTCGCCTTGGACGCTCTTTTGCTGGATCAAGACCAGCGAGCGTGTGACTGCTCTTGAACTAGTGGCCGGTTTCGGCAATTTATCCGGCGAAGGCGCTCGGTTCCTTGCGATCGAAGCTGGCAAAATTATCTTTCAGGCTGGTCTTCGCGATCGACTCGCCGGTAACGCCAGCCTTGATGACGGCAAGTGGCATCTCCTCGCAGCTTCCTTCGATGCGGGTCAGGTCCATCTATACGCTGACGGCCAGCCGGTTGCATCGGGTAAGATGACGCTGCACCCCGGCAGTCCAGCGTTTGAGATGGCTCCGACCACTGGAGTCGCAGAGAGCCATCACTTTGGCGGACAGATCGCCTCCTTCACCCTGCTTCGCCGCGCTTTGTCGGACGACGAAGTTGATCAGCTTTACATCGGAGCCCCTGACTTCTCTCTGATCAACTTCGAGGAAGCGTCGAAAGCGTGGCCCTTCCAGACGAGAGGACAGGCCGGATACCGCGCTCCCCAGGATTCCGCCACGGTACCGAAGACACTGGCACCTTTCACACGTCCGGTAGCAATCCAACGTCCTCCTGTTGGCCCATCTTTGACCGAGACTTCCGTCGGAGAATGGACATTTTCCGACGGCTGGACTTTGCGGGAAGCCCCGAAGGTGAGCGCGGGCGGCGCAACTGTGAGCAGCGCTTCCTACGACGGCTCAGGCTGGATGCGTGCGACGGTCCCCGGCACCGTGCTGACTACGATGATCGATGACGGAATCTATCCCGATCCCAGTTTCGGCCTCAATAATCTTGCCATCCCTGAGTCTCTCAACAAGCAGGACTACTGGTATCGCAATGAGTTTAGCGTCCCGGCTTCGGCCCTCCCGGCCACCTCTCACGCAGAGATCACGCTGCAGGGAATCAACTACTCAGCGTCGGTATGGCTGAATGGCAAACTGCTTGGCACGATGAAGGGCGCATTTCGCCGCGGCAGCTTCGACGTCACCTCCGCGCTGAAAACGGGACAAAAGAATGTGCTGGCCGTTCGCATCTCACCGCCTCCACATCCCGGCATTCCGCAGGAGCAGTCTGTCCTTGGCGGGCCCGGCGAAAATGGCGGCACCATGGAACTCGACGGCCCAACATTCCTCGCCACGGAAGGCTGGGATTGGATTCCCGCCGTCCGTGATCGGAACAGTGGGATCTGGCAGCCAGTTACCCTGCGGATAACCCGCGGACTGAAGATCGGCGACGCGCAGGTCGTAACTTCGTTCCATAATCACGACACGTCGCAGGCCGCGGTCGAGATCGCCGTCCCCATCACAAATCTCTCGCGGCAGCCCGTCGACGCAACCGTCGAGGCTTCGATTGAGCAGATCACCCTGCACAAACACGCACTGCTTCAGCCTGGAGAAAATCAACTCAAGTTCACTCCTGCCGAGTTCGCCCAACTCAACCTGCGACATCCGCGCCTGTGGTGGCCCAATGGATACGGCAAGCCCGAGCTGTATCAGCTAAAACTCATAGTTCGTACCGCTGGTTCCATCTCGGATACCCGTGAGGTCCGCTTCGGCGTCCGCGAGGTTAGCTACGAGCTCAGTCTGCTGGATAGCGTCGGCCATCTGCGCCGCGTCGAATTTTCTCCAACCGCTGCACGCGGGGCGTCTGGACCGATCGTCGACGTCAGCCACGAAGGCATGCGCGAGATCCCTGCTCCTGAAGCTAAGACTCTCAACATCCCCGAAGGACGTAGCATGGATGCCCGTTCGCATGTCGCCTCGCTCGCCTCTGGTTCCGAAAACTCACCCGCGATCCAGCCTCTCACCGATCTGCGCGCCTCGCCCTATCTCATTATCCGTGTCAACGGAGTTCGAATTGCGGCCCGTGGCGGAAACTGGGGCATGGACGACTTCCGCAAGCGCGTCTCGCGCGAGCACCTCGAGCCGTTTTTCCGCCTGAATCGCGACGCCGGCCTTAACACCATTCGCAACTGGGTAGGCCAGAGCACTGAAGAGACCTTCTACGAATTGGCCGATGAATACGGCATGATGGTGTGGAATGACTTCTGGGAGTCGACCGAAAACTACAACATAGAGGCACAGGATCCAGCCCTCTTCCTCGCAAACGCCGCCGACACCATCCAACATTTTCGCAATCATCCCTCGATCATCCTGTGGTGCGGACGCAATGAAGGTGTGCCCCAGCCAATCATTAACATGGGACTGGACGAGCTTGTGCGGACACTCGACGGCACGCGCTACTACTCGCCTAGTTCGAATGAGGTTAATCTCCAAGGCAGCGGACCGTATCGCTATCAGGATCCGGTGCAATATTTCGCCAATCTCAACCGCGGTTTTTCCGTTGAAACCGGTACGCCTTCCATGTCTACGCTTGAGTCTTTTGAGAGCACCATTCCGAAGCAAGACCAGTGGCCCATCGGCGACGTCTGGGCTTATCACGACTGGCATCAGAGCGGGAACGGCGATGTCGCGCCCTTCATGGCCGAGATCAAGGCCGAGTTCGGCGAGCCAACCAGCCTGGAAGACTTCGAACGTAAGGCGCAGATGCTAAATTATGTCGATCACCGCGCAATTTTTGAAGGCATGGACGCCAACCTCTGGGCGCCCAATAGCGGCCGCCTGCTATGGATGACGCAACCCGCTTGGCCGAGCACCATGTGGCAGATTCTCAGCTCCGACTACGACACCCAAGCGTCGTTTTATGGCGTGAAGAAGGCGTGCGAGCCGCTGCATGTTCAACTTAATTTATCGAACTATCAGATCGACGTCATCAACACCACAACAGAGCCACACGCCGGATTAGCGGTGAGCGCGAAAGTCTACTCACTCTCCAACGAGCTACTATTTCAGGCGACAGATCAGAAGAACATCAGCGCTGATTCATCGGCGTCAAGTATCCATCTGGACCTCGCACCCCTTCTTGCTCGCGGCATGGTCTTGGTATCTCTCGAGCTCCGTGACGCCAAAAGCGCGCTGATTTCGCAGAATCTGTATTGGCTCGGCGAGAAGCCGTCCTCGTACAAGGAGCTGAACCGCCTTGCCCCGACGCTGCTCAAGACGACCGCTAGCTCTATGACCACGGGAGACAAGGTGAAGGTAACCATTCAACTGACCAATCCAACCTCAGTCGTGAGTCTGGAGAACAAATTAACTCTAGTCGACACGAAGGATAAAGTGCGTATCCTGCCGGCGTACTACTCCGACAACTACATCTCCCTGCTACCTGGCGAATCGCGGACGGTCGAAGTGGAGTACCCACTTGCTGCCGGACGCGGAACTGCAGAAATCGCCGTCCGCGGATGGAACGCCGTACCTCAAGTCATTGCCGTCAATTAGCCGAGCATGTATCAAACGCAACATGACCAACGAAAAAATCCCCGCAATCATGCATGCGGGGATTCTTCCGTTGATTCAGAATGATGAGCCTTGAAACCCAATCGTCCGAGGCTACAGGCCCTTCTTGACCAGGAACAGGATTAGATCCTTGACGCGGCTTGAGTAGCCCCACTCGTTGTCGTACCAGGCGATGACCTTGCCGGTGTTGCCAACGACTTTCGTGAGCTTCGAGTCAAAGATGCTCGATAGCGGGTTGCCCTTGAAGTCAGAGCTGACCAGCTCTTCTTCGGTGTAACCGAGGATGCCCTTCAGCGGACCTTCTGCAGCGGTCTTGATCGCGGCGTTGATGGTCTCAACTGTGATCGGCTTCTCGGCGACGAACGTCAGATCAACGACCGAGACGTTGGGTGTCGGGACACGGATTGCGAAGCCGTCCAGTTTGCCCGACATCTCCGGAATCACCAGCTTCAGCGCCTTGGCAGCGCCCGTCGAGCTGGGAATCATGCTGAGAGCTGCAGCGCGAGCGCGACGCAAGTCTTTATGCGGAGTATCCAGGATGACCTGGTCGTTGGTATAGCTGTGGATCGTGGTCATAATGCCGCTTGCAATGCCAAAGGTATCGTTGAGAACCTTGACGACAGGAGCAAGGCAGTTCGTCGTGCAGCTCGCGTTGGAGATGACGTTGTGCTTTGCCGCCTCGTACTTGTTGTCGTTGACGCCGAGTACAACGGTGAGGTCTTCATTGCTGGCAGGGGCCGAAATGATGACTTTCTTGACGGTGGTGCCGAGATGAGCTTTCGCCTTGGTCGCGTCCGTAAAGAAGCCCGTCGACTCAACAACAATCTGGGCGCCAACGGAAGCCCAATCGAGCTTAGCCGGATCGCGCTCGGCGAAGACTTTGACTTTCTTGCCATCAACCGCGATGAAATCGTCTCCGTGGGTGATCTCGTGCTTCAGATTGCCGAGGATGGAGTCATACTTCAGCAGGTGGGCCAGAGTGGCTGGCGTGGTGAGGTCGTTGACAGCGACAAACTCGATGTCCGGGTTGCCGAGTGCAGTGCGGAATACGTTGCGTCCGATGCGGCCGAAGCCGTTAATGCCAACTTTTACTGCCATGATCGTGCCTGCTCCTGATTTCCTGCTCTGTGGGACTCGAAAATCTACTCCTGATACTGGATTCGAGGTCGCGTCCTGTGATTGATAATTTTCTGTTTTAGTCGTCAGTCCGATGCTAGCACCGGGATTGGGGTGACGCAACGAAACCGGGCGCATTGTGTGACGGCAATCACATGCTCCGTCGGTGTGCCCGGAAAAGCGCAAAGAAACTCACGCGGGACGACTTTTCGAGCAGTAAGAGTATCGCCAAAGGTGCGGGGATTTGCGGCGACCTTCGCGCTGTGTTACAAGCGACCTATGCGCAATGTGCGCGATTGGATGCGCGAACTCATGAGAAGACGTTCCAGACGTGGTCCGAACGAATCGGAATCCACGGGAAAAAGTGGGCAGGAATTGCCCTCCAACCAGCCGGCTCCGCTAAGACCTTCATACCCGGAACCCTCGGCCGTGCAAGCACTTGAAACGATAGACGAAGCCAGCATTGCGGTCGGGCCGCCACAGCATGTGCCCCCGTCAAAAGCGGCGAAGGGCGAGGCTGCCCCTGCGTCCGCGCCTGAGCCTGAAAAGAGAATGGTTCTGGAGACGCAACCCGATTCCTTGGGAACCCCTCCAGCCGAACAGACCAGTATCTCGCCTAAGGAACCTCGGGGCTATGTGGTTCTCGCGATTGGACTTCCCGGTTCGGGCAAAACGACGTGGTATAAGCGCCGCGGGGTGACCCCACTGTCCAGCGACCTGCTGCGCAGCCTGCTGTTCGACGATATTACGGAGCAACGCTACCAGGGACTCGTCTTCTCGACGTTGCGTAGCCTGTTACGGGCGCGACTCATCGCCAAGATGCCATGGAACTACGTCGACGCCACCAATTTGAGCCCCCACGAGCGCAAGCAGTGGATCAAGATGGCCAAGAGCTTCGGCTATGAGGTCCAGGCTGTCTTCTTCGACGTGCCGCTTGCGGTGTGCCTGGAGCGTAACTCCAAACGCGATCGCCAAGTCACCGACGAAGTGATGCACAAGATGGCGGAACGTCTGCGGCCGCCAACCTTTAAGGAAGGCTTCGAGAAGATCACCGTCGTACGCGTAAAGGGACATCCCGGAACTATTCCGGTTTCGACAACTGGCGGTGAAGATGCCGCATCGGAGACCGAGCCGACCGAGCCCCATTAGTTTCGCAACCATCAACAAACTAGTTCAGTGCGTTCTACGAAGTCAGTTTTCGGAGTAGCAGCGGGCTCCAGCCTGCGGTAAGTCGCCCGTAATAATGGGGCAAAAGTCCCGGGCCTCGGCTCCTGCGCCGACTCAGACTGATGAGCATCCGATATGGCCGTGACCGCTATCGAGTTCGCGGATGTTAGCTATGCGCTGCCAGCCGCACGCGGCAACGCGTCCGGCCGCATATTACTCCGCGACATCCAACTGCAACTTGAAGCAGGAACGACCACCGCTATTCTGGGTCGCAGTGGTAGCGGAAAGACCACGCTGCTGCGGATGGTGAACGGATTGGTGAGGCCCACGTCCGGCACAGTTCTCGTAGCCAATAAATCCACATCAAATTCCGACGTAAAAGAGCTGCGGCGCTCCATCGGCTACGTCATCCAGGAGACTGGCCTCTTTCCCCACATGACGGTCGAACGCAACGCCGGACTCGCGCTCGAGCTCGCCGGAATATCCGGTACGCAAAAGGAGCAGCGGAGCGCCGAAGTAATGGCACTCGCTGGTTTGGACTTCCCCGAATTTCGTGCACGCTATCCGTGGCAACTCTCGGGCGGACAGCGCCAGCGCGTCGGTTTGGCCCGTGCCCTCGCGACAGATCCCAGCATCCTATTGATGGATGAGCCGTTCGGCGCACTCGATCCACTCACCCGCGCGGAGATGCAGACCATGCTCCGCGTCTTACTCCTGCGTGTCGGCAAGACAGTGTTGCTGGTAACCCACGACCTTGACGAAGCCCTCTACCTCGCACACCGCGTCATCTTCCTGGAGACGGGCGAGGTAGTCGCCGACCTTGCCGCAAACGAGGTCCTCCCATCCCAAAACCCGCACGTGCGCGATTATGTTAACGCCGTTCACCGGGCGGTGCTGCCATGACCGCCCTGTTTCGTCATTCCCGAAGGGGATCTGCTTGTGCATAGCTTCCTCTCCACTCACGGCTGGGAGATCGCCCGTCTTACCTTCGAGCACCTTTGGCTCACGCTCAGTGCAATGCTCCTCGCTGCGGGCATCGGCTTCCCACTTGGCATTCTGTTGACCCGCCACGAACGCCTCGCCAAACCCGCCATCGCGGTCGCAAACATCATCCAAACAGTTCCCAGCCTCGCCCTCTTCGGCCTCTTGCTGCCAGTACCATGGCTTGGCGAAAACGCCGCTCGACTGGCGATTCTCGCACTCACCGGATACGCTCTGCTTCCCATCCTGCGCAACACGTATGCCGGTATCCACAGTGTCGACCCGGCGCTCGAAGACGTCGCGGAAGCGCTGGGCATGACCTCGTGGCAGCGCCTCACAAAAGTTGAACTGCCTCTTGCAGCAAGTGTCATCCTCGCCGGCCTGCGCACAGCCACCGTGACCTGCGTAGGCGTCGCAACGATTGCCGCAGCCATCGGTGCCGGAGGCCTCGGCGAACTTATCTTCCGCGGTGTCGCCAGCGTCGACAACTCGCTCGTCCTAGCCGGCGCCATCCCCGCCGCCCTCCTCGCCCTCGCCGCCGACGCAACCCTCGGCTGGCTTGAACACAAAGTAGCCGTCCGCCGATAAACTCGCAGGCAAGAGGTAAATTGGCACCGCGAATGCCGATGAATCCCTCGCCGCTGAAGTACCCCCCAGTCTCAGCAACTCCTTACCATCCCCCCTGGGTTGTCATTCTGCACGACGTGCAGAATCTCGGTAGTCGCCTTGGATGGGTGTCCACTCCCTAAGGTTCCTTCGGATCTTTTGCGTGACACGTCACGTATAGTCAAAGAACGGAATAACAGAATCCAGCAGCTTTCGGATTGTGCTTCCTCGATCTTGACTGGAAAAATTTCCAAATATAAGTCGAATTATAAGAAAGATTTACACCTAACTGTATTGTTTTTAGGATGACACGTTTTAAGTCACTTATTTGAAGATCTTGCGAAAGCTTGATAGGGGAGGGGTTTATGAGTGTTCGGCTGAATCTACGCGCTGCACAGGTGCTAGGCGCCTTCATCCTACTCGCGCTCTGCTCCTGCGCTCCCCCACGCTTTTCACACATCGCCATCGGCGCAAAAAACTTTACCGAGCAAGTCGTCCTTGGCGAACTCCTAGCGCAGGAAATTGAGTCCGTCTACGTGAAGGAAGGTAAACCCGGCGAGCGCGTGGAAAGGCGCTTCTATCTGACTGGCAGCTATATCTGTCAGCAGGCGCTCGTCAGCGGGCGCATCGATGCCTATGTCGAATACACCGGCACAGCGTTGACCGCGATACTGAAACAGCCGCTACCTCCGCCCGGTCAGCGCGATCCAGCAAGTGTCCTCTCCACCGTTCGCGTGCTCTATGATTCGCAATATCACGTGCGGGTCGAGCCCCCATTAGGCTTCGAAGACACATTCGCCATGGTAGTGCGCGGAGACGAGGCGCAACGTTTGAACCTGAAGACAATCTCGGACGCGGCCAGAGTCGCGCGGCAATTGCGCCTAGGAGTCGGATACGAATTCGAGTCGCGGCCGGATGGGTTGCCCGGTCTCTCCGCCGCCTACGACCTGCACTTCGCCGGCCCTCCGCGCACAATGGACCTTGGCCTCCTCTACCGCACCCTCGCCAACGGGCAGGTGGATATAATTGCCGGCAACTCCACCGACGGGCCTATCCGAGCGCTGGGGTTTGTAGTGCTGGTGGACGATCGCCACTACTTCCCTCCTTACGAAGCAGTCCCCCTCGTCCGCGAAGACTCGCTGCAGAGACATCCCGAAATTCAGATCGCAGTGAATAAGCTAGTAGGCAAGGTGAACGCCGAAGAGGTGCAGACCATGAACGACGCGGTCGATGCCAAGCACCAAGATGTAACTGACGTTGTTCGAGCATTCCGCGTAAAGAAGGGACTCTAAAAATGGGCGATACGCCACATGCAGACGTCGAACCGTGGCTCCGAGGAACACTTGCGGATGTGGACGCTGTCACTCGCGGGGTGCTCCATGCGCTGGAACTGGCGGAAGAAGATGTGGTCAATTGGTGCCGCGCACTCACGGACGCCGAGATGAACGTGCGTCCATTCGGGCTGGCACCACTGGCGTTTCACGTCCGCCACATCGCGCGCAGCCTGGATCGCTTGTTAAGTTACGCCGAGGGCACGCAGTTGGACGCAACACAGAAAGCCGCACTACGCACAGAACTGGACGATCGAGCTACGCGCGACGGCTTGCTCGCTGAGCTTGCTTCTGCGTTGCGAACGTCGGCCGACCGTGTGCGTGCCTTCTCTCCGGAGCAATACAACGCGGCACGAGGCGTAGGTCGAGTCGGTCGGCCTACCAGCATTGGCGGTCTGCTCGTCCACTGCGCAGACCATACGCAGCGGCACGTCGGCCAAGTGGTGACGACGGCGAAGTTAGTCATTGCGATGCGGACCTAATGAACTGTCTTCATCCGTCGCGACATGAAGTCCATCAACAAGTAATTGCCAAGCGTCTGCGGCGTGGTGAAGTAGGCCTTGCCTCGGCACATAGCACTTACCTGCTGCACGAACTGCACAAGGGAATGGTCCGAAGCCAGCATGAACGTATTGATCATGATGTTGGAGCGCTTGCAGCGGCTGACTTCCTCCAGCGTCTCTGCGATGACGAGTGGATCCAACCCAAATGCATTCTTGTAAATCCGACCATCAGGCAGCGTCAGTGCACTTGGTTTGCCGTCCGTGATCATCACGATCTGCTTCATGTCCTTCGTCTGCCGCGCCAGGATGCGCTGCGCAAGCCGCAGCCCTTCACGCGTGTTGGTGTAATGCGGACCGACTTTGACGCGCGGAAGCTGGCTCAGCGGGATCTCTTCGGCAGTGTCGTGAAACAGCACAAGATTCAGCGTGTCGCCGGGAAACTGCGTGCGTATCAGGTGTCCGAGCGCCATCGCCACGCGCTTCGCCGGTGTAAAGCGGTCCTCGCCGTAAAGGATCATCGAGTGCGAGCAATCGAGCAGCACTACAGTCGCGCATGAAGATTGGTAGTCTGACTGATGCACCTGAATGTCGGAGTACTCAATGTTCAGCGGCGAGTTTTCCTCGCCTTCAACGGCGGTGCTAATGCCTTCGCGAGCAAAGACCGAACTAAGCGTGGCGGTGATGTCAAGGCTAAGCGTATCCCCAAATTCGTACAACTTTGAGCTGCCGTTTGTCTCAACGCCGGCCGCCTCGTGGCGGGTATCGTGGCGGCCTATGTTGGACCTGCCCAGTGGCCCGAGCAATTCGCGCAGAGCCTTATAGCCGAGAAAGTCCATGCTTTTATCCGTAACTTCGAACCGCGCATCGCCGTTGCCTTCGCCCTGCTGCCCTTGGCCTTCCTGCGGCTCCTCGGCGTTGATGAAATTCTGCTCCTGCATCTTCTGAACTATTTGATCCACAAGCTCTTCAACCTGGTCGGCAGACGACTCATTGTACTTCTGTTGCGATTCCTCGTCAAACAGATCGCCGGATTCAAGAGCCTGCTTGATGGCATCGCGCAGGTTCTCTATCGTCTGATCGTTCAGTTCGTTGAACTGCGCGTAGGGGTCCTGGTAGCCGGAGTCAAGAAGAAAGTCTGAGAGCGCCTGCATCAGATCTTCGAGACCGAACGAGGACGCCAGATCGCCGGTGAACTTGGTATATCGGATACGCTTCAAAGATCGCTCCCTAGTTAAATCCGCGTCGTGTGCGGTTTTTGGCGTACTCTTCGCGTTCACCTTCTCGCTCGCGCATCTTCTCGGTATAGCGGGTGGCATCTTCGCTCCGCGACTTCTTTTCACCAGCGGTAAAGCTGCGCTCTTCCGTCCGGCTGAGACGCTTGTGGGCGTACATGCCTTCCAGTAGAAACTCGGCTGCGGATACTGCAATTTCCGCTCTCGACTTCTCGTTGATTTGTAACGGAGCGAGTTTCTCAATGAGTCCCTGAATCTGTTCCAGTTCAGTGAGTGATGCAGCCGAGGGTTGCGCGTCATTCAACTGCACAGCGCCTCCGAGGTTGAACCACTGTTCGATCTGCTGTGTATTTGTCTTGCCGAAATAAATGTCGAAGACATGCGCGACAGCGGTGCGGATAATCTCGCGCACAACCGTGTCGGCACCGCGCATCTCGCCCTCGTATTCCAACTCGATTTTGCCAGTAATGCCAGGAAGGGCGGCGTAGATGTCACCTACACGTGCTACGACTAGATCCTCATTGTGAATCAGAGCACGTCGTTCGGCGTTGGATACCACCAATTCCATTGTGGTTATGGGTAGCCGCTGCGAGACACCGGAACGCTTGTCAACCTTCTTATCTTCGCGCGCCGTGAAAGCAACCTGCTCAACGATTTGGCGGACATAGTGCGGAATATCGATGCTGCTCTTGCCCGGCTTACCCCCTTTGCTTGCACGCAACGTCCATGCCTCCTGAGAGGTGATCGCGATTCCTTCCTCAATGCTCTCGGGATAGTGGGTTCGAATCTCCGAGCCGATGCGGTCCTTCAGCGGTGTAACAATCTTGCCGCGTGCGGTGTAGTCTTCCGGGTTCGCCGAGAACACGATTGCAACATCAAGCGGCAAGCGCACAGGATAGCCTTTAATCTGCACATCGCCTTCCTGCATGATGTTGAACAGAGCAACCTGAATCTTGCCGGCCAAGTCGGGCAATTCGTTGATGGCGAAGATGCCGCGGTTGGCGCGGGGCAGTAGTCCGTAATGCATGGTGAGCTCAGAGCCTAAATCCTGGTTCGAGCGTGCGGCTTTGATCGGATCAATGTCGCCGACTAGGTCGGCCACTGTAACATCCGGCGTCGCCAGCTTTTCTACGTAGCGATCATTCGGAGTCATCCAGGCAATGGGCGTCTCATCACCGAGCTTTGTGACTAGGTCACGCGAAAACTTCGAAATCGGCGCATAGGGATTGTCCCGCAGCTCCGAGCCAGCCACATAAGGCGTTTGCGGATCGAGCAACGTGGTTAGTGCGCGCAGGATGCGCGACTTCGCCTGACCGCGAAGTCCCAACAGGATGAAGTTGTGCCGCGAGAGCACCGCATTGACGAGTTGAGGAACGACCGTATCCTCATACCCGACGATTCCCGGAAACAGCGGAGCTGACTTTCCGCGGGAACCGGATGCGGCGTTCTCGCGAAGCCGTGCAATTAGATTCTCGCGCAATTCATCTTTCACCGAGCGGCCAACACGGGCTGGGGTAAATTCGCTGGCGCGAAGAGCGCCAAGGGTGGTGGGGAGAGCAATTGCCATGCCCAAGTATAGATGTTTGGCGGCCATTCGCGATGCGGGATCACCCGCATGTTCCTGTTCGTGGTGAAGAATTTGTTATACGAGAGGAAATCGTGATTCCGCGCAGTGACCGTACGCACATATGAAATCTTGTCAATATAGGTTCCAATCACATCGAAAAGAACTTATTCTTGTTGCATATGCCCAAGCTATCGATTCGTGATCTAGAACTGGCCAACAAGCGCGTGCTCATCCGCGTCGACTTCAACGTTCCACTGAAAGATGGTGTCATCACCGACGACACCCGCATTCGCGAGACACTTCCCACCATCGAGTACGCGCTGAGGCATAAGGCGAAGGTCATCCTCTGCTCTCATCTAGGCCGCCCCAAGGGCAAGCCAGTGGAGTCGATGAGCCTCCGTCCGCTCGTTGCGCGTCTTCGACTTCTGCTCGACCATGTCTACAGTTCATCGGAGAACGTTGCCTTCTCACCCGACTGCGTGGGTGAAATTGCGATGGAAATGTCCAGCCAGCTTGAGTCTGGCCAGACGCTTCTGCTCGAAAACCTGCGTTTTCATAAGGAAGAAGAATCCAACGACCCAGAGTTCGCAGCGAAACTTGCTGCCCTCTGCGATGTGTACGTAAATGATGCGTTCGGCAGTGCTCACCGCGCTCACGCCTCCACCGAAGGCATCACCCACTTCGTCTCCCAATCCGCCGCAGGCCTCCTGATGGAGAAAGAACTAAACTTCCTTGGCAAGGTCCTCACCGAGCCCGATCGCCCATTTGTCGCGATAATTGGCGGCTCCAAGATCTCCGGCAAGATCGACGTTATCGACAATCTGCTCGATAAGGCCGACACGCTGCTAATCGGTGGAGGCATGGCGTATACATTTCTCAACGCGCAAGGTCAGAGTACGGGTAAGTCACTGATCGAGGCGGATAAGGTCGACGTCGCCAAAGCCGCACTCGCAAAGGCCAAAGCCAAGGGCGTTAATCTGCTGCTTCCCGTCGACCACATTCTCGCCGACAAGTTTGCCGCCGACGCTAAAACACAGATATTCTCTGGCGACGGTCCCTTCCCTTCTGAGTTGATGGCGCTAGATATTGGCCCTGCTACCATCGACATCTTCGCCAAGGAGATCGCCGGCGCGCGCACCATTCTTTGGAATGGCCCGATGGGCGTCTTCGAGCTTGCGCCCTTCGCCCACGGAACCAATGCCATCGCCGAGTTCGTTGCGGCAAACGACGATGCCACCAGCATCGTCGGCGGCGGAGACTCGGTTGCCGCAGTTCACCAGGCCGGCGTGACAGCCAGGATCACCCACATCTCCACAGGCGGCGGCGCGAGCCTTGAATTCCTCGAAGGCAAGACGCTACCCGGTGTGGCGGCGCTCACAGACAAGTAGCGCGCGCGTAGTTCACACTGAGTGGTAGGCATCTCCCTATTGATGACGCTAAGGGCATTGCCCGGCAAGAAAATTCACATCGAACCGTTCCGCATCGAGATACTCAAGATGCGCGAGCCACAAACCAGGAAGGCAGTACCAAACATGCGCAAAACCCTCATCGCCGCCAATTGGAAGATGTACAAAACACCCGACGAAGCTGTGGCTTTCACCAAGGCCTTTATCCCGCTCATCGCAGGACACAAGCATGCGGAGATCGTACTTTGCCCGTCGCCTACGATGCTACCCACAGTGGTCGACGCCGTGCGCAATAACCCCATCCACGTCGGCGCACAGACCATGCATTGGCTCGATCAGGGTGCTTACACCGGGGAGACTTCTCCACTTATGCTGAAGGCCATCGGCGTCACCCACGTTCTGATCGGCCACTCCGAGCGCCGGCAGTACTTCAATGAGACCGACGAAAGCGTAAACCTCAAGCTCAAATCCGCATTCGCTCATGGTCTTATCCCTATCGTTTGCGTCGGCGAACAACTCGCCGAGCGCGAAGCCAACCAGACGGCCGAGGTCCTCGAGCGACAGACGTCCATCGCTCTAGAAGGCATCGACCCTGCGACCGCCCAGTCACTAGTCATCGCCTATGAGCCTGTCTGGGCCATCGGCACGGGCCGCACTGCAACTCCGGAGATCGCCGCCGACGCTCACAAGATCATCCGCGCGCAGATCGCCAAATCACTCTCGCCCGCTCTCGCAGCCAGCACGCGCATTCTTTATGGCGGATCAGTTAAGGCGGAAAACACAGCAAGTCTTTGCTGCCTGGAAGACATCGATGGCGCATTGGTCGGTGGCGCGAGCCTCGATGCTGCATCCTTCGGGCAGATTGTTATCAACTCGGCAGCCTGACCGCCCTCCACAAACAGAGCTGCGCGGAGCCTGAAACTCTGCGCAGCTTTTGAACCCAATCTCCCGACCAACGACTAACAGTGGCCCTACCGTACCGCACCAACTTGCTCCATGGGCCAGTAGACGAACACTGCTTTGCCATAGATCAAGTTGCGGTCAACTGGACCAAAGTCGCGACTGTCGCTCGATATCGATCTGTGGTCTCCCATCACAAAGTATTCCCGCGGCGGAAGCACCATCTCGGGCTGAGTTCGCTCATCCGTGAAGCGGTTGGGCACGTAGGGCTCGGGCAGCCGTACACCGTTCACATATACCGCTCCGTGATCGATGCGCAAGCGGTCGCCTGGCCGTGCAATCACGCGTTTGATGTAGCTCTTGGTATGGTCCTGGGGATATTGGAATACCACCACGTCGCCGGGATGAATCTCGCCAACACGATACGCAATCTTGTTGATGAATAGCCGGTCCTGGTCTTCCAGCATCGGCAGCATGCTGGTGCCTTCCACCCGCACCGGTTGGTAGAGGAAGATGATGATGAATGCGGAGATCGCCACGGAGACCAGGAGGTCACGCAGCCAGGAGTGCATTCCCGGCGCCGGCCGTGAACCTGTTCCGGCGTCCGTAGGTAGGCCGCCAACCACCGTATCTGTGCCACATTCCTGAGGCTCTGCAACCGCTGCGGAAACCCGATCACCCGTGTTCACGTCTTCGTTCACTCGTTCTCCTTCGACACTTACTTAGACGAAGCGGCTCCGCTGTTGGAAGTCGCGGGCATCAGCGCCAACCCAGGCACTAGCATCTTTCCATCAATTCCATCCGGCGACCATGCTTCGACGATCGCCTTCGCCATCTTAGCGATCGTCACTTCTCCTTCATTGTCGACCGTCCAACCCGTATCTACATTGTCATACGTAAAGACCGAAAGCACCATGGGTCCAGTCTTACCGCCGACGATGGCCACGTCGGCGCGCACCGCGTTCAAGCTTCCCGTCTTGCTTGCAGTCCCCGATCCGGTTTCCGTTGAATCCAGCTTCTCGAGGTAGCGGGGAATGGTTTCGCGATAGAACTGGTTGCGCAACATCTTCATTGCCACGGCGCAGATTGCCGTATCGCTTGCAGAGAGTGACTTCGCACTTCCGGCTCGCAGTTTTCCGGGCTCGTCCATCGCACATAGCCCGATCCTTTCCATTACCTCGGCCATCTCCCGCGGGGTGGTTTTTCCCAGCCCGAACTTCGCCTGGTCAGCAGGCATTGGCCCGGTTGATGGCTTGCCAATCTTTTTATACAGGTGCGTATCCTTCAGACCCATCCAGGCGATCCGTGTATTCACCGCGTCCAACCCGATCGTGTCAATCGCGAGGTTAGTAGCGGTGTTGTCGCTCATCACAACCATCAGCGTCAGTACATCCTTCAACGTTAGAGTATGCGGAACATCCAGAAACAGCAGAAGGCCTGATCCGCTCACCGCATCGCCTGGCATCAGCGCGATCTTGTCGTCCCAATTCACTTGACCGGCGCGCACCTGCTCCATCGCCTCAAACAGAATAGTAAGTTTGATTACGGACGCCGTCTGCACAACTGTGTCGGCGTTCATATCAACCGTCATGCCCGTATCCAATTGCGTCGCGTAAAGAGCTATTTTGCCGTGGTGAGCCCTGGCAATCTCGCCCAGCCGGGACCGCAGGGCGACGTCGCCCGCCGTCGGCGACGGAACCTGGCTGGACTGTGCCAACTCCCCAAAGGGGTGAGTAGTGCATGTTGTTAAAGCCACCACTAGTCCCAGCAATATCCGATAGACCTTCACCTTTTGCATGGTACCTTCAATATCGGCTGGAGAAACATCGCTTTCTCTGGATCCATTACTTGTGAGATAGTTCGCCGTTTATGGAGGTCAAATTATGGTCAGTGGGAGAGCAAATTTCGTGGTTCCCTTGGCACGATCTAAAGAGTATGCTCAAAATTGGCGACTCCCTGGACTGTTTGGATTCCAGCGAACTAAACTGCCCAAACTAACGTCAAATCAGGCGGCGGAATTCTATGGCCACACTCATAATGCTCGAACAGCCAGTTGCGCCAAAACCTTCGGTGAATCCTCCCGAGCCACGCACCGATGTTACGACCGAGACATCCAACATCGCATCCGAAGGATTCGATACAAAGTCGGCTCTGGAAATAGCTCGCATCATCAATCATGAAGACGCCAAGATTGCCGCTGCCGTAAAAAAGGCGCTGCCAGAGATCGCCGTCGTCATGGATATAGTCGCCCGCTCTCTCCGCGACGGCGGACGCCTCATATACGTCGGCGCCGGCTCCTCCGGCCGCATTGCCGCCCTGGATTCATCCGAATGTCCCCCCAGCTATTCGACCCTCCCATCTCAGGTCCAATACATCATGGCAGGTGGCCCCAAAGCACTCGCGTCCGCCTCCGACGTGAATGAAGACTCGCCCGAACTCGGCCAGCGCGACATCGCCCGCCGCCGACCTACCCGCAAGGACATCATCGTTGGCGTCTCTGCCTCAGGCAGCACCCCATACGTAGTCGGTGCGGTCGAATACGCCCGTGCCCGCGGAGCTATGACCGCAGCCATTACGTGCAACGCCGGAACGCTGCTATCAAATGTTGCCGACACCACCATCGTGGTCGAAGTGGGTCCCGAGGTCGTCTCCGGTTCCACTCGCATGAAGGCCGGAACTGCGCAAAAGATGGTTTGCAACATGATTACCACGGGCGCTATGACTCGTCTCGGCTACGTCTACGACAACCTCATGGTCAACGTGCACATGAAGAATGCGAAGTTGGTCGAGCGTGGTATTCGAGTCCTTATGCGCGTGTGCAAGATCGACCGCGATGCTGCCATCCGGACCATCAAGTCCGCTGGTAAGTCCATCCCCATTGCGGTTGTAATGCTTAAGGCAACTGTCGACAAAATGGAAGCTGTGCGGCGCCTCGCCAAGTCCGACGGTAACGTGCGTCTCGCTATCGACGACTCAAGACTGGAACTTTGAACCTGCCGTTTCCATTGGAAATTTAGAATCCAGATTAACGGGATGAGTCGAGAGAGCAAAATCTCGTTCCGACACAATTTTCCAATCGCCACTGGCCCTTCGAAGTAAAAGCTGGGTTGGAACAAATTGCTCCAATATCTGCGAAGGACCCGGCTGATCGATGAAGTGTTTCAACAACCGAACGCTCACCTCACCCTCCACTCGCGTCGTGGTCACAATTCCTTCCAGCTTGACCGTCCAGAGGCCCTTGCGGTCTGTGATCGCCGCTTGCTTCAATTGCAAGACCATCCTGGTAACGAAAGCCTTATTCTGATAACGATCAACCGGATCGGCATAGAAAGTAGATTGTGCTTTCGCGTCACGCGTACGCATCGCTCCTTCCCAACGCTTTAGCAGAGTCTATGAATCCGCCGAGTGCTGGCGACGAAACAGGATTGCCCGCACTCGCCGAATCGGCATGCAGCTCACCTGGACCTGGAGTCGCAGCGGATGCATGCGGCATAAAAGTTGTAATTCGCATGATTCTTCCTAACGCTGAAATAGCCAGTCGAAAACAAGATGCCGGCAATGTGTAATCGCGACTTACTGCTTCGAAGGCAATGCAAGAATCCGCTACGCAACGCTCAGGCACTCATACGTCCCATACATCCCGTAAAACAGTCGGAAATAAGTTTCGAGATGCAAGAATATGAAACACGCTGTAGGTCGTGTCAAGGTCTTAGGCGTGCAGCACGTCGAATGGTCAACCTCACCCGCTCTAGATAAGATCAGCGAATGAATGAAGCTCAGGCAGGTAGAATTCGCGCCAACTTTGCCGCCGCCATTCTCTTCTTCGCGACCGCTGCATTTACACTTTGGCAAAATTCCCACGTAGCCATCCTGTGGGATATCAGCTACCTTCTCGACAGCAGCTATCGCATTAGCCTGGGCCAGCTCCCCTACCGGGATTTTCCTTTCGCCCACGCGCCGTTGACATTCATACTGCACGCAGCCATCATCAAGCTCTTTGGCCGCGTCTACTTGCCGCATATCCTTTGCGCAGCCCTCGAAGCAGGCGCCGCAACTGTTCTGACCTGGCACATCCTGCTCAATGTCTTGCACCAGAAAGAACCAATAATTCTGGCGCAGTTAGAATCTCCGCACTTGCCTTCGCGACCGGATCACTACGCGTGGCCGATCGCTACGCTGCTCGTCACGCCGCTTACCGTCCTCGGGATCTACGGCATTTATCCACATCCAATCTATGACAGCGATTGCATCCTCGTCATCCTCCTTGCGATCTACCTACTTCAGCGCGCCGATGCCGGCATCATTCGCAGCGTCCTGGCTGGAGCAGTCACCGTCCTCCCGCTCTTCTTCAAGCAAAATATCGGGCTGATTTTCCTGATCATTACGACCGCCGCAGTCGCATATATCGCCGCCGCTCGCCGACTGGACCACACCAGCACCAAGCCGCAACTATGGTTCTTTACTGGAGCCGCAGTCACGCTAGCGGCCGCACTCTTCGCCATCCATGCGACGGTCGGCTTGCATAACTATGCCTATTGGACTGTCTCCTTTGCTGCCCAGCGCCGCCTCCCCAGCATCGGTATGATCCTTACCATCTACCATCAAACCTCTCTCCTCTGGACCATTCCAGCGGCCATCGCAGGCGTGGCTCTGGTCCGTAGAGACAGGCCACGTGCCAAACCCTGGGTGCGCCCATTCGCCCTAACCCTGATTGCAGCCCCGTTCCTTTGGACCGTCACCGCCCTTGCCATCACCACCGACGCCGACGACCGCGCGGACCAACTACTTTCTTTATGGCCGCACCTCTTGATCCTCGCCGCCGCGCTTGCCATCGACAATCTCCGCCCGCGCAACCGTCTAGCCAGGCCGACCCTCAACACACTTCTTCCTCTAATCCTGCTTGCCACCATACACGGCGCGTTCCTCTCCCAGCAGCTTTGGGGATCGACCTATGCTCTCTGGCCGCTTCTGTTGGTCCTGATTGCCGCAATGTTCACGAAAACAGCAACAATCGCACGGCCGCTAGCGGCCATCATTGCCGCAACTTTTTTTCTCTGCGGCGGCCTTTATTCCTTGAGCCACGAGCGCCTCAGTTACGTCCGCCTTGATGGCGCGGAGGCACGCGCCACACTACCCGGACTTCGCGGCCTCACCACTCCCGGCCCGTGGATTCCAGCCTTTGAAGAACTCATCCGCGTCACCAACGCCGATATCCCCATGGGTGACGGTGTAATCCTGCTTCCCGGCGAAGTCCCCTTTTTCTTTGCCGCCGGCCGCACCCCACAGTTCCCCGTCCTGCTATTCGATCCCGCCACCGACCCTTACACGCCGCAGCAGACTCTCGACCAAGCGTGCCGCCAAAACATCCGCTGGCTCATCGTCACCCGCAATCCTCAACTCGTCGACATTCCCAAGCCTGATCTACCCGAAGTACTCCGCGTCCTCCAACAAGATTTTGCGCCTTATCGCACGCTTACTAAGTACGACATCTATCGCCGCAAATAGCTTTCAGGTGAGATAACGCTCTTCTAGCAGCGCTAAATGGTGTTCGGCATGGCCCGCCGCCAGGAATGCCAGCGAACGTACCGAGATTAAGTTTCCATTGGCGATGCCGCTTCGCGACCACGCTTCCTCCGGCATATTCCGAAACAATGCCATTGTCGCCCTCCGCACCTGCTGAAACTCCTCTACATGGGCCGCCCAACTCACGCGGTCCGCATGCGCAGCTACCTCGCCAGCGTTTTCGTCAAAACTCTCCAGCGCACCAGTGAAGCCGCGGCCAAACCACAACGCGCGGTACGTAAACACCCGCTCCATATCAGTGACGTGGTTCAATGCCTGCCGCGTACTCCACTTGTCGGGTGCGTAGCGAAACATGGATCGCTCCTCCGTTATTCCCGCAAACAGCGCCAACGCCGAGCCAAGTTGTCGCTCAAGCACCGCGATCGGATCGTCGCCTTCAACCTTATCGATGTACTTCCAAAAGAAGGAAGCCGCTTCAGATCCCTGTGGTCGACCGTGCATGGCACCACTCTATCGCAGCATCGCTTCGCAGTCCCACCGAAACTACCCGCTTTCCACTGCAACTCCCCGTAAACTGGATGTATGGATAAGTTTGTCGTACGCGGAGGAAACCCCCTTCTTGGCACCATCAGAGTCTCCGGCGCAAAAAACTCTGCGCTCCCCTGCATGGCCGCCGCCATCCTCACCGAAGACGAAGTCGTCCTCGAAAACATTCCGCAAGTCCGCGACATTGAGACCGAGCGCAAACTCCTCGTCTCCATGGGCGCCGAGGTTGAACTCGGCTACGGCCGCGCCCAGCATCGCACCCGCATCAAGTGCGGCATCCTCTCCGACCCCGTCGCCAAGTACGAGATCGTCAAGACCATGCGTGCCAGTTCGCTCGTCCTTGGTCCGCTCATCGCGCGCACCGGCATTGCCCGCGTCGCCATGCCCGGTGGTTGCGCCATCGGCGGCCGCCCCATCGACCTCCATATTAGGGGCCTCGAAGCTATGGGCGCGACCATCACCCAGGATCACGGCTACCTGGAAGCGCGAACCGACCGGCTCAAAGGCGCGCACATCGTCTTCGATAAGATCACCGTAACCGGCACCGAAGACTTACTGATGGCCGCAACCCTCGCCGACGGCGAGACTCTCTTCGAGAACTGCGCGCGCGAGCCCGAAGTCACCGATCTCGCCGCGCTGCTCAATGCCATGGGCGCGAAGATCGAAGGCGCAGGCACCTCCACCATCAAGGTGAAAGGAGTAGCGAAACTTCACGGCGCACGCTACCGCATCAATCCCGACCGCATCGAGGCGGGAACTTTCCTGCTCGCCGGCGCGATCACCGGTGGCGATCTCAACGTCGATTGCTGCAACCCCGCGCACCTCGGCGCGCTGATTGCCAAGCTGGAAGAGTGCGGAGTCCGCATCGAGAAGGGCAAGGAAAACGTTCGCGTCCGCAGCGGAGGCACGCTGAAGGCCGCAGACATTTCCACCGAAGAGTATCCCGGCTTCCCCACCGACATGCAAGCTCAATTCATGGCCCTGGCGACCCAGGCCGAAGGTACAACTACCGTCACCGAAAACATCTTCGAGAACCGCTTCATGCACGTGCAGGAACTCAACCGCATGGGCGCGAATATAACTGTGCAAGGCCGCACCGCAACCGTCCGCGGACCCAGCAAGTTAGAATCCGCCGCGGTGATGTGCTCGGACCTGCGCGCCTCTGCCTCGCTTGTTCTGGCCGCGTTAGTCGCTGATGGCGAAACTATCCTTGACCGCGTCTACCACCTGGACCGCGGCTACGAAAACTTCGAAGAGAAACTCCGCGGAGTTGGCGCCCAAATCCGCCGCATGGGCGACGTCTTCGGAAAGAAATAGATCTTTGTCATTCCGCAGTACAAAGGAGTAATTTGCTTTCAATCTAGCCTCACCTCGCGGATCAACGATCAGCAGACTACATCGGCATCCCGGCCGGCATGTTGTTATGTTGCATTCCGTGCTCATCGTCCATGCCAGATGCCCAGACCTTTGCTGGATCTTTTTCAAACGGATACACATGCACCATCCAGCCGAAAACGTGGTGCGAGAACTTCCCGCCTGCCGCACGGCACGCATTCGCGGTTGTAATCGAACCGAGAAGGCCGAACTTTGGATTCATTCCTATAATGTCTCCATCGTCACTGTCGGCGTCTAGGGGCATACAAAGGTTGGTGTGCAAATGCCATCGCGCAATCGACAGCGGTACCCGGCGGTTTAGCTCTTCTTCGGAGACCTCATAGGGCGCGGTGTACATAACGCCGACTAACTTGTATCCCGACTGTCCTCCTCCTTTGGCGGCTACCTTCTCGTAGAGCAAAGATGTCGGGCGTAATGGATCGAAGTCCATGTTGTTGCGATAGGCGCGCGCATTGTTTGTGAAGTGATAAACGTTCTGCTTGATCTCCGGAAGGAAGATCGAAAAGCCGTCCGCTAACGCTTTGCGGTAGTCCATGTATGGCTCAGCGGCCTTACGCGCCGCCGCAACAATCGCCGTCGCACGCTGCTTATCTCCCGGCTGTAATGCCCGTAGGGCAGTCATATCCATATGCCCTGCCATTGCGTCTCCATGCGAGGCGGATTGCGCGGCCCCGAAAAGACCAATCACGCAAACGAAAGCGCACACCATGCAAAAGTACTGAAGGGTGCAGAAAACAGATTTACGATTCAGCATGCAAGCCCCCTTGAACGACTGACGAGGCAGCAGTCCGAAAGTTACCCGGAACGTGTTTATCGCCAGCTAACAGCAAGATGCCAGCGCAGTTCCGCGCGCATCGTCTTCTCAAGAACCTTGGCGTACTCCTCAAGCTCGGCCAACACCTCCGGCCCTTCTGTCCCAAGCTGCTGCGGATCGCCTTTTAGTGCCGCCACGAGAGCCTGCACGGTCGCCAGTCCATCACCCGGGGCGTACCACTGCGGCGGAGGCAGACGCCGCATCAGCTCCGGATTCCCAGCGCCCTCTTCAATCAACAGCGACATCGAATTCTCATCCGCAGAGAAGAATTCAATCAGCGGCCGCACGCGGAGACGCAGTGCAAGCCGCTCCAGCGCATCCTCATGCCGCGCCAGCGAGCGTCCATTGACGAAGATGTCGAAGCCCGGATCTTCGCCCTCGACCACGATGTACATCGAAGCAGCCATCTTGCCCCTAAGTATAGCGTCACCAATCGCGAAGGCCCAGTGCCACCGGCTGTTCATCGGCGATTCGTGCCTGCAGCGCAACTACTATCGCCGCCACTGAAATGATTAACGCCACGTCGATCCGCCAGTTCATAAAGCCGAAAATGACAGTCCCGGCAAGTGTCGATGCGGTCCACGCCGCCAACGAGCCCATGCTGAAGGCCGCAAGCGTCATTCGCTCCAGCAGCCAAAACCAAAGCCACCACAAACATGCGCTGGCCAGAACTTCGACCAGCAGCGGTGCCGCAATCACTCGCCATTCCACCGGCGTCCACGGACCATGCCCTGAGAGCAGACCGGATCCGGCATCTCGCAGTGCACTTAACAGGAGAAAAGAACCGGCGGCCGCAAGCGAGCCTGCACCCGCCAGGCGCGATCGCGCATACGCCCACGTGAAAACAATCAAAATGTTTGCAAGGAGATGCACCGCCAAAGCAGTTATATGGTTCGACTCAACCCTGTACGCACTTGTGGGAATTGTCAGGGAAATGGCTCCAACTCCCGCAATGCCTGCTCCCACCACGAGACGCGGGACCCCCACCGGGATCAATTCCAGGGCGGAAAGCAATCCCAGCCAGAGAGGCGCGGCAACACCTAACAGGAAGGCGACGCCCCACGGCGTATCGTGTAGCCATCGTATCGACCCTCCAGACCAACGATTCAACACCAGCGCGAGACATTGGGGAAGCAGCAACACTATCAAGGCCAGCCATTGTTTTCCGGCGAGCATTTGCTCACGCCGCGCAAGACCGACCAGCACAAGCACGAAGCCCGCCAGCATTGCAGTGACAATACCGCCGCCGGAAGCCGGCCACACCCATGTGAAACCGTATGTACGATAAGTGAAGCTTCGGATAGGTCCGGTGACTACCGCCAGCATAATGAAGGCCGCAATTACGCTTACAGTCTTTTGCTTGCCCGCGACTGGCTCTGCATTCATCATTTCCACTCATGCGGGATTGAACCCGCCGGAGCGTGCGAGGTGATTTCCAGATACACCGTCTCGATGTCCTGCTGACGAAGATCCGGGCGACTCGCCGGGAACCAATAGTCATCTGGGTCGGGCAGCTCGATCTTCATCTCGGCGGGCATCTTTCCCGAAACAGCTTGCTCCTTTACCGCCGCATAGAGATCGACAAAAAACTTCTTCTGTCCCCGCAAAATCTCAATCCCGCCGGCGTCCCCGTGACCGGGAAGAACATGAAGCGGCCTTAATGCAATCGCCGTGTCGAGGATCTTTGGCCAGTTCGCCAGATACGCGTCAAGCAGCTTATTCCTCGGCCCATTTACCGCAGCATCTCCGGTTGCAAGAATCCGCTCGGCTGGCAACCAGACATATCCATCGGCCGGGGTGTGGCCCCATCCGAGGAAGAGAAAATCGACCTCGCGCGTGCCGTCGTTCAGCTTTAACTTGTCCCCGGTGATCGACAACTGCGGCCGCTGAACGTCGGATTCGCCGGTCGCTTGCAGGTCCGAGCGCTTCGGCAGCGCGTTGCGCCAGCGCGTCGGTTCCCAGCGGTTCATCTCGTCGGTGACACCCTGAAACGCCACCGTGATCGCACCCGATGCAGTCCACACCGAATTGCCGTACGCATGATCGCCATGTGCGTGCGTGTCGAAAACATACCGCACTGGCTTTGGCGATAGTTGCTTCGTAATCGCGAGAAGCTCGTGCGCGCGGCCAGGATAGTTTGCGTCGACGACGATCAGGTAATCCCGCATCTCCACGACTACAGTGTTGCTATATCCATTAGTGTCTCCGGTCAGAAACCAGACGCCGGGGGCAATGAGGTGCGGCGGACTGCCTTGGGCGGACGACGCCAGCGAGGCCAGGACGAGACCGGAGACAGCGAAAAGCGCTTGCCAACGCCGCTGGTTTACCATCCCCCACCCCCCCAACTACTTTCGGCAAAGATTAAAATCAAAATAAGTTAGGTACCGAAACTTCAATAAAATCTCCACACCTAAAACAGGTAAGCCCGGCACGAGGCCGGGCTCCCATTCATTGATAATGATAACAGCGGTGTCAATAGTTGCGGTTGATAACTGGGCTCAAACTACCGGTTGCCGCCGCTACCCTGGGGTGCGCCGCCAGAACCACCGGGGCCGCCGGGACGCCTTCCGCCGCCGCCGCCACGGCGACGACGTCCGCCGGGGCGACCGCCGCCGGGACCGCCGGGACCACGGAATCCGCTGGGGCCTCCAGGAGCGCGTCCACCACCTACTGCTGTGGGCACTGGAGCTCCATCGGCGCGGTTGAAGTTCGGCTCGTCGGAATCCGAATCGGAATCGGAGTCAGGAGCGTCGTCGTCATCAAAATCCCCGCCGCCCTCCGCCAGAACTGTCTCTTCGCCGTCCTCGACTTCGTCGGTCTCGATTGGCGCCGGGTATGCCGACGCTTGCTGGCCACCGCCCTCGCCGACTTCCGGCAGTCCGAGCTTGGCGCGCTGCTCGCGCAGCACCGCCTTGCGGGATAGCTTGATGCGATTGCCTTCGATCGAGAGGACCTTCACGAGAATCTGATCGCCCTCGCGAAGCTCGTCCTTCACTTCCTTGACGCGGTGCTCTGCGATCTCGGAGACGTGAAGCAAGCCGTCGGTGCCGGGGAAGATTTCCACGAATGCGCCAAATTCGGCGATACGGACAACCTTGCCCAGGTAGGTCTTGCCGATCTCCGGGACTGCGGTGATGTCGGAGATCATCTGGATCGCGCGCGCCAAGCCGTCTGCATCGGAAGATGCAACATTGACACGGCCGGTATCGTCGACATCGATTTTCACGCCGGTGGCGTCGATGATGCCGCGAATTATCTTGCCGCCCGGTCCGATGAGATCACGAATCTTGTCGGTTGGGATCTGGATGCTGTGAATGCGCGGCGCGAACTGCGACTTCTCTTCGCGCGCCGAGCCGATAGTCGCGTCCATGATATCCAGAAGGTGCATCCGGCCATGCTTGGCCTGCGCCAGCGCCTCGCGCATGATCTGGGCAGTGATGCCCATGATCTTGATGTCCATCTGTAAAGCGGTAATGCCCTTGCGGGTGCCGGCGACCTTGAAGTCCATATCGCCGTAGTGATCTTCGGCTCCGGCGATGTCGGAGAGAATGGCGTAGTTGTCACCTTCCTTCACTAGACCCATCGCCACACCTGCTACAGAACCCTTCAGCGAAATGCCGGCCTGCATGAGCGCGAGCGACGCGCCGCAGACAGTTGCCATCGAAGATGAACCGTTGGATTCGAGGATGTCGGAGACCACACGCAGAACGTATGGCGACTCATCCTCGGCCGGAAGTACAGCCTCGATCGCCCGCCATGCGAGTGCTCCGTGACCAATTTCGCGACGACCTACGCCACCCATGCGGCCAACCTCGCCAACCGAGAACGGCGGGAAATTGTAGTGCAGCATGAAGCGACGCTTCTGTTCGCCTTCGTAGCTTTCCATCCGCTGTGCATCGTCGGTGGTGCCGAGCGTTGCCGTAACCAGCGCTTGAGTCTCGCCGCGGGTGAATAGCGCCGAGCCATGCACACGCGGCAGAACGCCGACTTCAACCGTAACTTCGCGGATCTGATCAAATGCGCGATGATCTGGGCGGATGCGCTCGTTCAACACCTGATCGCGAAAGATCTGCTCGCGCAGCAGTTCGTAGTATTTGCTGAACTTCTTTGCGGCTACGGCGTCGCCCTCGGGCAACTCCTTTTTCAAGCCGTCCTTGGTTTCCTTGATCAGCGCATAGCTCTCGAACTTCGGGTGCTTCTGGGTGTCGAGCGCATCCTTCAACTTCGCGCCGGCTTTTGCCGAAAGCTCATCCAGATACGCCTTATCAATCTCAATCGCGGCAGGCACGCGCTTCTTCTTGCCAACGCGCGCGACGAGGTCTTCGATGCCAGCACAGATCTTTTTAATCTCTACGTGGGCAAATTCGATCGCATCAACGACCTGCTCTTCGGAACACTCCTTCGAACCGGACTCGACCATCACTATACCGTCTTTGGTACCGACGACCATGATGTTGAGCAGGCTCTTCGCGCGCTCGGCATAGGTCGGATTGACGATGAAGGTTCCATCGATAAGGCCAATACGAACCGCGCCAACCGGGCCGTGGAATGGGATATCTGAGAGCGCCAGCGCGCAGCTTGCGCCGTTCATCCCAAGCACGTCAGGATCGTTCTCTTTATCTGCCGAATACACGAACGCTACAACCTGGGTTTCGTTGCGGAAAGTCTCAGGGAACAGCGGGCGAATCGGCCGATCGATCTGGCGGCAGGTAAGAATTTCTTTCTCACTGGGACGTCCTTCACGCTTGATAAAACCGCCGGGAATGCGTCCGCCGGCGTAGGTGTTCTCTCGGTATTCCACGGTGAGCGGGAAAAAGTCGATGCCTTCTTTTGGGTCGGGCGACGCGACTGCCGTGGCCAGAACTACGTTGTCTCCGCTGGAGGTGAGCGCGGCGCCAGAGGCCTGCTTGGCCACCCGTCCGGTCTCGAATTTGATATGCTTGCCGCCGGCAAGCTCAACTGTTACGTCCTGTTTCATGGTGTGCCTCTTCTCTATTTTTCTTTATCGATTATGGAAATTATTGCCGCGCCGCTATCAACTCCAAAGCGCACAGGCATGCGGCTCGGCCATTGCGGGAGTGAAGCCGCTGGCGAGTTGCAGGTTTGTCTGAATTATGAAATCTGGCTTCGGCAGCAAACCGCCGGCACATGGAACGAACGGAGTCGCTCGCCGCGTGGCCAGCAAATTCCGCACCGCGACGTCGCACCCCATCAGCAACTCCAGCGGCAAGGTCCGAAGCGACCTTGCGCGTTGATGGAAGTAACTGACGGGGTGGGTCGGGTCTTGCCTGAGTCCATGATGAAGGGTTGTCCCGTTCGAGTCTACTTGCGGATGCCAAGCTTTCCGATGACTTCGCGATACCGGTCCGAGTCGCACTTTTTCAGATAGTCGAGGAGACGGCGGCGCTTGCTTACCAGCATCAAAAGCCCGCGGCGAGAACCATGGTCCTTCTTATGCGTTTTGAAGTGCTCGGTCAACTCGCCAATGCGCTCGCTCAGGAGTGCGATCTGGACCTCCGGGCTCCCGGTGTCCGAGTCGTGTGTGCGAAACTTTTGAATAATGTCTGTCTTTTTTACCGATTCCAACACAGCAGTTAATACTCCTGATCTTCTAGTCCACTCGCGGTCGTAGTGTCTCCGTAAAGGATAGCACTGGATTGCAGAAAGCGGCAATTCTCCCGGTCTGAAATTAGGCTTGACTCTAACTACGCTGACAAACATGCGCGAGAACAAACAATATGTCTTGCTTTGTTTGCATCTGCTCATCCCGGACATTGAATGAGGGCCAGATCTGCTGCTCTACGCCAGATTCGCTTTCAGGAACGCCAAGGATCTCTGATTCGCCAGACGAGTCGCCGCCTCGTTGTAACTTGGCCGGTCCGGATTGGCAAACGCATGCCCTACACCTTCATACAGGAATATCTCCACGTCCGGGTGCGCGGTGCGCACGGCATCCACCTGCTCCTTGCCGATGTGATCGTCTGCGGCGCCAAAGTGCAGCATCACCGGGCATACTGGCTCCTCGGCGGAAAACTTGCCGATCCCACCCGCGTAATAGCCGACGCAACAATCCGGCTGCATCCTGAAATTTTCTCCACGTGTCGCCGAAAGCCAAGTGGTTAATCCGCCATAACAAAAGCCAAGCACTCCGGTCGGCTTGCCCGCACGCTTCACGTGGTGGAACGCTGCGGCAATATCCAGCAGCGACACATTGGGATCGAGCTTAGGGTAAAAGTAGCCGAACGCCTTCTTGAGAGCTTCCTCACCATAGCCCAGTTCGACATTCGGCTCGAAGCGGTCAAAGAGCGCCGGCGCAATTGCCACAAATCCTTCACGTGCATAGGTGTCCGCCACTTCGCGGATCGACTTGTTGACGCCGAATATTTCCTGAATGACGACCAGCGCACCTACGGGTTCATGTTCCGGGGTCGCAACGTACGCAGCCAGTTCGTGTCCATCGTCTGCTTTTACCTTGATCCAATCGCCCATGCCTTCGCTCCAAATAATACGTTTTGTGTTCATGGGATGCACGTTGCGGCCGCGACGCTTCTCCAGGTAGAAAATTTTGAACGCGTCGCAAGAGGGACTGCTATTTTTCGGTCCCTCAGACACCTTTGGCGCGAGTATCCAAGGAATTCCGAATGGCAGAGAAGGCTTGCGTAGGGTGATAGCTGGAGTCGAACGGCAAGGGCCGCTCCGGCTGGCCATCCGCACGCGAATCTTCTCCGTTGAGCCAGGTGTGTTTATTCGTGATGCCCCAGGTCAGCACTGCACGTACCGCAGGTTCGGCAAGCACCAGGTCAAGGTACTGTTTGTATGCTGCGGCGACGGCCGTGTCTCGCTGCGGGATATCCGCGGCCAGGCCGCGGTCGTTGACTTCCATCTCGGTAATAAAAACTTGCAAGCCAAGCGCGCGCACCGAGGAGAGGAAGCGCACCAAACCTGATCCGTAGGTCGGGCCATGAGCCCCGGCCGCTGCGATGTGCGACTGCACGCCGAGAGCATCCAGAGGCACCTTGTGATCCAACATGCGGCGCAACATTGCAAGCGTCGCTACGCGCTTTTGTTCAGCCTCAGGGCTCTCCGACTCAATCCCGTATTCGTTGTACGTAAGCAACGCCTTCGGATCGGCCTCGCGCGCAGTGCGGAAGGCAAGATCAAGGTAATCGTCCCCGGCGAGCCGTAGCCATACTGTGTTCCGCATGCCATCAGGACGCCCATCCTTCACGTCGATTGCCTCGTTCACAACATCCCATGAGTGCATCCGGCCTGCATATCGGCCCGTCACGGTTTGAATGTGGGTGACGAGAACCTTGCGCGCATTTGCGGCCGTAACCTTTGTATCGAACCACTTCGGATTGTCGCGATGCCAAGCGAGGTTGTGCCCACGAATTTTAATGTGATTCGCCTCAGCGAAGGCGACCAAGGCATCGGCCTCATCGAAACGGAACGTCTCTGCAGTCGGACGTAAAGCGCCCCACTTCATGGCATTCTCGGCTACCAGGATGCTGCACTGCTCACGGATCATGGAGGAATAAGCTGGATCGGCCTTCAGTGCATGGACATCGACCGCGCAACCATAGAGTAATCCGTGCGCCGCAGCGTGCGCTCCAAGCGACTCCCTGCCGCGGAACGTTCCGATTTCAGAAGGGGCGTTCTGTGTCACTACCTGCGCCGCACTGTGTGCAGCAAATGGAATCAGGGACGCGGCAGCCACTCCCCCTCCAAAACTCGCCGCACTGCGGACGAAATCCCGACGCGACTTTACTTTTATGATTTTCCACCAGTCTGGCACATTTTCCTCACTGCTTCTTGTACCCTGTCGCAAATGATCTCATCTCCGAAAGCCATCGCAGAAATCGCAGCAGTTGTTTTCGCTCGCCAATTGCGAAGCGCCAGAAGTCACCTGCGCGGACATCCTTTGCGTGCTTCCCAGTGAACGTCTCCAGTCGCCACTTCAGGTATTCGCTGCGCCATGGCCGCAGCCGGTGGCCTCGCGTCGCAGTCCACAGAAACCTCAACCCTTCACCCATGCATCCCTGCCTCGCAACCGATTATAGAACCGCAACACGTTTCCTTAGCGCGCATCGCATCCGAATTGCCGCCATTCGATCTACAATGATTTCGGCCGTCATAGCTGTATGGAGTTGGCATGGGTCGATCGAAGCTCTTTGCAATTTGCCAAATATCGGCAGTCTCTCTTGCAGCTATCACAGCGATAGTTGGCTTATCTCTGTATGCGCAAGACACCCGCACGGTGAAGGAGCCGGTCATTCCTCCGGCATGCATCATTTTGAAATCGACGCTAACGACCGCAGCGGCGATCAGCGGCGAGCTGGAGACCCGCGCCAGCAAGGCGGGCTCAGGCCAGGCATCGCTTGACACGGCACGCATCCAGCAAGGGATGGATCATTGCGACAAGGGCCAAGCAGTAGAACTTGCTTTTGATGGCAGCAACGACGCTTTTCTCACAGGCCCCATCTTCCTGCGACCTGGCGTAACCCTTGTCGTGGATAAGGGCGTGACGCTCTACGGCACGCGCAACCCTGAATACTACGCAGTGAAGCCGGGCACTTGCGGCATCGTCAGCGGCGATTCGAGCAATGGATGCAAGCCGCTGATTACCGTGAAGAGCGCCACTGGGTCGGGCATCATGGGCGACGGCACTATCGACGGCCAAGGCGGTGCCAGACTTATAGTCGACGGCATAGTGTCCTCAAGGAGCTGGTGGGATCTGGCCGAGGATGCTCGCGACACGGGCAAACTTAGGGACGACGCTCCCAGGCAGCAGGTCCCGCGCATGATCAACACCGACCTAACCGACGACTTTACGCTCTATCGCATTACGTTGAAGAATTCGCCCAACTTCCACGTCGCCTTTCATCGCGGCGACGGGCTAACCGTCTGGGGAATTAAAATCGATACGCCTAAAACCGCTCGCAACACCGACGGCATCGACCCCGCGCAATCGAGCAACATTACGATCACACATTCCTGGATACGCGATGGCGACGACAACATCGCAATCAAGGCCGGCGAAGGCTCTACCACCAACATGACCGTCAGTCACAACCACTTTTACTGGGGGCATGGCATGTCCATAGGCAGTGAGACCACCGGCGGAGTCAGTGGCATTCGAGTCGAAGACCTCTCGCTCGATGGACCGGACAACGGCCTTCGCATTAAGTCCAACGCCACCCGCGGCGGTCTGGTCGCAGATGTCATCTACGAAGACATCTGCATTCGAGATTCCAAGGTTCCAATCTTGTTCGATAGCGACTATTCGTTTCCCGGAAAGAGCGTTAACCAGCTGCCTGTTTATAGCGGCATTGCACTGCGCAATGTGCGTGTATCGGGCGGAGGGAAGATCCAGTTCAACGGCTTCGACCATGCCCACCGCATAGGAGTTACACTCGACGGAGTTCTCGCGCTTGATAGCCCGGCGCATTACAAGGCGCAAGCCAACCACTCCGACCTCACCCTCGGACCAGGGCCCGTCAACCTGGTGTTTATTGGCGACGATTCGACAGTGAACGGCAAGGAACTCAACGGCGTCTTGCCCGGCTGTGCGGCGAAGTTCGTGCTTTTCCCGTAGAGGGCTAATCGATATACGGTCTTCCTGATATGGTTCTGGTTTCGGCTGGTCCGTACTCTCTTTCACTGTCTCATGCCTGCCATTCCCCATGCCGATCCATCCTCTGTAATCGGGTTTAAAGGAGCGTGGCGCATGAAGGTGCTGATCATCGATGATTCCGCAGTGATGAGGAAGATCGTCGAGAGTGCGCTTCGACACTCCGGCCTCGGACTCGATGAGGTTCTGCAGGCGGCAAATGGACTTGAGGGCCTCGCTGCCATCGAGAAAGCCGCGTCCCACCATGAGCCCTTCCACCTCATCCTATGCGATGTTCACATGCCGAGAATGGATGGTCTGGGCTTCCTGCTCGAGAAGCCGCTGCGCGATCTCGCTCCTGGGGTTCCCGTGGTGATGATCACCGCAGACGACACCGACCCTCGTCAGCTTCGCGCGATTGCCGCCGGAGCACAGGGCTACATCTCCAAACCCTTCACCGTACAGCAAGTCCGTTCAATCCTCTACTCGGTGGTCGGGAGCGCAGGAGAAGGCTTGCGTTTGAGGCAATTCCAGGACACATCTGTCGGCACGGAGACAATCAGAGGCCAGCTATAAAGGAGAGGTCAAACTCGACTGAAGCGTTGATCCAACAGATGGACGATGCCATAGCAGAGGTTTTTGAGCGGATGCTTAATGGACGTTGTGTGTCCACGCGGAAATTCCTCGCAGACAAGATCGATATTCTAGCGAGGATCAAATTTTCAGGCGCTGTTCAGGCTCAATGCATCCTGGAGTTCCCATCGCCATCCGCTCAGAAACTAACGTGCGCCTTCCTCGGACCCAGCGAGGTGGATTGGGACGATTCTATGGTCGCAGACACGGTAGGCGAACTCTGCAATAAGATCGCGGGTGGTTGGAAGAAGAGGCTTGGCCCGTCGGCGTGGGGGACCGACCTCTCGGTTCCCTTCACTTCGCGCGGGTCGTCACTGGACGAGCCCGACTTCGGCATCACCCGGCTACGCCGAGCCTACGTGTTCAGAGATTCTCCATTTGTGATGAGACTGAAACTGCTCCAGGCGGCCAGTCGACTTTAGTGAGGTCACCCTCGTACAACGAGGCCTACTTCACTACCGACTGGAACAGCGGCGAAGTCAGCAAGCTGGCGAATTGGCTGTCCGAGGAAGAATAATCCACCGTGAGCGAGCCCGAACTGGAATCAATCGTCGTATTGTCTAGCGCCGACTTTTCCAGCGTCGTCCCCTGCTGCTTCCTCAGCAACTGCACACCCTTCATAAGCGTCGCGCAAGTGGCTGCGGTCAGTGTGTCCGACATGCTTACAGCCATGTCAAAACGCACTCCGTTGGAGAAATCCATGGTGTAGCGCGAACTCTTCATGCGATTTTTCACGGTGTCATAGTCCGCAAGCTGCGAAGCAACGCCAAGCACGCTCCTCATCATCGTCTGAGTGCCCTTGGCGTCCAGCAGGCTCCACACCGCATGGCTGTCGACCGAACTCATGTCATTGACCAGTTCGCTGTCTGTGAGGAAGCTCGGGGATATGCCATCCCTCGAATCGAGCGCCGCGTTGACCGCGTCCTTATCTCCGAAGACCATCGTTGTCTGGTTAAGAAAAACTACACTCAAACCCGTCGATCCCATCGGATAGATGCTGTTATTGCGCAGAATCCGTGGCTTCGTCTTGGACTTGGTAAAGCTGGACATGATGCTCTGGGTGTGGAACTGACCTTGGGCAATACCCACAATCCGGTCGACTTGCGCACCCTTGCCATCAGGATTTGGCGCGCGGAACGCCGCGAAGGCTAGCGCATCGGCATCGTTGTCAACCTTCAATCCTGAGCTGATCAACGCCGTCTCCAGACGCTTGAGCTCAGGTGGCATGACCCGGTCCTTCAGGCTCATCGCGGCGGACGAATTCTGCATCGCGCGATAGTCAACCACGATGATCTGCTGCACGTCATGCGGAATTGCCGACTTGGCATCAGTAGAAAGCTGTGCGGCGTTCGCGAATGGAGCCGATACCGCCAAAACTGCAGACAAAGCCAAGCCAAGCTTGATCTGACGGGTAAATCTAGATCGAAAATCGGAAACGGTTAAGAAAATACTCAAGTGAACTCCAGTGCATCGTTTGGATCGGTGTGATTTTGCAACGGCCGGCTGCGATCGTCGCAGCGTTTCGCTCAACCCTATTGTTCCTCGAAATATCGCTGGAAGCAAGTGACATCCCATGATTTGGACGTACCGAAACCGTGAACGTTTGGCTTGAACTTCATTGTTTTCCCGGGCATCCAGCCTTGCACGCCACACGTCAGATCGCTGGCCACGGCATGGGATGAACGAGCATTCGCTCCAACACCTTCGTTTCGGGGTCAAAGTTGGGAATCTCACGCACCCACTCCGCGTCTGGCTCGTAGGCTTCCTGCGGGATCAGGCCGATAATCTCTCCTTCGGTCACTGCGGCTCCGTGATTGCGAGCAAGCTCCTTCACTGCAGCGTATATCTGGCGCATCGGCGTGGCGCGGAAGTCAGTAATATTCATGCTCACCTGGGCACGTCCCTTGACGCTGACACCGATCGCCTTTACCCCATGCAGCCCCCCAGCAGATGCCCGGATCGCACGCGCAATCGCACGCGCGACCGCAATGTCGGATTGGGCCGCCGCCGGCAGAACCGCCTCCGATTGCACTGCGGCTTTGGGCGTGGCCAGGTAGACGTTGTAGGCAATCAGGAAGCTGCGTGCACCCACCGCCGTCGCCCCCGCAGTACGATGGATCTCCGGGCCGCCTACATCTGGCCGCCGAGCCGCATCTCGCGCTGCAGAATCCCGCAAGCCTTCGAACTGCCCGCGGCGGACGTCTTCCAGATTAATGCGGTCCGGCCTCGCGGCAGCAGCTTCGTAAAAGTAGACGGGCACACCAAATCGTCGCCAAATCTCCAGTCCAGCCTGACGCGCCAGCATCGCGCACTGCGCCAACGAAAAGCCGCTCACCGGGACGAACGGCACCACGTCAGCCGCGCCAATGCGCGGATGAACCCCATTCTGTTGGGTCAGATCAATCAATTGCGCTGCACGCCCTACCCCTCGCACCACCGACTCAAGTACTGCCGCCGGTGAACCCGCAATCGTTACCACCGAACGATTGTGCGCAGCGTCCATAGACCAGTCGAGCAGACGCACCGAATCAACTTGCATCGCCGCTACAATTTGAGCGACCTTGGCCGCGTCCGTGCCCTCGGAAAAGTTGGGCACGCACTCGATCACGGCATCCGGATTCAGGCACGAGGTCATAGACTTACTTCCACCAACTGTACCCAAGGCTAAACTGCACGCTGGCGTTGACCCCGGGATTCCTGTCGCCGAGCGAAGCGCTTGAAACATGGATCGCGTTGGCTCCGAAATCAATCGAGCGATTTCCGTGAACAAAATAATGCGTGCCAACCCCGAACTGTGGCGTGAAATTCCACACGCTGGTGTCGGCGTTCAATCCGTTGTCGCCATAGGTGGTATTGCTGACGCCGCCGGTTGTAGCGGGAGGTCCGCCGAATGCCGGATATTTGTGATTCGTCCAAATCACTCCACCCGCGCCCTGCATCCACGGCGCCCAACGCCGCGTCCCGGCAAAGTTCCAGCGCAGTATGATTGGCGTAACGCTAACCCCGGTGAAGGTTCCGCCAATCTTGAACGGCGCCGAGCACGAAGCCTGCGCGCCGGACGGACCGGGGATGGTCACGCAGTTCTGTCGCAGCGACGTAGGCGTATACGACTGCCAAAATGGAAACACTTCGACCGCATATTCAAAGTTGCCGCGCAAGATATTGTTGCCTATATTGGGTGTCAGCACCTTTCCCGCATGCAAGCCAGCCAGCAAAAATCTATAGTTTCCACGGTTCTGTGTGAGGCCAACACCCCCCTGTGCCAGCACGCCAAACTCAAACGGCTTCACATCTTCGCGCACTGGATTGGTCTTAGCCATAGTGGTGCGAGCGGGCGCCGGCCCGGCCAAAGTCACCGGCTTGCTCTGCGCGCTCGCGACACCCGTCAGCACTACCAGCCAAAGGGCAAACTCAAAGGTCTTCAGGCGCAAAGTGCAGCTCCGTTTCGTGATGCGATTTGGAAATCAGAACAGAAGAAAGCCGCCGGAATCTCGGCGGCTCCTACTATTCAACCAGACATCTGCCTGAATCCGCGTTCAAGCTTTGGGCCAGTCTTAAGTGGCCTGCGCAGCCATCGTCGCTTCGTCCATGTCGAAATTCGTATAAACGTTCTGGGTGTCGTCGAGGTCTTCCAGCACTTCCAGCAATCGCACCATCGCATTCGCCTGGCTGCCTTCCAACTTCTGGTACGTCGACGCAACCATGGTCACTTCGGAGTGCTCCGGCGCAATCCCGGCCGTCTTGATAGCCTCCAGCACACCGTCGTATTCCTTCGGTCCAGTGAGGACCTCCCACGTATCGCCTTCGTCGGAAAGGTCGTCCGCGCCCGCCTCCAGCGCAATCTCCGTCAGCTTGTCTTCGTTGACCTTGGATTTGTCGACGACAATCAGCCCCTTCTTCGAGAACAGGTAACTCACCGAACCCGACTCGCCCAGGTTGCCATTGTTTTTCATGAATGCATGCCGGATTTCGCTGACTGCGCGGTTCTTGTTGTCCGTAAGAACCTGCACCATGATGGCAACGCCGCCGGGGCCGTACCCTTCGTACAAAATCTCTTCATACGACAGGCCTTCGAGCTCGCCTGTGCCGCGCTGGATCGCCCGTTTGATATTCTCCGCCGGCATGTTCTCCGACTTGGCCGCCAGGATCGCCGTGCGCAGCCGTGGGTTGCCGTCAGGATCGCCGCCCCCACCCTTTGCCGCAATGGTAATTTCCTTGATGAGACGCGTGAAAATCTTTCCACGCTTGGCGTCGGTCGCGCCCTTCTTGTGCTTGATTGTTGCCCATTTCGAATGCCCGGACATGAATTCCCTCTAGGTCTGATTCAGCAAGCCGTCTGGTCCAGCCGCCGATTTTGCGCAGGATGCAGCGAACCGCAGGCTCCGCGCGACGCTCGATTTTAGCACGGACATAGACCCACCCCGCCCTTGACTCAGCCGCATGCCTTCATCCCAAATCCTGAGGTCCTTCACCCACATCGGGAGCCACATCCTCAACGTCGTCGGCCGCTGCCAGCAAAGTTTGAAGATCAAGCGCGCGCGTATACATCGCAATTGCATCCGACGCATCGCGCGGCCACTGCTCCTTCGGCCGATCCCGGTAGAGTTCCACACCATTTTGATCCGGATCGCGCAAATACAGCGCCTCGCTGACTCCATGGTCCGCCGCGCCATCCAACTGCACTCCGTGCGCGATCAACTGCTTCAGCGCAGTCCCCAAATCCCTCCGCGTTGGATACAGAATCGCCAAGTGATACAGCCCGGTCGTATTCGGCGGTGGTGGCAATCCCCCCTGGCTCTCCCACGTATTCAAGCCAATGTGATGGTGGTACCCTCCCGCTGAAATAAATGCGGCCTGCGTCCCAAACCGCTGGATAAGGTCGAATCCCAGCGCGCCGCAATAGAACGCCAGGGCGCGATCAATGGTTGCCACCTTCAAATGCACGTGTCCAATTCGAGTTCCACTCGGTATCGCCATACAAATTGGATGAGCCCGCTGCGCGTCCAGACTCTGGGACGCTAGGGAATCTCCGGCGCAAACAGGTCCTTGAGTGTCTCCCGCCGCCGAATCAATTTGGCCACAGTGCCGTCTACCAACACCTCCGCAGCGCGTGGCCGTGTGTTGTAATTCGAGGCCTGACTCATTCCGTAAGCCCCCGCATCGAGCAGCACCACCAGGTCGCCGGCCTTCACCTTAGGCATGGCGCGGTCGCGAGCAAAGAAGTCGCCTGACTCACACACCGGGCCCACCACGTCAACCGCTGTATCCGCCGCACCCGGCCTGCGTGGCTGCACTACCGGCAAGATCTCATGGTGTGCCTGGTACAGCGCGGGACGAATCAGATCGTTCATCGCCGCATCCGTGATGACGAATGTTTTGGTCCCGTTCTTTTTCACCACCAGCACGCGCATCAGCAGCGCACCCGCCTGCGCAACCAGAAATCGTCCCGGCTCCAGCAGCAGATGAGCGTCCAGCGACGCCGAAACCTTGCGCAGCGCTGCCGCGTAATCTTTCACTTTGCGGGCCGGATCGAACGTCGAATGCGCAGGCGAGTCGCTATAGTCGATGCCCAGCCCACCGCCTGCGTCGACATAGCGAATATTGTGCCCGTCTCTTCGCAACTCGCCAACCAGACCGGCGACTCGCGCCAGCGCTGCCGCAAATGGCTCCACTGCGCGAATCTGCGAACCGATGTGCACGCTCACGCCCGCCGCATCCAGCCACTTCGACTTCTTCGATTTGCGGTAAATCCCACGCGCAAGTCCAATATCGATGCCGAACTTATGCTCGCGCAGCCCAGTGGAAATGTAGGGATGCGTATCCGCGAACACGTCCGGATTCACACGCAGCGCAAACCGGGCGCGTACCCCCATTACCTCGGCGCGTTCTGCCAACAGCGCCAGTTCGGCCTCAGACTCGACGTTGAACATCAGGATTTGCGCCTTCAGGGCGGCGTCGATCTCCCACACCTGTTTGCCGACTCCGGAGAAGACAACACGCTTAAGCGCTGTTTTGTTGGCCCGCCGGACGCGCTCTAATTCGCCACCGGACACAATATCAAACCCGGCGCCAAGCTTCGCGAGCATGCGAAGAATAGCCAATGCCGAGTTCGCCTTGACCGCATAGCAGATCGTGAACGGCCATCCCGCAAACGCATCCTGAAACAGGGAGAATCGATGCCGAATCTGTTTCGCTGAATACACGTACAGTGGCGTTCCATGGGTCTGCCCAAGCCCATCCAGCGAGACTCCATCGCAAAGCAGCATTCGACTGCGATAGTGAAAAGGCCGTGAAGCTACCTCTACTACCGCGGCCCCCAAGCCATTGGTCGTACCTGTCCGAGCGCTCAAACGATGGCGCCAGGGCTCCCTGCGCTGCTACGTTCAGGCAGAGTGTAGGGAGCCTCAGGAATAATGATCCACGCCGCAAGGTAAGCAAACAAACCAACGCCGGTGAGCACGATCATCAGGGCGCAGATTACGCGAACTAGCGACAAGTCCCATCCGTAATGCACGGCCAGGCCGGAGCACACGCCGGCAATCAGCCGCGGATAGCGTGGCCGAGTAAGCTGACCGGGGAGCGGCGCGCGGCCAACGATGACCGGCTGCGATACCGCACCGCACGTGGGGCAGAAGCGGGCTGTCGGTTCCATTTGTTTTCCGCAATGAGTACAAAACATAGAACGCCTCCGGGAAGCTTTTATTTTGCCACATTCCCAGACTTCAGTACGCAGAAGTACTATCCGAGGTTCCCAAGGGCCGCCTCGTTATTTCCCTTCGTATGGCGTCCGTAGCAGACGGCGTGCCACCTCAGCCTGCGATTGATCCCCACCACCCGAAGATGCCAGTCGATAGAGTTGCTCGGCCTTGTCGCGCTGGTGCAGCAGGTCGAACATCTCTCCCGCGTTCAATTGCGCGCGTTTGCGCAGCCAGTCACTGCACTCGGGCTGCTCAGCGGCCTTCATGTAGTTCTGAGCTGCGTCGGCGATATCGTTCTGGCCGCGCTGCGTATCGGCCAGCCCAAACCACGCCATTTGAACGCGAGGGTCGGCAAAGTAACCTGGTTTGGCCGAATCCGCCAGCACGGCCTTGTACAGCTCAATGGCCGCCGGACCAGTACCCGCATCCTTGGTCAGGTTGGCCTCTTCCAGGCGAAACAGATAGTCGTGTGGATATTGCATCGCCAGTCCATGCTGCACCACAAGCGCCTCTTGGTAACGCGCATCGTGGCGTAGAAAGAGCGACAGAACCGTGCGAGATTCAACCGCAGTCACTACGCCATGCGCGGCGGACTCGCGAAGCATCTCCAACCCTCTTTCCTTATTCCCTCCAACGCCAACAATGCCCACAATCAGGCGTACCCATCGCGGCAGACTCGCCACCGCGAACTGCTGAATGCCGATCGCCATCTTCGCATCCACATATTCAGGATCGATCTTCAATACCTGCTCAGAGTCCCCGCGCGCCGCGTAACCCTGGCGCGCCGCGACGACATAACTGTGGTCCACCAGCGTGATGAACGCCGCATGAATTCCGCGAAGGTAGCCGCGAGCGAAGTAGGCATTCTTGTCGTTCGAGTTCGCCTTGATGCGGTCGTCGCACAGCTTCGCCCCCGTATCGGTCAGGAACTCGACCCTCTGCCGCGTAGCTGCAGTCACCGGCACAGTCCTCTTTGATGTCAGGAAGGAGTCGTGGGCGTAGTACGTGGTATCCAGCAAATCCTGATGGTATAGCTCGCGGAAGACAGTGGCCATCTGCAGATAGGCGTAGGCCATTGGATCCTGGGGATGCGCCTTCAGCACCGATTCGAAACGACTCAACGCTCCATCAAAGTCGAGGATATAAAAATGCTCGTACCCATCCCGAACCACGGGGTCAAGGTTCAGCGGGTCGGTATGCTCGGCAGACGAGAGCTTCTGTGGCTTAGCGGTAGCAGAGGCTGCCCTGGCCGGTACCATCGACCACAACCCGATAAGGCAGATGATGCACAATTTCGACAGGGCTAGAGCGTCACGCGCGCAAAATCGTCCCACGGTCGGAGGAATAATTGAGCGCAGCCGCCTAGACTGTCGTTCGTTCCTTCTGCACACTTCGCCAATCCAACGAATAAGCTTCACCTTGTGTATTTAAACGACTCCGATGACCGGAAAGCCTCGACGCGCGGGCGACTCCGTCAGGCGCGGGAACAATGTTACGCAACCGTCATTTCAGGCTAATGTTCAATGGGAGTTGGTAATTAGACCAAGGCTTCTACGGAACCGGAAGAACCTGTGCTCGCAGACGTTGCAGCGTAAAGGCACCATGCCAATCGTTCGAAAAACAAAGTCGAGAAACTGACGATGTGACCTTCGGATATTGGATTGACGGCATTTTGGACATGTTGTCATAGCCATGGCTAGAAACCTTAAGCCGCAACGGCTTTTCGAAGTAAACTTTCAATGGCGGTCGCGCCGCCCAGAATAACAAATAATTTCGGTCCCAAATCCTCAGCTCGGGTCGGGGGGGATACCAGTATGATGCTCCTGCCGCTATGAATTCGCAATCTGGCACGATAATTACATATAGATTGCAAACGTAGCCTCTGACGCCAATTCCCACTTTGGGAACTTTGTCTGGGGCACAGAAACCAGTCGTTCATGACACGATTTGAACTGCTTCATCTGCTGGTGGCGCAGGCCCGGGCCAACGGCTTCGAGTTTCGAAAATGGTACATCGGCAAGATGGGCCTGCCATGGGAGACGACCCGTCGGGCCGTGGAAATGATGTGTGCCGAACGGCGCTACTACGCTCTCCTGTTCTCGCACGAGTTCGCGTCCAGCTTCTGGAAAGCGGGCGAACGCATCACCTTCCAGGTACCCACGCAAACATTCCTCCGGCGCAAAGCGGATGGAACCATCGGTACGGTAAACCGCAAAGCCTACACTCGACGCAGTACCCGCGATGATGCCTGGAGATACCACCTGCGCGAACTCGCGGTCGCGGAAGAGCCGCTACGCTACATGCGTAAATACCTGCGCGTGGACGAAGAACTCGACATGGACGACGACGAACTGGAGCCGGCCTTCGACGAGACGCCGCCAGTGAATCCCGGGGACAAGCGAGCAGCCGGGGGGATTGCCATCGTTCAGAATCGTTTGACTTGAATTCAGCGATGCAGATCCGTCCCCTAACCTTGAATGACTCAGGGCTTCAGGCGCGCGAGTGCCTTGCGTGCGTCTCGGGCCTGTTTGTCCGGTGGGTCGAGCTTCAGACACGCGTTATATTCGGCAATCGCTTCGTCCCGCTTATTCAACTTCAGCGCGACTCCGGCCAGCGCAAAGTGAGCGTCGGGATCGTCCGGTGCAATTTTTACCGCGTCCTGGCTACGCAGGTACGCGCCCTGCAGATCGCCCGACTGAACGTAGAAGTGAGCTACATCCAAGTCTTCCATCTCGCGCTGGTCCATTGTCTGCAACTTCGTGCCTACAGGATTTACACGATGTAGGATGTGTCGTCCGGGTGTTGCCGGACTGCCTTGGCTGCCTTTGTCCGTCAGCGCTGGAGAAGCAGAATTCGCATCAGGATCGAACCCAGGCGCATCGCCGCTTGAGCTTGAACTGCTCGCATCCGGACCCAAGCCCGCCCCGGGCTTTACTTCGCCGGGAAATGGGAAATCCTTCTTCGCTGCCGGTGTTGCCGTCGCGTCGGAAGAATCAGGAGCTCGCGGAACGCCACTCAAACTGGGTGCAGCGGTGGCTGGTGTCGGCGACGTGCCAACACTACCCGCCTCGCCGGGGAACGGAAACCTCTTCGACGCGGCCGGCTTGTTTGCAGGCGTCGGCGTGGTACCGCAGGGCTCAGGCTGCGGAGCTACCGAGCAGGGTGCCGGGTCGGATGGAGGCGAAGTCTGCGCTCCGCTCCACGACGCGGTCCACGCCATCACAACCAGCATCAATCCGAAGTGTCTCAGCAGTCGCATTTCGTCCACTCTAGTTTAGACGCTTTGGCCCCCGTTTGGGTCCACTTGCATCCTTCTCCACAGGAGACAACATGGGACGTTTGTTATAGTCAGCGCATTATGCTTCCAGGTCTGATCATTCGTTCTTCCTCCATCCACGCGGCTGGCTGCTACACTTCGCGGCCCATCAAAAAGGGCGTGCGCGTCTGCGAGTATGACGGCCCGCGCATGTCCAAAGCCGAAGCCGACGCACGCTACGAAGATCGCCTCGTCACCTACCTATTCGCCTGCGGCAACGACTTAGTCATCGACGGATTCGGCACCGCAATGTTCTTCAACCACTGCTGCGACCCGAATTGCGAGACTGAGCAGGACGAAAAGGGTCGCGTCTTCATCTCCAGCATGCGCGACATCGCGGCAGGAGAAGAGCTGACCTACGAATACAACCTCCACGACTCCGACGAGGATAGTCAGGATTGTTACTGCGGTGCTGCAATCTGCCGCACGACGATGTTCAGCGACCTCGAACTCAAGCGCCGCGCCAGAATCGCGAGACGCAAAGCCGCGGCAAACGTCGCCGCAAAAACTCGTTAGTCGTTGCTCAGCATGTACCTGTTTTTGGTTCGCCAGGATCGCCTTCGCCGCCGACGAAAGTTTACCTGCAAGACCGTCGGCTCGATTCGTGGCATTGCCGCGCATTACGGCATGGAAAATTCGCGTCGTGTGCCCGTCCTGCAATTGCGGATACCAGCACACTACTCTGTTGGCGATACAATCAACCTTGCAGATGGCCTACCAGGTACTAGCCCGCAAATACCGTCCCCAGCGCTTCGCCGACGTCGTTGGACAGGACCACGTCACCGTGACCCTGATGAACGCGCTCACCCAGAACCGCATCGCGCACGGTTACATCTTCAGCGGCCATCGCGGCATCGGCAAGACCACCATTGCGCGCATCCTGGCAATGGCGCTGAACTGCCGTAACACGATTGGTAGCGAAGTCCGCCCAACCGCAGAGCCCTGCGAAGTCTGTGATAGCTGCACCGAAATCAAGGCGGGGAACGCCGTCGACGTGGTCGAAATCGACGCTGCGACTAACCGCGGTATCGATGACATTCGCGAGTTGCGCGACGCAGCCCGCTACCGCCCCGCACGCGATAAATACAAGATTTATATTCTCGACGAGGCGCACCAGATCACCGACGCGGCGTTCAACGCGCTGCTGAAAACGCTGGAGGAGCCGCCCGACCATATCGTCTTCATGATGGCTACCACGCAGCCTGAGGACATACCCCAAACCGTCCGCTCGCGCTGCCAGCACTTCAGCTTTCACGCGGTCAGACTCGTGGACATTCTCGGGCAGCTTCGTACGATCGCCGCTGAAGAGGGAGTTTCCGCAGATGAAGGCACGCTCTCCCTCCTGGCCGAGGCAGGCGACGGTTCCATGCGCGATGCGCTGTCCATCATGGACCAGGCGATCGCTTCGGCACCCACGGAAGATGGTCATGCGCGATTGGACATCGCCCAGATTCGGGAGCTTATGGGCACGGTTCCCAACGCCGTCTTCGAGCGGATGATGGAGGCAGTCAACGGCAATCGTTCCGCTGAAGTGATGACCGTCGCGAACCAGCTTCTCGACGCCGGCAACTCACCCGCGCAGCTTGCCCGCCAATGCGTGCGCTATCTGCGTAACTCCCTCATCGCGAAGATCGCAGGCCTCTCCTCCGAAGGAGAGTCCGCTGACGGTATTGGCAACGAGCTGCTCCAGATCTCACCAGACGAACAGCGCCGCGCCGCCCGCACGGCCGCCCTCTTCAGTGAAGAAGAGCTGACGCGCTTCCTGCAGATGATGCTGCGCACCTTCGATGAGCTCGGCTACCGCCAGGAGCAGCGCTTTCACTTCGAACTTGGCCTGCTAAAACTCGTCCACCTGCGCCGCCTGCTTCCCATCGAAGATGCGCTCAGTCAGATAGGCGGCAGCACTCGCGTCACTGCACAGCCGCCCAAACCAGGGACCCCATCATTATCCAGAGTGGGTGCGCCATCCTCGGCCGGCGGTCCGATCGCCGGGCAGGGTGTGCCTTCTCAACGGGCCGCCCCGGCAGTACCAAGCAAGCCCGCGTTTTCCCCATTCGAGCAGGACAAGAGGCGCCGTCCCGAAGCAACCGCTAGCTCGCCGATAACCGTATCCGCTGTCGCCACGCACGCCTTCACCGAGACCCGAGGTGCCACTGCGATTTCAGTCGCAAAAATTCCGGCACCCCGACCAGCGCTCGAAACCATCCCCGTGCCGATGCCCAACCCGGTAAAGCTGCCCGACTCAATGCCGCTCGCCGTGCCTTCACATCTGGAAGAGCGCATCGAGCATCAATCCGACATCGCGCTTCCTCCCGCAGTCTTTGAGACCACCTCTCCGCTGTCAACCCCAACGCCCTTCGCAATCCAGACGTCAGCCTCAGACCCGCAGCGACTAGTGATCGAAGCCCTCTCAAGCGCCAAGCTTGCGTCGGCCGCCGACGCGATGTCCGACGCCGTCTGGACGGTCTCAGACTCCGAAGCTCACGTCCAAACCGAACTATCGAAGACAATGCTTGGCGTCGTAATGAACGCTGAGGCCGAAAAGATTACACGCGCGGCACTCCGTGGTGCGGGCATCGTTAAACTCACCCTGCTGCCCGGAGCCGCCGCTCCCGCAGCCGTAAAAAAAGCACGTCCCGCCCGCTCCGGTTCAGCTCAGGCCAAGGCGCTCGAGCATCCAATGGTGAAGCAGGCCCAGAAACTCTTTGGCGCCGAGATCCAAACAGTAATCGACCTCCGCGAGAACGACTAGGCAGAGCTTTTTAAATTGTCATTCTGAACACAGTGATGATTACCCGTATTTTGCACTTTTCTGAGGAACACCAATGAACTTTCCCGACCTTGGCAAGATGAAAGAAATGATGACGCAGGCGCGCGAGATGCAAACGCAGATGGAGCAGAAACTCGCCGCGACTATCGTCGAAGCCGAGTCAGGCGGCGGCATGGTCAAGGTGCGCATGAATGGCAAGAAGGAAGTCCTTCACCTGAAGATCGAGCCAACCGCGCTCGGCGCCACCACCGGAGACATCGAACTCCTCGAAGACCTCATCGCCGCCGCCATCAACGAGGCCGGCCGCCGCGCAGACGAGGCCATGAAGTCCTCCGTCGCGGGCATGATGGGCGGACTCAACCTTCCCGGCCTCGAATAAGACTGGAGTAGCCTGCCGCATGTCCCGATTTGCCGAGCCCATGACCCGCCTCATCGACGAGCTGCGCAAGCTGCCTGGCATCGGCACCAAGAATGCTCAGCGCCTAGCCTTCCATGTCCTGCGTTCCTCGGACAGCGATGCCCGCGCCCTCGCCGAAGCGATCCTGCGGCTCCGTGAGAAACTTCACCTCTGCTCCATCTGCAACAACATCACCGACGTCGATCCCTGCGGCTACTGCACCAGCGCCGTTCGCGACCAGCACATCGTCTGTGTCATCGAAGAGCCGACCAACATCGCCACCATCGAAAAAACGCGCAGCTACAATGGCGTCTACCACGTCCTCCACGGAACGCTCTCACCCATCGGCGGCGTCGGTCCAGAGCAGCTCCGCATCGCCAATCTGCTGACCCGCCTTGTCACGCCAGTGTCGACCGCTTCAGGATTGAAGTTGGACTCAGGCATAGAGCCTATCGCCTTGAACACCGAAATACTGGAACCCGTTACAGGCATCCGGGAAGTCATCCTCGCGACTTCGCCAACCACCGAAGGCGAAGCCACCGCAGCCTACCTTGCCGCCGAGATCCGCCGCATCGCACCCACTCTTCGCATCACCCGCATCGCCACTGGAGTCCCGGCCGGCTCTGACATCGAATACGCCGACGAAGTCACCATGACCCGCGCCATGGAAGGCCGCCGCGAGTATTAGAGTGTCAGGGCTAAGAATTCCTGAGCTAGCACCTCGACATTCGAAAACGTTTCTAGCCGAAAATGCCGTCCTCGATACACCCGCAGATGTGAGGGCAAAGTAAGACTTTCTAAAGAATTCTTGGCGTGTTCGCCATGCGCGATCACTCCAACAAGCTGAGGAAGACTGGCAATTAAAGTTGGCAACAATTGCCTGCTCGATACACCCTGACCATGGCCGTTTGGGCGCTCGTTCAAGAAAGCATTAGTTTCCAGCGGGCGCAGACCACTTTCTCGGAGAATATTCAGCCGTTTGCGAGTAGGCGAAAAATCTGACTTTTTCCCCCTCTGCAAGCGCGACTGCTTATACTCTGCCTCGAACTTCTTAAAATCGAACCCGGTGTCGTCGTCCCAAAATGACCACCAGTCGGTGTCCTCCATTTTCGTGGCAGGGTTTTCGCCAATGACAATCACGTTGCAGGTTTCCGGGCGGCCATCGCAAACAAATGGCCGGTGATATAAAGGCTTTGAATAGGCGTTATGGAGATAACGCGTGAGTTTCGTCACATGCTCCTTCGATATCTAACGCAAGCGCTGCCTAATCAATTGTCAGGGGAACTGCCAAATCGCCGCCTGTCATCTGCGTTGGCCTGCCTATCTTCAGCAGCGAGAGGATCGTCGGCGAAATATCTCGCAGACTTCCATCGGGGCGCAGACTCACCGTCCCTGTCTTCGCATCCGTTATCAGGATGAACGGCACCGGATTCGTTGTGTGCGCTGTGTGCGGCCCGCCCGTCACCGGATCAATCAACATCTCAGCGTTGCCATGGTCAGCCGTTACAAGCAGCGAACCGCCGCGCTGCTTCACCGCCTGATAGATGCGGCCAAGTTCGCGGTCCACAGTTTCAACCGCGCGGATTGTGGGTTCGAGTTTGCCTGAGTGGCCCACCATATCCGCATTCGCAAAGTTCACGATGATCACGTCGAATGCAGTATCCGCGACCGCCTTGATTACGGCATCGGCAATTCCCGCAGCCGACATCTCCGGCGCAAGGTCGTACGTCGCCACCTTCTGCGACGGCACCAGCGCGCGATCTTCGCCGCCAAACGGCTTCTCGATGCCGCCATTGAAGAAGTAAGTGACGTGCGCGTACTTTTCCGTCTCGGCGACGCGCAGGTTACGCAGATTTGCCTGCGCCATCAGGTGCGCCAGCAGGTTGTCCATCGACTCAGCAGGGATCACGATGGGCAGCTTGTAGTTCTTGTCGTATTGCGTCATGCAGACGTAATGCAAGCCAGTAGGAACGAGGCTTCTTGGGATCTCGAGATCAAGTTCAGCCGCCTTCGGTAGATCGGCTCCGCCATTCGCGGTCAAGCCGGAGTTGCGTGCCAGCAATCGCGTAACCTGGCGCGCCCGATCCGCACGATAGTTGAAGTTGATGACTACGTCGTTGTCGCGAATTGGTCCAACAGCGTGGCCGGCAGCGTCGACCACAGTAAACGGGGGGACAAATTCATCGGTGACGTCGCTGTTGTAGAGCTCCTTCAAACGGACGCTGGCATCCGTGTAAAACCCGCCCTCAGGATGCCCGGTAACCATCGCGTCGAAGGCCTGATGCTCCTTCTCCCAGCGCAGGTCGCGGTCCATTGCGTAGTAGCGGCCGCTAACGCTGGCCAGCTGCCCGACGCCAATCTCGCGGAATTTCTGCTGCAATTCTTCCAGGTAGCCAAGGCCTCCGGTGGGCGAAGTGTCGCGCCCATCCATGAAGGCATGTACGAAGACGCGCGGAAGTTTGTTTTGAGCTGCCAGCCGGAGCAGAGCGTAAAGATGCCGCACATGCGAGTGCACACCGCCGTCCGACAACAGGCCGATGAGATGGAGCGCGCTACCTTTTTCCTGCGCAGCTGAAACCGCAGCAAGCAAGGTTGGGTCATTGAAGAAGCTGCCATCCGCAATCGCTGCGTCGATGCGCGTCATGTCCATGCGCACGATTCGACCAGCGCCAAGGTTCAGGTGGCCGACTTCGCTGTTGCCCATCTGACCGTCAGGGAGTCCGACAAAGTGGTCGCTCGCGTGCAGAAGCGTATTAGGGAAATCCCGCAGAAGCGAGTCGTATACCGGCTTGCGCGCCAAAGCGATCGCATTGCCGTGCGTGTCGGCCCGGTAACCCCAGCCGTCAAGAATTGTGAGAACGATAGGTTTTGCCATGTCTAATTCAAGGATAACAAGGGACGGCGTACATGCATGTGCGGCCGGTCACTTGTGACCGGCCGCACCTTGTACGTTGGACCTGGAACCTTGCAATTGCGACTCAGGCGTAACTGGACACGCTGTTCGCATTGCGCGCACCGCGTTCGCTGCTGATCGTCTGAACGTAGCCGCTCTCCTTCAGCGATTCAAGTGGCTCCGACGGCAGCTTGCGCGCCTGTCGCCACTCCTTCACCATGGGCCGCACATCGGTCCAGAACGCGGATCGGAAAGTTTCCTCCGCCGCCACCAAGTCGCACGATTGCTGCAGGCCTGACAGCTTTTGTTGGTCGACCAGGGCGGCCTTGGCAAACAATTCCTGCGCCGTGACCACGGTTTGCACCATCGCCTCGACCTTGCCCTTCAGGTTGTGACTCTGGTCGATCATGTAGGCGATTCCCTGCACTGCTGGCGAATTGCTAGTCATAATCTCGCAGAAGATTCGGAAAACCTGGTAAGGATCGATCGAGCCCAGTGTCAAATCGTCGTCCGCATACTTGCGATCGTTGAAGTGGAAGCCGCCCAGCGCATCGCAGTGCAGCAGCCAGGTAACAATCTGCTCGATGTTGGTGCCTTGCAAGTGATGGCCGGTATCCACCAGCACCTTTGCTTTCGGACCGGCACGGCGAGCAAGTTCCAGCGCCATGCCCCAGTCGGCGATATCGGTGTGGTAGAAGGCAGGCTCAAACGGCTTATACTCCACCAGCATGCGCTGATCTGGGCCCAAAGCGGCATGAGTCGCGGCCAAAACCTCTTCCATCCACTCGATGCGCTTGCGAATCGACTGCGTGCCGGGGTAATTCGATCCATCGGCGATCCACAGAGAAACGTCCTTCGAACCGAGTTCCCGACCAATCTCAACTGAATCCAGCAGGTGGGCGAGGGCGTTGCCGCGAATTTCGGCACTCGGATTGCAAATGGAGCCGAACTTGTACTCCTGGCCCTGGAAAAGATTCGGATTGATCGACCCCGATTTGACGTCGAAACGGCTCTCGAGCCGTTTGATCTTGGGCACATCAGCCTTGCCATTGGGAAGATCCCACAGCACATGTAACGCGACCGTCGGACTTGCGCCGGTCAGCTTGTTGACCTGCGACGCGTCGGCGAACTTCTCCTCAATCGTCGTCGCAGCGCCCGCCTGGGAAAACTTGCCAAAACGCGTTCCGGTGTTGGCAAAGCCCCACGATGGAACTTCGATTCGGAACCCATCCAGCGCTGCAAAAATCTTGTCCGTCGCCCGCGCACCGGTGCCTGCCCCATTCATGCCCATCGCAAAACCCCTCAATACTTAGCTTATGGAAATATACTCCCTATTGAAATAATTGTGGAGTGGATGTGTTCCCTTTTCAAAATATTCCTACTTACTGCGCCACTCTATGTCGCCAAGATGACATCCAGGAATCGGGGCCCATGAACTCCCTTAATCCGGGTCATCTCAATGTCCGCGGTTGCCGAGGGTCCAGAGACGAATGTCGTCGCCAGCGAGGCAGTCGCCTGCAGATGGACCATCGCTTCCGGCACAGTTTCAACCACGTCAGCCGCTCGCACAATGCACAGGTGGTAGTCCGGTATAAGCGTAGGCGCTCGGCGTCCTTGCCCAGGAACATTTTGCAGCACGATCGTCCCTGTCTCCGCGATTGCTAAAGTCGAGGCGGTCAGTACGCCTTCAAATCCGTCCAACTCCGCTGACGTCATTCCTTCGTCGACGGCGAATACAAATCCCGCAGGCAGAGATTGGCCAAGTGCTTCAACGAGTCCTGCCGGAACTACCATGCGCCGCTTGCCACGGTCGGCCAGAATCTTTCCAATCGTCATGCCAATCTCGCACAACTTAGCCCTCTGGACGTTCGCGTCATAGTCACGCAGACGGTCCTCTAACATCGCCAACTTCGCCTCGCGGTCGAGTGACGCGTTTTGCTTGTAGATCCGAGGTAAAGCTTCCCACTCTGCATGAATCGCCACTACATCTGACGCGGGAGTATCCCGAATCGCCGAGCGAATCCGCCGTAGCACTTCCTCGCGCGAAGAGGCCGTTGCGTCAACGCCCATTGCCAGTCCCCTTTTCAACCGTGTCGCCTGGCCGCCTTGTCGCCCGCACAGCGGTGCCATTGCCAGTTTGGTCGTCGGCTCTCCTGCCCGCTGCGTCTTTCCCTCGCGCCTCAAACCATTGCCGGAACGTCTGCTTTGGCATCACGTGGAGGTCGCGCACCTGCGTCCATCCGCCAAGCATTCCGGGAAGCCATTCGATCCATGCGTCGCCCTGCCCATCCTTGCGGCTAAGAGGCAACTCACCCAGTCGACCCAACTTCTGCGCTGCGTGGAATACCGTTTCATTGCGGAAGACCATCGCGACAGCCTTCAGCGCCATCACCTCGGGATTGGCAAGGATATTCAGCCCCGAAGACTGCTGCTTCACAACCTTGTTGCGCAGATGGATCAACACTTCGGGAATATTGATTTTCACTGGGCAAACTTCGTAGCATGCGCCGCACAGGCTCGATGCATACGGCAGACTTTGCGCGTGATGCATTTCCATCAATTGCGGAGTCAGAATCGCGCCGATTGGCCCGGCATAGACGCTGCCATACGCGTGTCCACCAGTCTGCTGATACACCGGGCAGGCGTTCTGGCAAGCACCGCAACGGATGCAGTGTAATGTCTGCCGCGACTCCTCATCCGCCAGAATTTCGGTCCGCGCATTGTCCATCAGTACAACGTGGAAGGTACGCGGCCCATCGCCCCCCAGCGACGTTTTATCAACGCCCGCCCACAACGAGTTGTAAGGATTCATCCGCTCGCCGGTGGCACTGCGTGGGAGCAATTGCAGCAGCACTTCGAGATCCTGGAAACGCGGAATTACCTTGTCGATTCCCGCGACAGAAATCAGCGTGTCAGGCAGGGTCAGGCACATCCGCCCATTGCCTTCGCTCTCGACGATGCAAACCCCGCCTGTTTCGGCAATCAGGAAATTCGCCCCACTCACGGCGGTCTTTACTCGCAGAAACTTTTCGCGCAAGAACTTTCGCGCCGCATCAGCCAAGTCTTGCGGAGTTCCACCGAGATCAGGCAGATTCATCTCGCGCTGAAATATCTCGCGAATCTGCGCTCTATTTTTATGCAACGCAGGGACGACGATGTGGGACGGCTGGTCGTGGCCAAGCTGAATAATCAGCTCCGCAAGGTCAGTCTCATAGGCATGAATACCCGCTGCCTCCAGCGCCTTGTTGAGTTGAATCTCCTCCGTCGTCATCGACTTGATCTTGATGACTTCCGTAGGACTTCCGCCCGCGCCGCCGCTTGCCTTCACCAGCGCGACGACGATCTGCCGAGCCTCCTCTGCATCCTTCGCCCAATGGACTACGCCACCCGCGGCAGTGCAGTTGCGCTCGAACTGCTCGAGGTAGAAATCCAGATGCCGCATGGTATGCCGGCGGATTTCCTTGCCCGACTCGCGCAACTCCTGCCAATCAGGCATTTCTTCCACTACTCGTGCACGCTTCTTCTGGATCACATTCGTTGCATGGCGCACGTTTTTGCGCAACTGCGAATCGCCCATCAGCGCCTTCGCTGCCACCTGAAACTTCGGGGCTGTCGTCGGATCCAAAGCGGCTCCGCTCATGGCTGGCCGCCTTCTTCGCTGGCCAGAATCTCCGCCAAGTGGATAGGGTGTACGCCGGTCCTCTCCCGATGCAACGCGCCACCAATATGCATCAGGCAGGAGTTATCGCACCCGGTCACCGCCTCTGCCCGCGTATTCAGAACGCCGCGCACCTTTTCTGACAGCATTGCGCTCGAAACCTCGGCATTTTTGATGGCAAACGTTCCGCCAAATCCGCAGCACTGCTCCAGGTTTTCAATCTCCACCAGGTCGATCCCGCGCACCGCACGTAGCAGTCGCATTGGCCCATCCCCAAGGTGCAAACTGCGCAAACCATGGCAGCTCGCGTGAAACGTAACGCGGTGGGGATAATACGCGCCCACATCCTCCAGCCCGAGCTTCTGCGTTAGGAATTCCGAGAACTCCCACACTTTCGGAAGCAACTCCGCCACATCGGATTGCAACTTCTTATCCTTCGAGCGCTCGGCCATGATCGGATAGTGGTCGCGCATCATCGCTATGCAACTCGTCGAGGGGCTGACCACCGCCTCCGATCCCTTGAATTGTTCGACGAAGCGGCTCAGCAGCGGCATCGCTTCCTCCTGATAACCCGTATTCCAATGCATCTGTCCACAGCATGTCTGGCCTGCGGGAAAGTCGACGGTATGCCCCAGTCGCTCCAGCACCCGCACCACTGCTTTGCCTGTATCCGGAAATAACGTGTCGTTATAACACGTGATAAACAGCGAAACTCGCAAACTGTAGCCCTCGCTCTCCACCTTAGTCCAATAGACAACCTATTTCCACAATAGAATCCGGTCAGGTAGGATGGTAGCCGTCTAAGTCCGAATCTCTGATCGCAGCGAGGCACCGTGGGTCCAAATCCGTTTTTAGGCGTCATCTTCCACTGGATCGGCGGCTTCTGCTCCGCCACTAACTTCATTCCATTCCGCGGAATCAAGCGCTGGTCGTGGGAGGTCTACTGGATCATTCAGGGTTTCGCCGCATGGATCATTGCACCCCCGATTCTTGCATACTTCCTCGTTCCCCACCTCTCCGGCGTCATGCACGAGGCCTATGCGACACACCCCAATGACCTGCGCTATGCGCTCCTCTTCGGGATCCTTTGGGGCGTCGGTGGCATCACGTTTGGCCTCGCCATCCGATACCTTGGCATCGCCCTCGGCTATGCCATCGCGCTTGGACTTTGCGCCTTCTTCGGAACGCTCGTTCCACCCGTCTACCACGGTCAAATAGGCACGCTCCTGCATCAGACCTCGGGCAAAATTATCCTCCTGGGAGTCTTCGTCTGCCTCATCGGTGTCGCGGTGAATGGAGCCGCAGGCTACTCCAAAGAAAACGAAATTACTCCGGAAGAGAAGGCCGAAGCCGGCGAGCGCGACTACAACTTCGGCAAGGGCGTGGCCATCGCCATTCTGGCTGGCTTCATGAGTTCCTTCTTCGCGTTTGGTCTTGCTGCCGGCAAGCCTCTCGGCGATCTCGCCAAAACACAACTCATCGCGTCAGGAAAATCCGATCTCTGGCAGAACCTCCCTGTACTCATAGTCGTCTTGTGGGGAGGCTTCATCACCAACTTCATCTGGTCCGCCATCCTGATCTTCCAAAACGGTTCGATCAAACAGTTTGCGGGCGAGCCGGGAATCAATCCCATGCGCGCCGCCGCAACTTCAGGCGATACATTGGTCGATTTCGACCCGCTCGACGCCTCCACCTATGACCGACTGGCCCCGCGCACCCTGATATCGAACTACGTCCTTGCCGCCATGGCCGGGGTCATCTGGTACTTCCAATTTTTCTTTTACTCTATGGGCCAGACCAAGATGGGCAAGTACGACTTCTCCTCCTGGACCCTGCACATGGCGTCGATCATCATCTTCGCGACGCTTTGGGGCTTGGTGCTAAAGGAGTGGCACGGCACCAGTATGCGCACTAAGTTGCTGGTCACCTGCGGACTGCTGCTGCTGGTCGGATCGACCATCATCGTCGGTTATGGCAACTACGTCCACGCGGTCTTTGGAAATTGATTTCGCCGTAAGCTCGATATTGCTCGAGCCGGAGAGTATCTTCGCGGCTACTCAGCAGCGGCATATTCACACGCATGTTTCCCATCTGAGTCACAATAGAGGACTAAGGGTCTTTCGCACAGGAGCCTCTCCATGCCGCGGATTAATTTTCATCAACAACTGGCCGCACTGAAAGATAAGTTACTCGCGATGGCAGCTTTATCGCAGCAGGCGCTCGAGTTCTCGGTGGAGGCGTACCTCGCGCGCGACATGGCGCTGTGCAACCACGTGCTCGAGATCGAGGAAGCAATCAACGCCGCCGAGACGACGGTGGATGAGATGGCGTACGAGCTTCTGGCTAAGGAGCAGCCCATGGCAATCGACCTCCGATTCATCCTCTCAGTAATCAAAATCAATGGTGACCTGGAGCGCATTGGCGATCAGGCCGCCAACATCGCGGAGCGTGCGCAATTGCTCAAAAACGCGCCAGAACTCTCCCTCCCAGTCGATATCCAGACCATGGGGGAGAAGGCTGGGGTGATGATCCGCACGGCAATTCAAGGCCTGCTCGAGGCCAATCCGAAGATGGCTGAGAGCGTTTTGTCCATGGATGACGAAGTCGACGACATGAACAGGGTGGTGCAGTCGGAGCTTGTGGATACCATGCAGCAGCACCCCCAATTCAGCGTTCAGGCCCTCAGCGCCATCCTGATCTCGCGTAACCTTGAGCGCGCGGCAGATCATGCAACGAACATAGCCGAGGATGTAGTTTTCTGGCTGCGCGGTTCTGACGTGCGGCATAAGATGTCGCTCGCCGAAGCCGATTGATCCGCTCCGCGGCGTGTATTACAGGGTATGCGTGTTGACTCGTGGGCATCCCCGCAATTAAGCTCAAAGCAGTGACTAAGCCTGGCTTGAATTCGCACGCAAGCTACTCGACCTGTTGTTGCGATGCAGCGCGCCGCAGCGCCTGTCGAGTCTCGTAAAGTTTGCCTATACGAAGCTAGCCGACAAGCCCAAGCGCCCACGAATCCAGTGGGCGGTTTTTCATTTGGCCACCTTTCTAAAGCCCCGTTAGCCGCACGCAAGAAAGAACCCGCAGGAATATATGACCGATCTCGCCACAACACCGCTCCCGAAACCAGCCGCTAAAGAAACCAAGGCCCAGAAGTCCGAACGGCTCAAGCTCGCTAAAAATCCGTGGGACGCGTGGGATGAGGTGCGGCAATTCGCCCGCGAAGGCCGCGCGTCGGTCGTACCGGAATGGGCCGAGTTTTATTTTAAATGGTGGGGCGTTTACTCGCAGGGCGATGGGTTGGGAGTCACCGGTGGTAAGGACGGTGTCGGCAAGGCAACCGAATTTTTCATGATGCGCATCGGCCTGCCCAATGGCATACTCTCATCGCATCAGCTTCGCGTCATCGGCGACCTAACCAAGAAGTACGCGCGCAACCTGGCCGACATCACCACGCGGCAGAATATCCAACTTCACTGGCTCACCATCGAATCGCTTCCTGAGATCGTCGATGCGCTGACGGCTATTGGCCTCAGCCCCAAAGGTGCCTGCGGAGATGTTCTGCGTAATGTTACTGGCTGTCCGATCGCCGGGCTTGACGCACACGAGTTGCTCGACGCCAGCCCGCTAGCCGTCGAAATCGCGCACAAACTCACGGCGAACCCGGAATTTTACAATCTTCCACGAAAGTTTAAGGTCACCGTTTCGGGTTGCCCGCTTTGGTGCTCGTATCCCGAGATCAACGATGTTGCGCTCACCGCGATTCGCCGCGAAGTCGATGGCCTCGAAGAGATCGGCTATTCGCTCCGCGTCGGTGGCGGCCTTTCCACTGAGCCGCACATCGCAGTCCGAATTCCCGCATTCGTCCCTCAGGGCAAAGCGTATGCAGTGGTTGAAGCTGTACTGCGCATCTTCAAGGAGCAGCAGGAACTCCGCGAGAACCGCACCCGCGCGCGCATCAAGTACCTCTTCATGCGCCATGGCTGGACGGCGGAAACTATGCTCGAAGCCATCGAATCCAAATTAGGTTACAAACTCGATCCTTCGCCCGTCTCCGAGGATCCAGTTCCCGCCGACGTCTACCGCGACCATGTAGGCGTAACTCCGCAGCTGCAGCAGGGTCTGTCGGCTGTCGGCGCAAGCGTGATGGGCGGACGCCTCTCCGGCGATCAACTCATCCAGCTTGCGGACCTCGCCGAGCAATATGGCGACGGCCAATTGCGCGCGACCATCATGCAGAACATCATCCTCGTCAACGTGCCCAACACCCGCACACGCGACCTGGTGCATGCCCTCGGAGAGATGGACTTGCAGGTCGAGGTGACCCCTTTCTGGCGTGGCGCCGTCGCCTGCACCGGAACCGAATTCTGCAAGCTCGCAATCTCCGAGACAAAAGCGTTCTCGAAGTGGCTGACCACCGAGATGGAAGATCGCCTCCCCGGCTTCGACCAACAAATTAAGTTGCACGTGACCGGCTGCACCAACTCCTGCGGGCAAAGCTGGATCGCAGACATCGGTCTCGAAGGCAAGAAGATTAAAAAGGATGGCGTGATGGTTGACGCATTCTACTTCTGCGTAGGTGGCGCGGTGGGCAAATATGCGGCCATCGCCCGCCAGATCGGATTTCGAGCAGCGGCAGACGATTGTCCCGCGGCGATCGAGCGCCTTCTGCGCGCCTACCTGCTGGCACGCGAGCCGGACGAAGATCTCCGCGCCTATTTCGCCCGCACCGACGACGATAGCTTACGCGCCCAACTTGCGGGAAACGCACTACCGCCGGTCGAGCGCGATGCTCCGCCAGTCGGCGCCGGCCGCCACGCGCCAGGAGAGTAGAGAGCAATGCCGCTATTCCCCATCTTCCTGAAGCTGACCGGCCGGCCATGTATCGTGATCGGCGCGGGCAATCTTGCCGAGTCGAAGATTGAGTCCATGCAGGCGGCGAACGCGCGCGTGACTGTAATTGCGCCCGCGGCGAGCGGCCGTATTGTAGCTATGGCCGAGTCCGGCGAGATAACATGGCATCAACGTGAGTACGTAACCGGCGATCTAGCAGGCCAGTTTCTTGTCATAGCTGCGACAGATAATCCCGGAGTCAATCGCGCCGTGTTCGCAGAGGCTGAGGCAGCAGACATTCTTATAAATGCGGTCGATGACCCTCCTTTTTGCGGCTTCTACTTCCCTTCCGTAGTGCGACGCGGTGATCTGCAGATCGCCATCTCGACCGCCGGTGCGAGTCCGGCACTCGCGCAGCGTCTGCGCAAGGAGATCAATGCGCTGTTGCCGCTCGACACCGGCGACTGGCTTACCGAACTAGGTAATTTGCGCCGCGAAGTATTGCAGATGGAGCCTTTGAACGAAGCGCGTAAGGAGCTGCTTCACCGGCTAGCCAGCCGCGAGGTCTGCGGCTACGACGGTTGCCCCTCGCGCACCTTGGCACGCGAGCACGCCCGCATTAACCCGCTTCCCGCAACCGACTCTGAGCTGAAGCCGTGACCAACGCGGCGCATGCAGGCGTCGTATATCTCGTCGGAGCCGGCCCCGGCGACCCCGAGCTTCTAACCGTTCGCGCAGTCCGGCTTCTGCAAACCTGCGACGTCATCCTCCCCGATGATCTCGTCTCTGACGAGGTCCTCACGCTTGCTAGCCCCTCGGCACTCGTGGTTCCGGTGGGCAAACGCTGTGGCCAGCCACGAATCACCCAGGCAGGTATCCATGCGCTGATGCTAGAACACGCAGGTGCAGGTCGCTCAGTCGTCCGGCTAAAGTCGGGTGACCCGCTGGTCTTCGGGCGCGCAAGCGAAGAGATTGCCGCGCTCACTGAGGCGGGAATTTTCTTCGAGATCGTGCCTGGCATCACGGCCGCGTTTGCTGTAGCAGCCGCATTGAAAACGCCACTGACCGACCGGGGCGCTGCCTCGAAGTTGATCTTCGCAACGGCGCATCACGCGGCACCAACTACGGACGCGCTCGCCAAGTTGGAGCTGACGCCCAAGTGGCAAGGCGCGTTCCCTCACGACGCAACGCTAGTGGTCTACATGCCGGGCCGCAATTTCCGGCTTCTCGCGGACGAATTGGTCGCGTCCGGCGTCGATGCGCAGACCCCGTGCGTGGCGGTCTCCAAAGCGAGCACGCCTTCGGAGCAAGTTCATCGCACAACGTTAGCGCTACTCGCAGACGACTCCGTGGGACCAGCGCCGGTACTGCTGCTGATAGGCTACGCAATTCAACCTGCAAATTAAATCAAACGCGCAACATCCATTTTTTCCGAGTGGCAGAAGAACCGGCGCGTCAGAACTAACACACTCAACTTTCACTTTTCCGCGACATCCCAGTTACTTACAACCGGGAACGTTGTGCACATCCTCTGCCTTGACATCCACATTCGGGGTCACGGAGAGACCGGGCCGGAGAACGTAGTCGCCATCTTCCTGCGCGAGGTTGGTGAAGTCGATGCGAACTGGAATCCGCTGCACAACCTTCACGTAGTTACCGGTCGCATTCTCAGGCGGGAACAGCGAGAGCATGGAGCCGGTCGCTCCGCCAACCTGCCGCACGTAACCGGAGAATTTCCGACCTCCGTAGGCATCTACCTTAAGCGTAACCGCTTGGCACGGATGCATGCGCGCGAGCTGCGTCTCCTTGAAGTTCGCAGTGACCCACAAATCGGTCAGCGGAATAATCGTCATCAGATCCTGTCCAGCAGCTAAGTTGGCGCCGACTGCGACGTTCTTCTTGTTGACAATCCCGGCGCTGGGCGCAGTGATGTGCGTATATGTAAGGTTCAGGCGAGCCTGTTCAACGCGGGCTTGCACCTGCTTGACTGCGGCGGCGGCAGCGGTGGCGCGAGACTGTTCAACCTTGACCTGTTGAGGTCCGTTCTTGACCGATTGCTGCGACTGGGCCTGCGCCTGGACAAGCTTCTGGCGGGAAGATCCAACCGCGTTCTGCGCTGCAAGCACGTTAGATTCAGCTTCAAGAACGGCCGCTTTCGACGCAGCGGCCTGGGCAACTGCCGCGTCGTATTGCTGCTTGGAAATGACATCCTTCTGGACGAGAGGGGTGTAGCGGTCCACATCAAGCTGAGCTTTGACCGCACTAGCTTTGGCCTGATCGACGCGTGCGTTGGCCGCTTCGACCTGCTTTTCGGACTGAGCGACCATGTCGCTCGAACCTTTCACATCCGAACCCGCCGTGCTGACGCTAGTGCCGACGTTCGTTTGCGTAATTGGAACGTTTACCGTCGCCTGAACATACTGGGCCTGCACGCTTGCAAGGTCAGCCTGGGCCTGCTCCAGCGCAACCTGATAGTCGGCAGGGTCGATCTCGGCAAGCAGTTGCCCAACCTGCACAGTCTGGTTGTCGTCCACATAAACCTTGATGACATGCCCGGTAATGCGAGAGCTGACCTGGTAGAGATTGCCATCGACTTGCGCGTCGTCGGTATCCTCCGTGAAAGTCGAGCGCCAGTAGAAGAACACCGCAACCACGATTAAAAGCACAACTACGCCAATGACGATGGACTTTCGGTTGGAGTTCGCAGCAGGCGGCGGCGCTTGGGGCGCGGGCTCACCAGATGGCGTGACAATCTTCGACTCCTGCTGGCCCTTATCTTTCTCTTGATCTTCTGCCACGGTTACTTTCCTCCAAGATAATCTTTCAAGTTGGTCTCAGCGACGCCGAGAGCGCGGGCCAAGGAGAGCTTGGCGGCGTTGTGCTGATAGAGAGCGCTGATGTACTGGTCGTTGGCTTGCTCGACGGAAGACTGGGCCTGGGAGACCGGCAGATTGTCTGCCACGCCCGCGTGATAGCGCTGCTGCGCTTCGCTCAACTCTTCATTGGCCAAATCAAGGTTCGACTTAGCAGCGTCGACCAGTTTGGCGGCCGACTGAATGTCGAGAATGGAATTACGGATGTCTGCGTTGACCTGCTGAATTTGATCGCTAAGCCGGTCGCGCGCCTGCTGATACTGCGAGTCGGCGACGCCTTCCTCACCGCGAGTCTTCGCAATTTGCAGGATAGGCGCTTCGATCTTGCCTGTCGCCGAGTATGTGCTATGGGAATGGCCGGCGGTCTCGCCGATGTCGCCGAAGTCGACTGAAAACTTGGCAGTAGGAAACTGATCGGCGAACGCAGCAGTCTTTTGTGCGTGGGCGGCAGCCACCTGTTCGCTGGCGGCGGCAAGGTCTTTGCGATTCTTAAGGGCCTGTGCGAATGCCGCCGCGGGATCGAGATTGTCGAGAGCGGCGTAGGGCTCGCTGTCAGTTAGCCGAATGGCCTGATCCAGCGGAAGTCCGATGGTGCGAGCAAGCGCCAGTTTGTCCTTCGCAAGTTGATTGATTGTGGAGATAAGATTTTGCTGCTCGTTCTGAAAATCGACTTGCGCGCGGAGTACGTCCAGCCGCGGACTGATGCCAGCGTCGTGTAAAGCGGTGGCTTGGTCGAGGGAAGCCTTGGATGTGGCGAGGGATGCGTTGACCGCACTGATGCGCGCAGCGTCGGCGATACACAAGAGGTATGCATTGCCCACCGTGAGAACCACCATGTCGCGCGCATCCGCGGCCGTCAGCTTCGCGGCATTAAAGCTGTGTTTCGAGGCAATGTAATTCTCAAGCGCGGGGACGTTGATCAGGCTTTGCGTCAGGTATGCACGGAAGTCGACAACCTGGAAAGGGCCGACGATGGGCTTGAGGCCGGGAAATTTGAGGCCGAATGCCGCGAGGTTGACCTGCTCAACCTCGATCGATGCGTCGCCAGTGACGGTCGGCAGCAGCGCCTGTAGCTGCTCGAGTTGTTGGCCTTTGGCATTCTGCTGTGCGCTCGACTGCAGGATCAAACCCAGATTTTGACGCAGCCCGCGAGAGATTGCTTCGTTGAGCGAAAGGTCGAGCACGCCGTCCGTGGCCTTGCCCGTGACAAGTGACCCCTTGAACGAATCCTGCGTTGGCGAGGAGAAGCTCTGACCTGTGGGCGCGGCAAGTTGCTGCAATGCCCCTTCGGTTGCTTTGGCCTGCGCCGGAGTAGTCGCTCCGGGCGCATTTGAACTGCCGCCCTGAGCCTGTGCGTATCCGGCGGCGGCGATCAGCAATAGTCCGGTTAGGCCAGCGGCCACCAGGACCCTGTGCGCGGCCTGCATTCCTATGCTTAAATTCATTGTTTTTATGGTACCTGCTATTGGGTTACAGATTGCAACCGGTTCATCTGCTGCTCTCTGAACTTTGATTTGATGCAGTGACACACTGAGAAAATGCAAAAAAGGGCGTGTCGGTCACAAGAAAGCGACGGGACAAAACATCTCGAAAGGGAGGGCCCACGTTCCTGTGGTCCTAAGCAGATACACTTTCGTTGCGGAAGAAATGGAGTTTACGGATGTTTCTAGGAATTGATGTAGGGACGGGCGGGACCCGGGCCCTTCTTGTGGACCGCCGAGGATTGGTGGTGGCATCAGCGGCAAGTGAGCACGCCGCAATTCGCTCCAAACACATCGGCTGGGCGGAGCAGGACCCCGAAGACTGGTGGCGGGCGGCGCGTGAGGCAATATCGGGTGTGATGGTAGCGGCTGAGTTGGCGGGAGCCGAGATTCAGGCTATCGCTTTGACCGGACAGATGCATGGTTGCGTAATGCTGGGCGCCGAAGGCGAGGTGCTGCGGCCAGCGCTGATCTGGTGCGACCAGAGAACCCAGCCCGAGTGCGACTGGTTGGAGGAGAAGATCGGGCGCGAACGTCTGATTGAGCTGACCTGCAACCCTGCACTGCCCAACTTTACCCTTACCAAGCTGCTGTGGGTGCGAACTCACCAGCCCGAGATATTCGCGAAAATCGCACACGTCCTCTGCCCGAAAGATTATGTGCGGTATCGGCTGACCGGTGAGTTTGCCATCGACATGCAGGAGGCCAGCGGGACCCTGCTGCTCGACGTAACCAATCGGCGATGGTCGAACGAGGTTGCTGACGCTGCAGGGATCCCGATGAGTTGGCTACCGCGTCTCTTCGAGGGCCCGGAGATCTGCGCGCGCGTTGGCGGTGCCGGTGCCGGCGCGACAGGTCTGGCAGCAGGCACTCCGGTAGCAGCAGGCGCGGGAGATCAAGGGGCGGGTGCAGTTGGCATGGGAATTGTCGGCGCGGGTTCTGTGTCCGCGACCATTGGGACCAGCGGTGTCGTCTTTGCCGCAACCGACAAGCCCACGATGGACAGGTTGGGACGCCTGCACACCTTCTGCCACGCTGCGCCAGGGCTTTGGCATGTGATGGGCGTGACCAATGGCGCAGGTCTATCGCTGCGTTGGTTTCGCGATACGTTTGCGCCCGGAGTCGGGTACGACGAGCTTTCGGCGGATGCTGCGAAGATTCCGGCAGGAAGCGATGGACTGCTATGGGCGCCGTATCTGTTTGGCGAGCGAACGCCGCACCTCGACCCGCAGGCGCGTGCGGCGTTTGTGGGGCTGACCGCGTCGCATACGCGAGCCCATTGCGTGCGCGCGGTCATGGAAGGAGTGGCATTCAGCCTTCGCGACACGTTCTCTCTCTTCGCCGAGCTAGCAATTCCTGTAGCTCGAATCCGACTTGGCGGCGGCGGCGCACGCGGTTCACTGTGGCGACAGATTCAGGCGGATGTATACGGACGCGCGGTCCAGCTACTCGCGGCCGAAGAGGGTGGCGCGTTCGGCGCCGCGCTGCTGGCTGGCGTTGGCTTTGGGGCGTGGGGAAGCGTCGAGGCGGCCTGCGCCGAGACCGTGCATGTGGCGGAAGTCATCGAACCGAAGAATGCGATCGCGATGGACGACGCATATGCGAAGTTCCGGCGGGTTTATCCTGCCTTAAGAGAGATTGGGAGGACGTAATGGGGAACCGGGAAATCGGCGTTGGCGTAATAGGGTATGGGCTGGGAGGACGGGTATTTCACGCTCCGTTTGTGAGCGCGGTGCCGGGACTCCGGCTTGTATCGATCATGCAACGCACTGGGGACGTCGCAGCGAAGGCATATCCGACCGTCAAGATCGAGCGGACCATCGAGGCCACCCTGGCCGATAAGTCGGTCGAGGTGGTTGTAGTGTCAACACCCAATGAGACCCATTTTGTGCTCGCAAAAAAGGCGTTGGAAGCCGGTAAACACGTCGTCATCGACAAGCCGTTTGCAGGGAACAGCGAAGACGCGCTTGAACTTGGTCGCATCGCGAAGACCTCAGGCCTACTGGCAATTCCCTTCCACAACCGTCGTTGGGATGGCGACTTCCTCACCTTGAAAAAGCTCCTGAAAGAGGATGCCGTTGGACGGCTCGTGACCTTTGAGTCGCACTTCGACCGCTTCCGCCCGATGCCGAGGGAAAAGACATGGAAAGAAGCGGAAAATCCGGCGAATGGAATGCTCTTCGACTTGGGACCGCATCTCGTGGACCAGGCGCTGGCACTCTTCGGTGCGCCCGATGCGATCACGGCGAGCGTCCGCGCGGACCGCGATCAGACGGCCATCGAGGACGCGTTCGACATCACCGTGCACTACAAGGGAGCCAACGGCAAAGGCTTGCTCGTGCATTGCCGGGCTAGCTACCTCGCATGCGACAACTCTCCCCGGTTTCTACTGCACGGGACCAAGGGCAGCTTCAAGAAGCACGGTCTGGACCCGCAGGAGTCTGCGCTGGAAGCCGGGGCGAAGGTGCCTGTGCTCGGCTCTCCGCAGGTGTGGCTGCAGGAGAATGAGTCAGCGTGGGGCAAACTCACCGTTGCGCCGGTGCCGTCCGACCCAGCTATGCTTGTCGAGCGCCAGGTGAAAACGGAAGCAGGCGACTACCGCGGCTTCTATGCCAACGTGCGCGATGCGGTCCTGGGCATAGCCCCGCCTGCCGTGACCGCGGAGGATGGCTATCGAGTCGTGAAACTATTGGAAATGGCTCGTGAAAGTTCGACGAAGGGTTGCACGCTGAAGGTGGCGTTCTAGAGCTAATCAAAATCAGTTACTTTGTTCGACGGTGCGAGAAACGCAGCACGCTTTCGATCAGGATTATCGCTAGACCGACGAAGAAGATTGGCCCGGTCCAGCGCCCCGTTAGACCGATACGCGGTAGCCCAACGATGCCAAAGGCAAGCCAGATGAGAATCGCGACGGCAAAACTTCCATCATCGACGAAAAGCCCGAGAACCTCGCAGCCAACAGATTTGATCCAATTCATGCGTTACTCCTCCACTGGCGCAACGCGCACCGAGTCGCGGCACATGGGCACCAGCCAGAGCGCGAGGCAAAGATAGACTGCCGCCAGGAATGGGATCGCAAGGTCGGGGTTGGCAGACGCTGGTCCGGGCCATGCGAGGCCCACACCTTCCCCAACCCAGAACGTTCCAAACGCGGATAGCAGCACGCCAACGATGAACTTCAGCGAGTTCTCCGGCACGCGCGACAACGGGCGATGAAGCGCGAGGCCCAGCGCGACCACCACAAGCAGGGCCGCCACTGCACCGAGGCTGGCCGGCAGCAATAGTCCGGTTCGTCCCGCGCCGAGGGCGATGACGATGAATACTACCTCGGTGCCTTCAAGCATGGTGATGTGGAATGCTGCAGCAAAGGCTGGCCTGTCCAGTTCGCGGCTACCGAGAGCCTTGCCATTGCGCATCGCCGCTGTGCTCTTCGCAAATGCGGCCTGCTCATCGTGCAGCGGAATTAGCCCTGCGGAGCGCAGGATGGCTTTGCGCAACCAGCGCAGTCCAAATAGCAAGATCATTGACCCGACAATGAGTTGCACGAGATGAAGGGGAATGCGCGTAAGCGCAGGTCCAAGCACGAGAACGATGGCAGCCAGCACCGCCAGGGCCGCAGCAGTTCCGGCCAGCGCGCTTCGCCACCCGCGCACGCTTCCGACCGCCAGCACCACGGTAAGCGCCTCCACACACTCCACCAACGAGGCAAGAAACGCAGCTATGAGCGTCGTGCCAAGCCGCGTCGCTTCGATGTGTCTTATGTCGATAACCATCCCGTTCCCACACTCTACATTTACAGCGTACATTTTCCAAATTACGACAATCAGGGCTTAGGATGCTTGAAACGGCTAACTTTGCCGTTACAACAACCACGCATTCAAGACGTGGTTGGAGAAACCGACGGGCCATGCCATTGACACCATCAATTAGAGCCAGGTCCCACACCTGGATAAGCCGAAGGAAGTTCTGCGTCGCGTCCGGTTGGGGGGCTGCCACGCTGTTTCTGGCGAGAGCCGGACTCATCGGAGTAACTACGCTGCGGGCGCAAACAAAAGCCGGACCAGCCGGAACTGCGACGCGACCTGACGTTGCTGCGATCGATCATGACCGCATCCTGGCCGCAGCTGAGCAATACCTAATCCAGTCGCCCACGCCGCTGACCTTGCTCCGATCCGAGCGCAGCCTGGGCACGGCACAAGATTACTATTCCGAAGCCGGTCCCGATACGATTACTGAAGTAACGCCGCCCACAAAGTCAAAGGCTGCCCCATCGCTGCCCTTCACCGCACATCGCGACGCAGTGTTCGCGCTGGGGCTAACCGTGCCGGCGCTCGCAGCCGCGCATCTGCTGACTGGCGACAAACGTTACGCCGACCATGCCGTAACCCACCTGCGCGCCTGGTTCATCGATCCGGAGACGCGAATGACTTCCAGGCTGGACTTCGGTCAGGTGGTAACCGCTCCGGCTGACAAAAATAAGCCGGCCCCTCAGACCGCTTCGATCGCTCGTGTAGGCGGGCGGCCTGAAGGCATCCTGGAGACGTTGCCGCTTGTGGAAGTTGCACAGGCCATCCCATTTCTTGCCTCGTCCACCGCACTGAGCGAATCCGATCTCAACGCGCTTCACGAATGGTTCGCAGCCTATCTGCGTTGGCTCACCGAACCGCAGGATAGCGGTCCCCGGTTGGCCGCTTTGGCCCGCGATCGCAAGGACCACCACGGATCATCCTGGTTGCTGCAGGTAGCCGCGTACGCCACGTTGACCGCACCCAAAAGCACAGCGCCGAAGTCCGAAGGCAACGTGCTCGAGGCACTGCGCCATCGTTTCCGCACGGTGACGTTGCGCGCCCAGATCGCCGCCGACGGCTCCTTCCCGCACGAGCTGCCGTCGGCGACTCCATTTCGCGATTCGCTCTTCAACCTCGACATGCTGGCTGCGGTCTGCCTTCTGCTCTCCACGCGCTTCGACAGTGTTTGGGACTACGAATTGGGAGACGGCCCCAGCATGCGGTCCGTGATCGCATACCATTTCCCTTTTATCGCGGACCGCTCACGGTGGCCATTCCGAGCGGATGTCGCGCACTTTGATCAGCTTCCCGGACGGCGCGTGAGCCTTCTGTTCACAGCGCGTGCGTATCAGCGGCCAGAGTACGCCGCGCTCTGGAAGACTCTGCCAGCAGACCCGCCCTCAAACGAAATCCTGCGCACCATGCCAATCCATCAGCCTCTACTTTGGGTGCGTCAACCTCCGCGGGCGTGAGCCGCTTGGATTCGGATGCAGAATGACGACGCTGCCTAGGCTCGCTTGTGCTCATGCGGAGCAACGCCTGGATCTGAAACATGGCTACTGGAGCGATGGCGATTACCACGGCGACGAAACAGGAAAGTTGATCCGCACGCGCCACACTTCCATGGATAAATTCCAAAGAGACCAAGCACCTTGAGCTGCAAAAAGCCATTGCGGTTGATTCGCGTGGCCGAGGTACTGTTGCACTTGGGGCAAATCACTTCGACCGACCGCGTCATGAGTCCCGTTTCCTGAGGTTCAGCCACCGGAACCTGGTTCGACCAGGCGTAGCAATCTGCCGGCAGCGCGAGTGTCTCCCTAAGGTGACTGTATCAAATCACAAAGTCACCACCGTGACGCGCAAATCGGAGTCGTTCGCGCAATTCTCGGTCTTTAGGTTCAGAACTCTCGAAATTTGCGAACGATCGCGAGGTATTTGCGGGCGCTCTCGGTGATGATCTCAGGATGTCCTTCCGAGATTGCTTTTAGATTGACCAGGTCTGCACCGACACCGAGAGCGAAGGCTCCTGCCTCAAGAAACTCCGCTGCTGTGGCCTGCGATACACCGCCCGTTGGGATCATCTCAACCTGGGGCAGCGGCGCTTTCACGCTCTTCAGGTACTTCGCGCCACCAAGTGCACTGGCCGGGAATATCTTGACGACA
>JANYLK010000020.1 GCA_025357875.1 Granulicella sp.
CGCCGTATCGCTGGTCCATCGCCGGGGCTACTTCCGGCAGCACCTCGATTCAGTAGGCCAACAGACGGAGTCCGACGTTCCGTGGTGTCCCGAGACCGTGCTTCCCAGCGCTCAGCAGGTCGTTAAGATCACCATGCAGGGACGCGCAATTCAGGTCTGCGCATGGCGATTCGATGTAGTGGGTACCGCGGGGCATGTGATCCCTGTTTTTTTGCTCGATACCGACGTCGAAGGAAATGATCCCTATGACCGCCGCCTCACCGACCACCTCTATGGCGGAGATACGTACTACCGCCTCTGCCAGGAGACGGTGCTTGGACTTGGGGGGGTCGCGCTGCTAAGGGCGCTGGCCGTATCGCCCGAGGTCTACCACATGAATGAGGGCCATGCGGCCCTTCTCGGCATTGGCCTGCTGGAAGAGTATCTCGGAGGCGCGCCTCTGGACCAGGCCACGGAGGAAGATGTGGCTGAGATCGCCCAACGCTGTGTCTTCACCACGCACACGCCTGTCCCGGCAGGTCACGATCAGTTTGGGCTCGACCAGATGTACACGGTGCTTGGCTCGCAGCGCGGCAATGCCATCGAACGCTTCGGATGTCTGCACAATGCGCTGCTCAATATGACTTATCTTGCCCTGCGTTTTTCGCGCTACGTAAACGGGGTAGCCATGCAGCACGGCAAGGTCTCGCAGCAGATGTTTCCCGACTATCACATTCACTCCATCACCAATGGCGTCCATGCTGCGACCTGGCTTTCTGAACCCATGCAGGCGCTGCTGGACGAAGAGATCCCTGAGTGGAGGCACGACAATCACTATTTCCGCTCGATCTACGGTGTCGCGCCCGCGAAGATATCCAACTGCCATGAGATTTCCAAGCAGCGGCTTTTCACCGAGGTGTACAAGCGCTCCAACCTGCAATTTAATCCCAAGATGCTGACCCTCGGATTTGCTCGCCGCGTTGCAACCTATAAGCGCGCCAGCCTGCTCTTCCATGATCCCAGGCGACTGGTCAAGATCGCCAAGAAGATCGGTGGGTTACAGATCCTGTTCGCCGGCAAGGCGCACCCAGCTGACAACGCCGGCAAAGGGCTTATCCGAGACGTGTTCGAGTCAGCAGCCAATCTGAAGTCCAGTGGTATTCGCATCCTCTACCTCGAGAATTACGATTGGGAATTAGGCGGGATGCTCACCCAGGGAGTCGACCTTTGGATCAACACACCGCGCCGCCCCTACGAGGCCTCAGGTACCTCCGGAATGAAGGCTGCCCTGAACGGCGTTCCCTCGCTCAGTGTCCTCGACGGATGGTGGATCGAGGGATGTGCCGAAGATGTTACCGGGTGGGCTATCGACGACGCAGAAGATGAAGACGGCGAAGCCACAAGCCTATACGACAAGCTCGAATATAAGATTGCTCCGCTCTACGCCAGGCCAAATGCCTGGGCGCGGATACAGCAGCACTGCATCGGTATTAATGGCGCCTTCTTCAACACCCATCGTATGTTAGGTCAATACTTCAACAATGCATACTTCCCTCAGATGTCGGAGGAGCAGGCGATTCCCAGGGCAAACGACCTGCTGGAAACCGCCACGCCGCTGTCGGTAAAAGAATCCGCGTTGGTGTAAACGGCTGTCTTATTCGGAGGAAGCCCAAATCCAATCTGAAATGCTCTGATACCCAAAAAAACGGCCCCTCGAATGAGGGGCCAATCTGCCTTGGTTCTCTCTGGTAAGGAGAGCTTTTTTGCGGTCCGATCGTGGCCGGTATTCCGCGAAACTTGAGCAGTCTGGCGGGAGGAGTGAAACTCGAATCCTTCCCGCCGTTCCTGCGATCTGCCCCGGGGAGAGCTACTAGTTCATGCTTGCACCAGCGGGTGTGGCCTGGCCCGTCTGCGTCGATGTACCGGAGGGATTCGCAGCCGAATCCGAGCCCATCGAAGCCAGACTGTTATGAAGCAGAGTTACACGCACACCGTTGACCAGAGCAGTTTCGCCATCGGCAGGCTTATCGGTCATCTTGCCGAGGCCGGTGCGATAAACCCGGTACAGCGGCACCTGGTGTTCAGTCACGAGGTAGCGAACGACTGAGTCGGCCATCGCTTGAGAAGTGGCGACGCCACCCCTGCTATAGCCTTGAACCTCCACGATGTAACCCTTCTCGCCAGCAAGCTTTGTCGCCATGTCATCCAGACTTGCTTTGCCTTGGGGTCCAAGAGCCGTGCGGCCTGATGCAAATTTCACATCGGTGGAGGTAACTTGGCTGTACTGGTCAAGGTTGCTGACCGTGCCGTTAAGTTTGTCGGTCCGTGTGCTTGCACCGGACGCGGTGGTCTGCGCGGCATTAGCGCGGTTCGCGGCATCGGCTGCGTGGGAGTCGGCCGTATTCGCGGCCATCATTGCCTTATCGATCCCAGCGGAGGCGCGGCTGTCCACGTCTTTAATGTCGTTCGCGTTCTTTGCCTGCAACTGATCCAGCTCATTAGCGCGGTCTTTAATCGGATCGACTTCGCGTGCTACCCACTTTTTGCGCGCGAATGGGTTCATGTGGCCCCAGAAGCCCTCTTTGGACTGACCTTGGAGAGGCTTGCCGGTCGCATATGTAGTGGTGTCATTCGGGTCAACCGTTGTCGACTGAGTCGCTGAAGGAGTCTTCGACTGGTCGGTCGCGGGCATCTGCGCTAAAGCGGTGGCTCCCATTGCTCCTCCTAGAACCAGGGTGGAAAGGCCTAGACCTTTTGCTAAGTTCGTCATGAGATTGGTCTCCTATACCGAAGCAGGGTAGAAGTGATCACTACCTGCGTCTGGTTGTAATGGATATAGCAAACATGGGGCCAAACCCCCGTGTGGCCGCTATGTCTATATTTGTCATTTAGATACGCACCGAAGGCCACCTTGCCTTCAAAACGCTAAACGACCCAAATCAGCTAGTTCTCCCTTATACGTCAGTAATAATTACGCGCGTCGACTCAACATACAAAGGGAAAGAGGCCCAGAGCGCATCGGACAGATGTTTGTGACAACGGCCTTGAAAAGTTCCAATTACCTCAAGTCAGTCCGGATGACCCGGACCACTGGCATCTGCCTATTCCAGTTATCTGGGATAGTCTCGAAAGTCAGACGGAATTCGCGATCGTCGCCTGGCTTTAGTGGATCCGTGCTTACCGGTTCGATGTCAACGTACGGCAGCCTGGTTCGAATCAGGTTTAGCGGCAGAGTGTCGATCTGAGGTGGCATCGCCTCGTCGTTCCCGAAAACCACCTGCACGATAACGGAGGTTACAGTTCTGCCGCCGGTATTCCCGACATGCCCGTCAAGGTAGGTGAGCTTGCCGCCAGAGAGGTTTCCAGACTCGCTCATCGCAAATTGCGACAGCGGAAGACTCACGGCATAGGAGTCCGCCGGTTGCAGCGTGTTGGGCGCAGCCGCCGGCTTCTTCCTGCCCGCGTAAACCAACGCCCCAAGTACCGCCAGAACCACCAGCGCTGCTGCCCCCCACGCCGCGAATGGAAATCCGCCACTCTGCTCTGGTTGCGAGCCGAAGATTGCAGGCTCATCGGCTGTCTGGCTCACCGCACCCACTCGGGTGCTTTTTGACTCGTCAATTGGAGGAGGCTCAATGTCACTCATAAGCGGAGATTTTATACCCGGCTCACGGTCACTCACCCAAACGGTTCACCTCCTTGACCCAAAAGCAGCATTTCACGCCGTAGCTCCCCGGCCTAAGGTGGAAACGTCGCCCGTCTTCTGCTGATCGAGGTCGACACCAAAGAAGAATTGCCGCGCACGCCGGTGCAGCAGAGGGAGCTTCCTAGATGACGAATAGCCAGGCAACATATGCAGCAATGCTCAAATTAGATGAAGCTTCGGCGCGACGAGTTGATCGTGTGCGCGCCCGAGTGGGCAGCAGTCAACAACTCACCAACGCTCAAAACCTGTGTGTGAACTCGGAAAACAATCAGCACGCAAACTCCAAACATCGCGGACTGTACCTGCTAGCCGACACTCGCGGAAGCGGCCCCCGAGGCCCGCATCCCGGCGATGTCCTATATTGGGCTGCATGTCTGGGTGGCGCGTGTCTGCTTCTGCTCTCAGCGACGACCTAAGCCACAGTCAGCCGGATCGAGCGAACGTAGCCCGCTTTATCTTCTGGCGATAGTCCTCGCCATTCATCTCGACAACCGCGCACATTTCCTGCAGTCTCGATCGCATTCGTTCTCCGATGCGGTCGCCCAGCGTCTCATCCCGCATTGCGATTCGCAGAGAGCCGTTTGGCTCGGAACCTGTTCCCAGTGGCACCGCATTCGCGTAGTTGGTCGTGATGATCGTCGTCCGCTGATCGTTATAGCGCGTGTTCAGGATGTGCGCGACCGTATCCCACACCCAGTCGCTCGGCTTGGCCGCGCCCAGCTCGTCGAGCACCAGCACTTCGGCCTCGAACACTGGCCGCAGCACTTCCAACTCGGTCGCCGCAACGCTGTGGTTGTAACTGTTCTGCACCTGCTTCAGCAGATCTCGATAGTCACAGTAGAGTCCCGACGCGCCACGCTCGGCCACCAGCGCCTGAAGAATTCCGACAGCCAGATGCGTCTTACCCACACCAATCGAACCAGTCAGCAGAAGTCCCTGGCCATGAGTCTCCATCGGATATCCGCGGACGAACCCCTGCGCCATCAGAAGAGCCGCCTTCAGGCTCTTGTCGATGCCACGCAGGCATTCGTAACTTTCCAGCGTGCAGTTCTCGTAGCGCTTGGGAATGTGGGCTCTTTCCAGCATCCGTCCGGCTCGGCGTGCAATTCGGCAATCACAGGGCCGCGCCACCTGGCGCCCATCCTCCAGCGCTATACGCAGTCCCGAACCTTCACAGATATTGCAAACTTCGACCATTTCGTCCCAACCATCCGCCATTCCAAGTATCGCAGCTTCCGGCACGATTGAATCCAATTGCCCCGTGTGGGAATCCAAGGTAAACTGAGGATAGTTAGCCATTGTGCCCCCGGTCGTTACCGGCAGGGGCTCTGTGGGCGGCGCGACAGGCGAATCGATGTGATGGTGACCGTACCCGTTGCAAGCGAACCGCGGGCCGACAGGCAATACTTATAGCGAAAAGAGAGATTCATGCCAAAAGAAGGTATTCACCCGAAATACGAAGTCATCCACGTCAAGTGTGCCTGCGGGAACAAGTTCGAGACGCGTTCCACCAACAAGGGCGACATCGTCGTAGAAATCTGCGCTGCATGCCACCCGTTCTTTACCGGCAAGCAGAAGCTGGTCGACACCGCGGGCCGTGTCGAGCGCTTCCGCCGCAAGGTAGCTGCCTCGGACGCCGGCAAAGCGACCGCAGCAGACGCCACCAAGGCCGCAGCCAAGTAACTTTAGCCGTTCTGCGCGAAAGGCCTCCGTTCGCGGAGGCCTTTCGCTTTAGCATCACAGATACCGAATGAAGAAGCGCTACACACTCGAGCAGAAGAAGTGGGACTCGCCCGCCGAGCACGTGATGCCCGAGCACACCCGCGTGCCCGCCAGCTTCTCGATCGGAACGGTGCGCATAGCGCCCGCAACGGTGCTTGCCCCAATGGCCGGCGTCACCGACACTGTCTTCCGCAGATTCATCAAGAACGCCAGCCAATTCTCGGCCGACTCCCCTCAAAAATGTCTTAGCCAGCCCTCTAGGAATTGTCATCCTGAGCAAGCGGAGCGAGTCGAAGGACCTGCGGTTGCACTCGATCTCGGCAACGCTGTCGACGTCAACACCGCTACCACCAACCAGCAGTCTGGCTGCGGCCTCATCATGACCGAGTTCACCTCGGCCGACGGCCTCTCCCGTATGCGCGAGACCAAGCGCAAGCGTTACCTCACCTACTACGACGACGAGCACCCCATCACCGCGCAACTCTTCGGCTCGAATCCCGAGACGCTCGCCGACTCCGCGCGCATCGTTCAGGATGCCGGCTTCGACCTCGTCGATCTCAACCTCGGCTGCCCGGCCAAGCGCGTCGTCGCCTGCAACGGCGGCTCCGGCCTCCTCCGTGATCTGCCGCAGATCGAGCGCATCTTCCGCGCGATTCGCGCTGCCGTCACCGTTCCATTCACGGTCAAATTCCGCATGGGCTGGAATGACGATGACATCGTCTGCGTGAAACTCGCGCGCATCGCCGAAGACTGCGGCCTTAACGCAGTCGCGCTCCACGCCCGCACCCGCGAAGACGGCTACACCGGCCAGGCCCGTTGGGAATACATCGCCGCGGTAAAGGACGCCGTCAGCATTCCGGTGATTGGCAATGGCGACATCCGCACTCCAGAAGACGCTGCCGCCATGGTCGACAAGACTCACTGCGACGCAGTAATGATTGGCCGCGCCGCTCCCGCGAATCCGTGGATCTTCCGCCAGATCGCGCAATACACCGCCAGTAAGGAAGCTACCGGTATCGGCACTTACGACATTCCAACGGACCAAGATCGTTACCGTATGATCCGCACTTATTTCGAAATGCTTGTCGACGAGATCGCACTCGAAGAGGCAGCCGAAGCCGCCCGCACCGCTAGCATCATCGCCTCTGGCCAGATCGCTCGCGATCAGCGCCATCGCGACGCCGTCGGCAAGATGAAGCAGTTCGCCAGCTGGTTCACCCACGGCATTCCCGGCGGCGCTGCCCTGCGCAAAGCCATCTTCGAAGCGAAGAATGGCAACGCCGTCCTCGCCTCCGTCGAAGCCTTCTTCGAAACTCGCGCCGATTCCCCTCAGCAACGATTCGCGCTCGAGCATGACGCCGAACTTGAAGCAGCCCCCGCAGCCTGGGGCTGACGATTCAACTACTGTCTGAGCTAAAAAATACTACCCTTCGGAGATGCATTTGCTCGCGCTGAGACCTCTTCTTACTGCCTACCAGTCCCTGCTACGACGTTGGTTTCCTCTGAACATTCGGATGCGAAAGTTATCGGCGCTGCTCTTCGCCCTTTCCTTTCTTCCTCAGGCTCGCGCAGTTGCTCGGCCGCCTCTTGCGCTGATTCCAGCAGAGGTGAGTTCCAATCACTTCGTCGTCGGCATCAATGGCAACACCACTCCGGTCCTGCACGCCGCAGTCGGCTACTTCCTGCTCAATTTCGACTGTGCAAAAACCTCGACCATCTCAGTGACTGCAGACGATCCCCACTATTGGGACGCCGGAGTGGAAGTCCAACCCCTGCGGTTTGGGATCCGCCCAACGCGGGAAGGCGCCACTATCACGTTCAAAATTTCCGGCCAGGTGAAGCTTTCTATCACTCGCCCAGGCGATCATTTCGCCGATTCGGAGATGCTCTTCCTGTTTGCCAACCAGCCGGAGACTTCGGGAATCACCGCAGTTACTCCGGGCGTCCGCTACTATGGCCCCGGCATCCACCGCGAAAGCATCAATGCGCAAAGCGGCGACACCATTTACATCGCCGCGGGGGCAGTGATCTTTGGCTCGCTCAACCTGTGGCAAGTCCATGATGTCCACGTGCTTGGACGAGGCACCATCATCTACGACGGCCCACAGAACCCCAATGATGACGAAGGCTGGATGCATAAGCCCGATTGGCACGTCATTGTGATGGACAACGCGCGCCATATCGATATTGAAGGGATCACCGGCATCGTCCGCAGTCGCACGTGGATGGTGCAGATGCGCGACTCACACGACATTCAATTTCGCAACGTGAAGATCATCGGTGGAAGTCCGAACAATGCAAATCAGGATGGGATGGATTGGCTCGGCGGCGGAGACACGCTGGTCCAGAATAGCTTTTTCCGCGCCGCTGACGATGTCTTTTCAATAGAAGGGAACTGGGACGGCTACGACGAAATCGCCATCACCACACCCGGCCACGACGTCGCCAATATCGTGATCGAGAACAGCGTGCTGTCCACCAGCATCTCCAATATTGTCCGCCTCGGATGGCCGAGAAAAACATTCAATAGCAACAATTTCACGCTGCGCAATTCAGACGTGATTCAGGCCGGCATCGGGTCCTGCGGAATCCCTTTTGCACTCTTCGAAGTCTGGGCCGACCCCGGCGGCAACGGAACCCATACCGGCTACCACTTCGAGAACATTCGCCTCGACGACCTGTATTCGCTGGTTCAACTACGACAGCCCAATCCATCCATCAGCGACGTCACGTTCAAGGACATCTGGACCATGGATGGACCGGCCATGGTGCCCTCCGTGCTGAAGGGAGATATAGCCGGCGTAACGATTGATGGAGTCAGCACTGGTGTAACGACGGCGTCCATTAATCCCAGTCCGGAGGTACTTGCGGAAGACGGCGCCCAGCCTGCGGTGTATCTTCAGTCCGCTCTGCACACGCAGTTCGATTACACCGCCGGTCTTCTGCGTCCGCGCGATAAAGTTACCTTCCAGGTCGCGGGGAAAAGCAGCCGGGCCGTACATTATCACTGGCTATTCGGGGATGGTTCCGAGGCGGACGGTCATCAAGTACATCACAAATATCCCGATACACAGGGAACTTTCCTGGATGGCTCTGGGCGCTTTCTGGTGCTCCTTCACGCGACAGACGAGGCCGGCCATCAATCGTGGAACTCGCAGTCCATCATCGTTTCTTCCCAGCCAACGACAGATGCTAATTCGGTGCTCAACCAAGCCCCTGCGCCCGGCGATCATGTCTATAGCCGGCAGATCCGCATCCCTCAAGACGGTGGATATACCTTCACTTTATTGACCAGCACGCACGCCTCGCTTGCGATCGACAACCTAGCGCCAGCGAACAGCGCAAAGCCTCGCCGCCAGGTGTGCGGTTCTACTGGAAACGCTGTTCAGCCCGTGCAAGTCAGCGTCGCCCTCAAAGCCGGATTGCACCAGTTACGAGTGGTGCGCGGCGGCGAGATCGAGAACGCAGATGCTGCCTCCGATCAGCCTGCACTGTATTGGCAAGGCCCGCGCATTTCCCGTCAGGCAATCCCCGAAGCTGCGTACATCACCAGTCCACCGCGAGAGCCCGCCACCACCGAATCCAAATAGTCATTCGATGGGATTACTTCGCAGCCGCCTCAAGGTCTTTCCATTCGGCATCGCTGAGCGTCAGATCCGCGGCCTTCACGTTCTCCTCCAGATGCTCCACCGACGAAGTCCCAGGAATTGGAAGCATTACCGGCGAGCGGTGCAGCAGCCATGCGAGCGAGAGCTGACCTACGGTCGCGCCATGTTTCTTCGCCAGTTCATCCAGCTTGCCGCCTGGCTGCGCCAGCTTGCCCGCCGCCACTGGAAACCACGGAATAAACGCAATCCCTTCGCGCTCGCAATATTCGAGCACAGCCTCACTCTTGCGATTGCCGATGTTGTACTCATTCTGCAC
>JANYLK010000198.1 GCA_025357875.1 Granulicella sp.
ATTTTCTGCTGCTCGCGGTGTTTGTGGGTTGGGGGCTGGCGAAGGTTTTGCCGAAGGCGCTTCGCGGCCGGACACAGACAATTCAAAAGGATTTGGTGGACGCGCGAACGGCGACTGAAGAGGCGCGCGCGCGGTTGAGCAACGTGGAGGATCGGCTGTCGAAGTTGGATGGCGAGATCGCCGGAATGCGTGCCCAGGCGGAGAAGGATTCGGCAAAGGAAGAGCAGCGCATCCGGGCTTCGGTTGAGGAAGAGAAACAGAAGATTCTGGCGTCGGCCGAACAGGAGATCACCGCTGCGACCATGCACGCCCAGAAACAATTGCAGCAGCACGCGGCGGAGTTGGCGATTGAGCAGGCGGCGCGGAAGCTCGTTATATCCGCCGAGACGGACAGGCTGCTGGTGCAAAGATTCGCGCAACGGCTGGCCGGCGATGAGTCGAAGAAGGGACAGAACTAGTGGCTAGCTCTGCTCCACGATATGCACGCGCATTTGCCGAGGTTGCCAAATCGGCAAAGCTGGACGCTTTAGCTGCAAAGCAACAGTTGGACGATTTTGCAGAGACGCTGGCGGGTAGTGGTGAACTGCGTGGGTTTCTTGAGAATCCCTCGATTGAAATGCCGAAGAAGCTGAAAGTTCTGGATGCGATTGCGGACCGCATCAAGATGTTTTCCCAGGTGCGGAATTTCATTGCAGTCATTCTGGAGCACCACCGCCTGACTGAGTTGGATCAGATCATGAGTGAATACCGAGATCTGGTGGATGAGCATTCCGGCGCGGTTGAAGCTCGGGTTACTAGCTCTCGGCCGTTAAATGATGAGGACCGCGCGCAGTTGGAAGTGGAGATTGCGAAGCTTGCAGGCGCACGTGTTCGCGCCAGCTACGCTGAAGATGCGAGTTTGCTGGGTGGCGCTATTGTGGAGATTGGATCGACGGTTTATGACGGCTCGGTGCGGACCCAGCTACAGAAATTAAAGCAGCAGCTGGTGAACGCTTAAAGATTCGCGCGGCGTACTGCGCAAGGAATATGAAGCAGGATTGAGGCAAAGGAAGACATGGCAAAGATCAATGCGGATGAAATAACCGAGCTGCTCCGCCAGCAGATTGAGAACTACGAGCAGCGCATCCAGGTTGACGAGGTCGGCACTGTAATCTCCCTCGGCGATGGCATTGCGCGCATTCATGGGCTGGATAAGGTTATGGCGGGCGAGATGCTTGAATTCCCCCATGGCATCTCTGGCCTAGCAATGAATCTCGACGAGTCTGAAGTTGGCGCAGTGCTGCTGGGCGACTACACGGAGATCAAAGAGGGCGACGAGGTCAAGCGGACGGGAACAATCATGTCCGTCCCCGTAGGCGAAGCGATGATTGGGCGCGTGGTCGATTCGCTGGGCGCGCCAATTGACGATAAGGGTCCCATCATCACCGAGCATCGGCTTCCGGTGGAACGGCTTGCACCCGGAGTGGTGGATCGCCAGAGCGTGCGCGAACCGATGGCGACTGGGATCAAGGCAATCGATACGATGATTCCGATCGGACGCGGACAGCGCGAGTTGCTGATCGGCGATCGTCAAACCGGCAAGACCGCAATTGCGATCGATACCATCATCAACTCAGCGAAGAATAACTTGATCTGCATCTATTGCGCGATCGGGCAGAAGAGGTCGTCGGTAGCACAGCTCGTGAAGACGCTGGAAGAGTACGGCGCGATGGCTTACACGATCATCGTGGCTGCGACTGCTTCCGAGCCGGCACCAATGCAGTATCTTGCTCCGTTTGCGGCGACCGCCATGGGCGAGTACTTCCGCGATTCGGGACGCCACGCGCTGGTCATATATGACGATCTCTCAAAGCACGCGGTGAGCTATCGCGAAATCTCGCTGCTGCTGCGGCGGCCACCCGGTCGCGAGGCCTATCCAGGAGACGTGTTCTATCTGCATTCGCGGCTTCTGGAGCGTTCGTCAAAAGTCAGCGACAAGTTGGGTGGCGGAAGTTTGACTGCGCTGCCAATTATCGAGACCCAGGCCGGTGACGTTTCAGCGTACATCCCGACGAATGTAATTTCGATCACAGATGGACAGATTTTTCTCGAGACCGACCTCTTCAACTCTGGTGTTCGTCCAGCTGTCAACGTTGGCTTGTCAGTATCGCGCGTCGGATTTGCGGCCGCGATCAAGGCGACCAAGCAGGTGGGTTCGACGCTAAAGCTGGACCTCGCGCAGTATCGTGAGCTTGCGGCGTTCTCGCAATTTGGATCTGATCTCGACAGGGTGACGCTGCAGCAGTTGAATCGCGGTGTGCGTCTGACCGAGTTGCTTAAGCAGCCGCAGTTCAAGCCACTGTCGGTCGAGAAGCAAGTCGTTATCCTTTTCGCTGGTGTGAACGGTTTGCTCGATGATGTTGAGGTGTCGGATCTGCGTGCGTTCGAAGATGGATTCTATCCGTATCTGGAAGCGTCTGCGCCTGCGGTTCTGACGGATATTGCGACCAAGAAAGCGCTCGATGACGACATAAAGAAGCGGCTGACGGACGCGATCAACGATTTCAAGGGATCGTTCCTGGCAGACCTGAAGAATAAGAAGGACGTTGCGGCGAAGCAGACGGTGGCGGCAAAGTAAACAATGGCAAATGTACTCGATCTACGGCGGCGCATCCGCAGTGTGAAGAACACGCGCCAGATCACCAAGGCCATGAAGATGGTCTCGGCTGCAAAGCTGCGGCGTGCGCAAGAACGTGCGATGCGAGCTCGGCCATATGCGCGGATGCTGACCAGCGTCCTTGTGTCGATGGTGCGGCGGACCGATCTTTACAACGAGGACACGGGCGAGGTACTTCATCCGCTGCTGGTTGAGCGCGAAGAAAAGAACGTGTTGGTGATCGTGATTGCAGGAGACAAGGGCTTTGCCGGCGCTTTCAACTCGAACATTGGCAAAGCGGCGCAACGATTTATCGATGAGCGCCGCAAACTAGGCCAGACGATCGACCTTGAGCCAGTAGGCAAGAAGGCGATTGCGCTTTATAAAAAGAAGTTTCCCGCGGCGAACTACGAGAAGACCGAGCAGCATTACGACAACGATCTTTCAACGCATTACGATACGATTCGGCATCGTGCGCAGCCGATCGAGGTTGCGGTGGAACACGTTGGGCTTCTGCTGCGTGTGGACTTCGACGACGTTTCGGAGTTGGCGCGTTCCATCATTGAACGCTACGAGCGTGCCGAGATCGATTCGGTCTACCTCATATACAACGAGTTCAAGTCTGTGATCTCTCAGCGTGTCGTGGTTGAGAAGCTGTTGCCGATCCGCAAGCTTGGCTCACAAGAGATCACAGCGGCCGAAGAGATGACCGAGGAGCAGAAGGAAGCCGCAGCCCGCGCCGCAAGTTCAGCAGGCGTTTCCGTACAAGAGCCGGAAGATGAAGAAGCGGAAGCTGAGGCGAAGAAATTCGGCACGGCGGATGTGGATTACATCTTCGACCAACCGCCGGAGCAGTTGTTCCGTGATCTGCTTCCGCGATATGTAACGACACAGATATTTCATGCGCTGTTGGAATCGGCTGCTGCTGAACATGCAGCTCGTATGACGGCGACCGATGCAGCGACGAAGAATGCCGGAGATCTGATCGATAGCTTGAGCCTCACGATGAATCGTGTGCGGCAGGCAGCGATTACAAAGGAAATCATCGAAATTGTAAGCGGCGCTGCGGCGCTGTAATTAGTAGAAGAACTTAGGAACGAAGAGACTATGGCAGAGAATATTGGAAGAGTAATTTCGATCAGCGGACCGGCCGTTGATGTGCAGTTCGAAGAGAGTGCGATGCCGCCGATCTATCAGGCGTTGCGAATTGTCAGCGATGGCTTCGTGGTGCCGACGCCGCTATCGGTCATCGTTGAGGTGCAGCAGCATCTTGGCGAAGGTCGCGTGCGCTGCATCGCGATGGTTGCGACCGAGGGTATGGTCCGCGGGATGAAGGCGATCGATACGGGCGCGGTCATCACTGTTCCTGTGGGTCGCGCGACGCTTGGACGAGTGATGAACGTGCTCGGCGAGCCGGTGGATGAGCTTGGACCGATCAACTCGACTGAATACATGCCGATCCATCGCCAGGCGCCTGCGTTCGACGAGCAGTCGACTTCGGAAGAGATGTTCGAGACCGGCATCAAGGTGATCGATTTGATCCAGCCGTTCCTCAAGGGTGGAAAGATTGGTCTGTTCGGCGGCGCGGGCGTGGGTAAGACGGTCATCATTCAGGAACTGATCAACAACGTTGCGACCAACCACGGCGGCTTCTCAGTGTTCGCCGGAGTCGGCGAACGGACGCGTGAAGGCAACGATCTTTGGATCGAGTTTCAGGAGTCGGGCGTCATC
>JANYLK010000005.1 GCA_025357875.1 Granulicella sp.
AGAGGTTCATCGAAGCCAGCAAGCCAACGCTGGACTCACTGACACCGAGTGCTTTGAGTCGCAGGTTCATCAACGGCTCTACGATGGTCATCGACAGTGCCGTGCCGAAGTGGCCGAAGGTGATCCACGATACGTTCCGCCACATCAGTTTGCGATCCGCGTAGAAGGCGGCGAGCTCGTTAGAAGGCGGAGGCGCCACCTGTTGCGCGCTGACATCATCCTGCATGATTCTTACCTCCGGACCTTGGGCGTGCATCGACTAGCATCGTTCTACTCCTACCGCAATTCATCGAGACGAACCGGGCGCTTTTCCGTTGCGGACAATTCTGCGGCAAAACAGAGTCTTGTTGTCTCAAGAGCGTCGCGAGGATCGATGCGCGGTGGTTCTCCTTCAGCGACACGGCGAACGATGTCGTGCGCCTGATCGTGGGTGTTATGGAAGTAGGCGAAGTCGAGCTGAGGTTCCCAGGTCTCCTTTTGGACCCACGCGCTGGTTTGGCCATAGTCGTCACCGCCAAACTCCCAGCGCTTGATCGTTCGCGGAAAGACATCGGTCTCGGCCGCGCCCTTCTCTCCATAGATCATGTAGCGCAGAATGTGGCCATCACCTGCTTGTTGTGAGACCGCGTTCTGAAGGGGATCTCCCTTGAAGGTAGCGGCCGGTCCCATCATGAAGGTGAGTTGACTTACGGCGCCGTTCTTGAACCGGTAGGTGCAGTGGTAGTTGTCGTGGACTTCGTAGTATGAAATCACGTTTGGCGCGCAGGTGGCATAGACCTCTTCGACCGAGTCACCGATCCACCAACGAACGAGATCGACGTAGTGGCTTAGCTTCTCTCCGAACATGCCGCCGCTGGTTTCAGACGCAACCCGCCAACTGGCATGCTGGCCCCAGGCGCTTGAGATATACGTGCATTGCGTATTGAGCACACGGCCGAGGAGGCCGCGGTGGATCCAATCCTTGACGGTGGTGTAGAGCTGCGAGTAGCGCAGTTCAAATCCGATCTGAAGAAATCCGTTGGTGCGTTCTGCGGCCTCAACCATGGCTGTCGCGTCCTGGAGTGAAGTAGCCATTGGCTTCTCGCACATCACGGCCTTCCCTGCCTCCAAAGCGGCAATGGCCAGTTCTTTGTGCACATTGTTGGAAGCGGTTATGAAGACCAGCTTGATCGCGGGACTTTGGAGAACGTCTTCGAGCGTTGCTGCGGTCTTCACATCGAACGACTGTTTCAGCGTCTCCATCCGCTCGGGGTTGCGGTCGAAGATAGTGATGGAGCGAACCCAGGAGCAGTCGCGAAGGTGCTCCAGAACGTGCTCGCCCATCTGCCCGCTACCCAGGATCGCTACCTCGATTGCTTTTTCATTCATGATGCTTGTGTCTCCGGTTTGGGGATGCTGACCCTTGATCTTGCAAACGATGCACTGTTGAGGTTGGATGTCTTCCAACTCTCCTCGACATTTGGTGCTGAACTGTCGCAGTGGAAGCCGTCTGATCGCTCGGGCGCGACGTTCCCCTGGCCGTAGATTATTCCTGTGCCAGTGGCGCTGTCGTAGGTTGCGTCGACGGGGGAAGCGAAGGTGAACTCGCTGTTGCCATGGCGCAGGCTGCGAAGCCCCATGGCAACGATGCGTTGGGTGGCTTCGTCCCATAGCAAGCACTCGCAGTCGCAGTCGACCCCGAGTGCCGTCTGCTTTGCGTTGCCGAACTGAACGTGGGCACCGCCCGGCATGGCAACAATCCCGCCAACTAACTTAGTTTGATCAGGGTGCAGACCTAGCGCGACAAGGAACGAGCCTTGTGTGGTTGGTTGGTCGCCTTCAAGGCGCCAACGCCGATAACGGGGAAAACGTCCATCGCTGATGTCTTCCTTGCCCGTGTTGTTCAATCCGTAGATGTATCCCGGTATCCACGTTGGCTCTTCAACCACTACGCGCGAGCACAGGCTGCTGTTCAGTATCTGCACGAAGATCTCTCCGCGCTCGGTATCGTTTAGCCCTTTGCTTCCGCCTTTTATCCCTGCGATCAGGTTCGCCTGCCCGCCAGTCAGGCGGTACTGACCTGATCCAAGCTCCGTTACTGATCCGGAGCAGTGAAGATGCGTCGCGAAGCGGATCGGGCGACCTCCGCGGAAGGTGTCTGACAGAAGAATGGTGCCGGTCTTTCTATCGAGAATCAAGACTCGGTCAGCGTACTGCACTCGAAGCTTCGGGTTGAGCGCATGCGTAATGACAATGTGTAGATAGATAAAGCGCTCGTCGATGAGGCAGCGGCGAACGACGCCGGAGCTCTCAGGCGAAACGGCACCATTCAGATATTGCCCGTTGGTGCGTGCTCCCCCGTCTTCAAAGCACATGGTGTTGGTCAGTGCGCTATTGAGACCGTATTGTCCGCTGTTAATATTGCAGATGACCGGTGTACCGTCGACCGCCACATCAATTGCGCCCATGGATGGAGCGAACTCGCGATTCTGCGGCATCAGGTGGAAGACAGCTTGCCGCCCTACCTTTGGGCCGCCGCTGATCGAGACAGCCATTGTCTGCTGC
>JANYLK010000038.1 GCA_025357875.1 Granulicella sp.
TCTCCTTCCCGCAAACGTCATGCAAACCGAGTGGACCTTTTATGCAAAACAGGTTCAGTCATTTGGCCTGCCACTGGACAATCGGAAAAGCTTCACAAAGCTAGATTGGGAGGTTTGGACAGCGACCCTTTCCCACGATCCAAGACAGTTCGAGGATCTCATCCACCGAATGGTCACTTGGGCCGACACAACCCCTTCACGTGTTCCAACCACCGACTGGTACGACACTATCACCGGCAGGCAGATGGGCTTTCAGGCGCGCTCAGTAGTAGGCGGAATCTTCATTAAGGCGCCCCTGTATCCCGAGGTCGCAAGCAAGTGGAAGGTGCGAGCGGCAACAGCAGGTAATTGAGCATGATTCAAGAATGAGGAAGCTATCGCCTATCGGGAATACTATTTGGCTGATGGAGGAAGCAGGCCATGACGGTGCTACCGGAAGTTAGCCGCATCTGCCGCCGGCTAGCTGCCCTGGCGCTGGTTGGGGCGGTTGCGCATGTTTCCTCTTCAACGCGAACACCGGCAGCGAGTTCGCAGGACAGACAGCGAACATGACGAACAACCAGGCGGTTGCGAACTCTTATCTGGGGGCCATCGACCGGATAAGCGGTGGACGCGCATTTGGGAATGGAAACGACATTGATCTAGCGCTCGAACGCGTGGTCGAAGAGAGCGACTCTGCGTTGCGCGTTGCCTATTCGCCGACGAACAAGAACGTCGATGGTAAGTACCGCAAAATCTCTGTCACGGTGAATCGGCCTGGTCTGACGGCGCGAACACGGGACGGATACTACGCGCTGCAAGACCCTCCGAAGCCAACGGTGACCGAACAAAAAACGAGGATTGAGGCGGCAATCGAAAGCTTATTCGCTTTTCAGGCACTGGAGGTGAGCGGCGAACTCCGACTGTTGCCTACAGCAACAGTCCAAGTCCATGTCGCGGGAACGCAGATCCAATGGAGGTCCGACGATCAGGGTGCACGCGTGGATCAGATGATCGTACTCGCGGCCTATTCCGCGGAGAACCGCCCCTTGAGCTCAAGAACCTATGATGTGAGCGCGAAGGTGCCTAACTTGCGGGAGAAAAGTCCGGGTGTGAGCTACACGGTTGCGTTCGAACCGCCACCCGGGACAGTTCGCGTCCGGCTCGCTGTGTCTGATCTGCGTTCGGGCCAGATTGGGACGGCGGATGTTGCCATTACTCCACCCGATCTGTCTGACAACATGTGGGTGGCCCCGTAAGGCTAAAGTTGTGTCCTCATATCATCAATGACTTCCGGAACACGTATCCCTATTACGCTGAAGCACACGACCCCCTAAGCTTGAAGTTCCGCGGGGTTTTTACCCACAGGACTCATCTCGTCAACCAAACGTTCCCGCCGCTCACGTAGCACCGCCCGCAACCGCCACCGTCGGCCCAACCGCCTATTCATCTTGCCAAGAAAGAGAAGTAAGAGCAGACCCATCAGGTCTTTGGCCTCGGTGTCTCCGTAGCAGCGGAGGAGCAATACGAATAAAACCTTGGTCCGGCTCAAAGCACCATCGATCAGGCAAATACAATTTCGGAACCGTGAGAGGTGTACCAAGGAACCGCAATCGAAATCAACGACGGCGGTTGGTTCATTAACCGGCGCTGTATCCGACGAGCTTGCAGGATGTTCGAGGTGGGACACCTTTTCACATCAATTTCAACTCAATAAATTTTTACTGAGCGGGCCTCTCCAGCGGCTTACTAAGCGGGACCGGCCTACCGAATTTCGGCCTGCCTTGCTCGTCCCATGAAAAGCGCTGTATGCGAGGCGAGCGAAAGTTTCCGCAGCCCTCGCCTGACTTCGGGTTGGCGTGATAGATAATCCAGTCCTCCTTCCCGTTCGGCGACTTGAAAAATCCGTTGTGTCCTGGCCCGAACGCCTCAGAACCCGGATCGGTAGTGAGGAAAGGATGATCAATCTTGAGCCAGTTCTTCGCATCGAGCGGATCGGCCTTAAGGCTTGCCTCGAGCACACCCAGAGAATAAAAGTCCGTCCAGCAACCGGAGGCCGAGAACACGATAAACATCTTGTTGCCGTGAGAGATGAACTCTGGCCCCTCATTTACATTAACGTGCCTGCCGGGCAGATCGCCGTGCTCTTCCCAGGAATAGGTGGGCTTCGAGATCAGCGTACGTGGAGAATCGATCGTCCACGGATTACTCATGTGCGCAATATACAGGTCCTGTTCGCCGTCATTGGCACCCTTCCAACCAGACCACACGAGATAGTGCTGACCTCGAACTTCAAAGGTGGTTGCGTCGATAGCCCACCGGTCGCTGGGATCGCTGATTTTACCTCTAAAAGTCCAGCTTCCCTCAGTGGGGTCATCATTCTCGTTTTCGAGGACGTAAATGCGATGCGACGCATTCTCGCCCGCATCAGCAGCGAAGTAGATGTACCACTTGCCGCCCCAACGATGCAGCTCAGGTGCCCAAATATCTTTTGACCAGAGATGCTCCGGCTCAGGGGTCCAAACTACTTTTTTCTCTGCATGCCGGAGGTCGGTGATGTCGGCCGTCTTGCGCAGCGTTAAATTTGTACCTGTCGAGTTGGAGTAGTAGTAAAAGCCCTTCCACCACACGACCCAGGGGTCTGGACCATTATCGAGTAGCGGGTCTGTGAAATTGTCTGCCTGCGTCGTAGTGGCTTTGGGGGGTGCGGGCGCGACTTGGGCTTTGCCGTTCAACGTGACACCCGCGAGAGCGAGAAGTGGAACGCAAATCATCCGTGGCAAGTTCATCTCGTCGATCTCCCTGGGCATTCTAAGCAAGCCGTCTAACTTGAGCCAACGTAAACATCAATAGTCGCGCCTTTTAAGGCCCTCTGTCTGTAAATTTCTAATTTGTTGGAGCACCGAATGGGATTTGAACCCATGAATACTGGTTTTGTATTTCGGTATATCCTTTATCATGAACCACTTGAATGAACCGAAATGGACTAAAAACCCCCATAAATGACGCAAAGAAATGTGCTTAGGGGTTTGAAAGGGTTTTGTTTTGCAGTGACAAGTCAGGCCATACTCGGCTCTAAACTCACGCTCTCACCGTGCCCCGCATGAACCCTTTGCGACCCTTTCCCTCTTTCCAAATTCTATATTGAGGAATGGGCTAGGTAGAGGCTTCAACAAGGAAGCACGAAACCGGGCGGCAGTTCACCACCCGCGAGACGATTGCCGCAGAACTGGCGACGGTCGCACACATGAAGCGTGGGCAAGATTCCGTCGAACCAATCTTGCCGAAAGATCAAGCGACCGTCATCCTGCTTTCCGCAAGAACACAGAATGATGGAGGTAAGGTTCTCCGTGCAGCAGCCCAAGTTTACAAGGTGGACACCGATGCGATTGCCCTCAAGGTAAAGCACGAGTTTGCCGCAAAAGCGAAAGGCAAGTTGCCGCAGAAGGTAGAGTCGAAGCCAGTAGCGAAGGCAAGAAAAGCCTCGTAGTAGCGAAGGGTAGGGTTCACGTCACGGTGAACCCTGTTTTCTTCTTGTTGCTGCGAGACCAATTTTTGATGCGGTCGTTATTGTCGAAATTCAACAGTGATTCGGTGATCCACCGGACAGACAGCAAAATAATCTCTGATTGAGAATATCGCTATGAAAGTCGAGCCCCGCATCGTCGGTGTGGACAGACTGCGCCATGCCGTGGTCGTCTCTTTCGATGACGGATCGAGCGTGCTTTATTCTGCAACCTTATTGCAGGACGTTCTAGCCATGGCAGAAGACCTCACGAACCCACCCAACCCCGATGACGACGAATAAATGATGATTGATGGCTCGGAACGCCTTTTTCTTTCCATCCCCAAAGCGTCGGAGCATCGTCGCAAACCAGAAGTGATTCCTCGTCATTTCGCACATTACCGACGCGAGAGTTCGCCTTCCATGCCCGCATCTTCTCGGCAGGGAACGGCCTCAGCAGATCGAGCGGCAAAACCTCAGCTTCCGCCGGCTGAAGCCAGCGGTCGTAATCCTTTGGCTCGATAATCACGGGCATCCTGTCATGCAGCGGTTCCATGACTTCGTTCGGGTCGGTTGTGATGATGGTGAACGTCTCCAGCAGCGTCCCGTTCTCTTCCTTCCAGCTCTCCCAGAGGCCCGCAAAGCCGTACTGACTTCCATCGAGCATCCCGATGGCGAACGCTTGCTTGGACTTCGCGCCGATCTTCTGCCATTCATAGAAAGCATCGGCAGGTACAAGGCATCGCCGTTTCTTGATCGCTTCGCGGAAAGATGCGGTGGTGACAATGCTCTCTGCGCGAGCATTGATG
>JANYLK010000151.1 GCA_025357875.1 Granulicella sp.
CCCAGGGCATCGTTCAGCACGCGCAGTGCGTCGACAAGCGGGCGTCGATTCACAAAGGGTCCAACAATTGCGCCGCGTGAACGATTTCGTGCAACGGTACTCGCGCGCTGAATACGCAACCGCGGAGCAGGGCCCTCACCAAGGCAGCAATTCAGAACGATTCGAACGCGACCACCGCGATGTGGCCGCGTTTGAGTTTAACCTGACCTGTTCTTACCGGGTGATCATGCCCAGCGTAATCTGCGTGCCGCTCTCCAGCGAGATGTTCCGGCCAAACGCAGTCAGCGTGCCCGAAGCATTCGCCACCGCCGTATTCGACAGCATAACCCCAGGCATCGCGGTCATGCGCGGCGCTGGAGACGTCCTCTCGCCAGCGTCCACCACGCGCCGGTTCGCCGTCGCGGTGGCTGTTCCCTCCAGCGATCGCGTGTCCGCGGTCGTGCGGCCTATTGAACTTCCCACGGGATCTCCTATCGAAGGCAACGGCACTCCTGCATCGGTCGTGGTCCCTCCGATCGGCCCGTCGATCGTCGGCACGGTCGCCCCAACGGTTCCACCCCTCGACGGCGCAGTCGCACCCGGAATCCCACCGCCGCCCAGGCCTACGCTACCTCGAGTGGTCGTTCGGCCGGATACGCCTGCTCCCGAACCCGCTGCGCTGGAAATCTGCCCGATTGGCTCAGACATCGCAGTCTCAGGCAAGTCGGCATTCCCAGCGGGCGTGACTCCCCGAATCACGCTTCGCACCGCAACGCTTTGACCAGCCTTTAACTCCGCTAGGTCGAAGACGAGTGCCAGTACAGCCAGGCCCGCTTCTCTGCCACCGGCCCGCACCTGCATCACGTGCCCAACCATCCTGGTTCCTTTGGGCAGTGTGGTTCCGTCCGCCAGCCTGGCCGTGTCCTTCGTCTTCGCGGTCACCTCCTGGCCCACAACCGCGTTTTTGGTGTCCACCCTGCCCGTCAACTCCACTTGCACCGCCGTCAGGTAGCGGTCGGTAATGGCGTTTACCTGCGCGGAGTTCTGCGCTCCAGCATCCGCCGCCGTGCTTTGCGCGACTGCACCCGCCGCAATTAGCAAACTCAGGGTTGCCGCCGTCGTGCCAACTATTCCAGTCAATCGCATTCGCTGTCTCCCGTCCCTAATCGCGGACCGCTGTTGTCGTGGCCTGGCAGCCCCCATCGGGCGCCTAGCGACGGCAGACAGCTACAGAATTTGCCAAATTATATAGATCAGACGTCCGCCAACGTCTCAAAGTTACCTCGAACCCGCATCCGGAGCCCTCTGTGCGGTAAACTAGACATGGCGCGCTTTTTCGCCTTTCCGCATTTCCCCTACGCGCCCAGACAGGACAACCCACCGCAGTGAGCAGCCCCCAGACCATCCCGAATTCCGACACTACCACGACCCTCGCGGCCGACGAGACTGCTGCCCAAAATGAAGCCCAGTCCGCTCCCAAGGCCGCTAAGCCGGCCGTCCTTAAGCCCATCTTCAACATCGCCATCATCGCCCACGTCGATCATGGCAAGACCACCCTGGTCGACGCCATGCTCCGCCAGTCCGGCACCTTCCGTGCCAACGAAGCCGTCGCCGAGCGCGTTATGGATTCCAACGACCTCGAGCGCGAGCGCGGCATCACCATCCTCGCCAAAAATACGGCGCTCTACTACCACGACAACAAGATCAACATCGTCGACACCCCAGGCCACGCCGACTTCGGCGGTGAAGTCGAGCGCGCCCTCAAGATGGTCGACGGTGTAGTCCTGCTCGTCGACGCGTCCGAAGGTCCGCTGCCGCAGACCCGCTACGTCCTCTCAAAAGCCCTCGAAGCCAAGCTCACCCCCATGGTCGTCATCAACAAAATCGACCGCCCGGACGCGCGCCCCCAGGAAGTCCTGAACGAAGTCTATGACCTCTTCATCGACCTCGATGCCGACGAAGACATGCTCGACTTCCCCGTGCTCTACACCAACGGCAAGCTCGGCACCGCAACCAAGGATCTTGCCATTCCGGGCGTCGATCTCCAGCCCCTCTTCGAGCAGATCATCCAGACCATCCCCGTCGCCAAGGGTGATCCAGAGGGTCCGCTGCAGATCCTCGTCACCAACCTCGATTACTCCGACTATCTCGGCCGCCTCGCTGTGGGTCGCGTCTTCAACGGCACTATGAAGACTGGCCAGGAGTACAGCGTGGCGCGCGTTGACGGCACCTTCTCCAACCACAAGATCACCAAGCTCTTCAGCTTCTCCGGCCTCAAGCGCACCGATATCACCGAGACCCAGGTAGGCGATATCGTCGCCATCGCGGGTATACCCGGCATCACCATCGGCGAGAGCTTCTGCAATGTCGAGGACCCGCAGCCACTGCCCCGCATCGTCATCGACGAGCCCACCATCGCCATCCAGTTCAATGTCAACAATGGTCCGTTCGCCGGCCGCGAGGGCAAGTACGTCACCTCCCGTAACCTGCGTGATCGCCTCGACAAAGAGCTGCTTACCAACGTCTCGCTCAAGATGCAGGACACTGGCTCGCCCGACACTTTCAAGGTGCTTGGGCGCGGTGAACTCCAGCTCGCCATCCTCATCGAAATGATGCGTCGCGAAGGTTTCGAGATGATGGTTTCGCGCCCGGAGATCGTCACCAAGCGCATCGACGACAAGCTGATGGAGCCAGTCGAGCAGCTCATGGTCGACATTCCGGAAAGCTTCGTCGGCACCGTCATCGAGCGCCTCGGACCACGCAAGGGCGAGATGACCAAGATGACCAATCACGGCTCCGGCCGAGTGCGCATGGAGTTCCGCATCCCCAGCCGCGGTCTCATCGGCCTACGCTCGGAGATGTTGACCGAGACGCGCGGCACGATTGTCATGAACGCGATCCTCGATGGCTACGTCGCGTACCAGGGAGAAATCCCGCAGCGCATCTCCGGCGCTCTAATCTCCGACCGCACCGGCACCACCACCACCTACGCACTCGATGGCCTGCAGGAACGCGGCACACTCTTCGTCGCCGACGGCACTGAAGTCTACGAGGGCATGATCGTCGGCGAGCATTCGCGCGACAACGATCTCGACGTCAACTGCGTCCGCGAAAAGAAGATGTCCAACATGCGCGCGTCGGGCTCAGACGAAGCTGTCCGCCTCGTCCCATTCCGCAACCTAACGCTCGAGCAGGCAATCGAATTCATCGCCGACGACGAACTGGTAGAGGTCACACCCAAGTCCCTCCGCATGCGCAAGCGAGTCCTCCAAGCCAACCGCCGCCCAAAAAAGGGCCAGTCCACCGAATAGCCGCGTCCCTGTTTACTCTGATCGTCGGCTCGCAGGGCCCTCTAGGGGTAGTCATGCTGAGCGCCCTTTACGGTTGTCATTCTGAGCGCAGCGAAGAATCCCCGCATTCCGCCCGCCGCTGCACTACACTTCAAGCGGGCCAATGCGCGAACACGAGTACTACGTCTACATCCTCGCAAGCACGTTCCACCGCTTGTACACCGGCGTGACGAACAGTCCAAGCGTCAGAGTCAAACAGCATAAAGAAGGCACTAACCCAGCCTCTTTCACCACGCGATATGCCATCAACCGCTTGTTCTATTTCGAGCGGTTCCAGTATATCCAGCACGCAATCCACCGCGAGGCAGCTCAAAGGCTGGCTGCGCGTAAAGAAGATTGCGCTGATTGTGCAACACAATCCAACCTGGCGTGCCCTGAGCGAAGACTGGGGCAAGCCGACGAAGCCCTTCGACGAAACGAAGCTGAGGGCTCCCGAAACCTTCTGAGCCACGGCGAGCGAATACGGGGATTCTTCGCCGATGGCTCAGAATGACAACTGTACTTCTCACTTCGCTTGTCATCTTAATCAGTCCTATCAAGTTGTCATTCTGAGCGCCCACCCAGCAAAGTTGTCACCCTGAGCGCGCCACCCAACAAAGTTGTCACTCTGAGCCACCCCACCAAGTTGTCATTCTGAGCGCAGCGAAGAATCCCCGCATTTTGTGCCGCCACGACTCCGCTTCATCGCCTGATACCATACCGACAGCAAGCCGTTCGGAGGAAAACCATGCCAACCGTTCGACAACTCACCGTAACCCTGCCCGTTGAATTGGCCGAGATGGTAGATCGCAAGGTAGCCTCAGGCGAGTACGCCGACGAGAGCGCCGTCATCGTCGACAGTCTCGCTGTCCTGCAAGATCACCACCAAAAGATGGAACGCTGGCTGCGTGAAGAGGTAGTACCCGCCTGCGCCGCCTTCAAGACGAGTTCAGGCATCTCCGCCTCCGAGCTTCTAGCCCACCTCGACGCGGCCCGCCGAGACCGCCAGCGCTCCGCCTGAATGCCAACACCGTCCGAACTAGTCATTCCGACCGCCCCACCCACCAAGTTGTCACTCTGACCGCCCACCCACCAACTTGTCATTATGAGCGCACCCATCCACCAACTTGTCAGTGAGACCGCCCTCCCTCCCCAAGTTGTCATTCTGAGCGCAGCGAAGAAACCCCGCATTTGTGCCGCCACAACTTCATCCCCATCCGCTCTCGACACCCAAATGTAACCTAATTTGATCCCTGTCCCGCAGCCTGAATCGCACCCCACATCCGCGCCATCGCCAGCAGCGGATTATGCCCCAGATAATCCGTGAATGGCTCATTCCGCTTCGTCTCCGGCTTGCGCTTCAAATCCTCAGGATGCCCACCAAACGGGCTATAGAACTCCCATAGCACGCCAGTCCGATCGAACTGCGCAGCCGAATCATCCAGCGCCGCCTCCAATAACTTCCGCGCCGCCTGCGGCCGCCCATACCGCATCGCACCGCGCGCCGCCCAGTACGTCATCGAGTTCCAAACCGGCCCGCGCCACATCCGCAACTCAAACTTCGGGTCGCTCGCCGCAACGGTAGCAATCGGATGCGGAGTAAAAAATCGATCCTTCCGCATCAGCCACTCATCGACAACGCGCCTGCCCTGCGCGGGAGCAGCCGCGCCCACCACCACCGGCCACATCCCCTCAAACGAATTCGTCCTCCCACGCCCCGCACCGGCCCCATCCAGCACCCACGAGTCGTAGAAAAAACCGCCCTTCTCATCCCACAATTTCGTCTGGATAAACGTGCGCAGCACCTCCGCCCGAGCCTCCATCGCTCCCGCATCCTGCCCCAGCATCCGCGCCCACTTCGCCGCAATTACATACTCCTGGTAAACCTGCGCCGTCGCATCCACGCACGCAGTCGATCCCGGATGCGCCGACGCCAGTCCGCTGTCGTCGAAACGAATCCCCTGGTCCACGCCGCTCTCCCACTTGTGGTTCACAATGTCGAGATACAGAAACCCATCCGGCTTCGCTCGCCGCTCTCGCTCGAACCACCCAAGCTGCAACTGCGCGGTCTTCAGAAACTCCGCCATCAACGCGCGATCGTTCCCGATCTGCTGCAGATAATCATCCGCCGCCACCACCCACACCGGAGGATTCCCCTGGGTCGGCGAGTACTTCGCATTCGCATCGTCGTAGATGCCCGGATCGGCTTTCGTAGTCGAAGGTTTGCGCATCCAGTAAAGTCCCGGCAGAAATCCCGAAGGCAACTGCATCCGCACATCGTTTAGCAACTGTTGCCGCGCATGTTCCGGAGCCTCCGGCAGCACATCCAGAATCTCGTGCACCAGATCCCAATGCCCAAACCCAGGCCCATACCCATAGCCGCGCCCCGTATCCTCCCACGGATATTCGAACGGAGTTTCAGCTGGATGCGTGTCCGCCACATGCAGCATTACGTCGTAGCGAAGCATCGGCCGCCACGCCGGCTTGCCCAGCGTCCCAACCTCGCTCTTCAATCCGTTAGCCCAATCTTCTGTCTTACCAACCGCAGTTTTTGCCTGCGCGTCGGCCACCGCCGCACCCCTCAGAATCACTAGACACGCCAACGCAATCGCTCGCTTCATCCGCTCCACTATACGACGTGCGCCTTGCTAGATCACCCATGCCCGCGACCGCCATCAGCACCGCTAACGCCCAGCACTACACCTGGGGCGGCCCTGACAACTCGCAATGAAACGCCTGGTACCTCGTCCGCACGCCTACGCTAAATATCATCGAAGAGTTGATGCGTCCGGGCGCATCTGAAAGCCCTCACCACCACAACCATGCCCGCCAATTTTTCTAGGTCATAGCCGGTGAACTCACGCTGAGAGTAGAGGATAGTGCCCCCACCTTGCACCAACACGAAGGACTGGAATACTACCCGGCGAGCTCCACCGAGCCCTCAATCGCAGCTCTGTCCCAGTGCGATTCCTCGTCACCAGTAACCCACCTAGTCATAATGATTGCGTTGATCGCAGCTAGCGCTAACAGCCAGCCTACTTGCCGGTGTCGACTTTCAACGTAATGTTGAATTCATTCCGGGTATCGAATGAGCTGATGCTCTTCACGCCGCTCTTCTTGCCATTCGCTTCCGCCCACATCTGGTAGTCGGCGCTCTGCGCAAGCTGGCCGAACCGGTATTCACCGTCATCGTTCGCGACATAACTCTTCACTGCAAGGGTGTGATTGTCCTTCAGATACACGGTCGCGCCCTTTATGCCGGCGCCATCGCTATCCACCACCTTGCCCTGCACGACGCGCTGAACCTGTTGCTCTGCCATCAGCAGTCTAGCCGGCAGCGCAACCTGCGCAATCAAAGCAAAAGTGGACAACAGCACAATGCTGCGAGCAATTCGGGCTACCAGACCAACGGAATGAGTAAGCGAAGTCATAGCACTGAGTATAACGCTGTGGGGTGCAAAATAGTTGCGTCTACATGCTACTCCTCGTCCTCTTCCGCAGCCGCTGGAGTGTCGTCTTCGTCGTCGTAGCCCGCCACATCCACCGGCGCCAATTCGAGTGGATCCACCGACACTACTTCCATCTCCAACCCGCACTCATCGCACAGTACGGTCTCGCCTTCTTCCACTTCTTCTGTGTCCACCGTGATGGGGTTATCGCATTCAGGACATACAACAGCCATGGTATAAGCCTCCGCAGCTCAGAGGTTGATCTCGGCCTATGGGATGCCCCACAGGTCGATTTGCGCCACCCTCCCCAAGGTTACTTTGGGACACGCAACTTGATCACCCGACACCGATAGTATCAGGAGCCTTCCAGCACACCACATCAAGCAATCAATTCCCACAACCCGCCGCCCGATTATCGCCCGAATCCGGTCCAAGCTGGATGCCCATTTGGGTGCACCATGCTCGGAGCAGCCTCATCGCTTCGACCATGGGGTTACTCCCCTCTCTCCTTGGCCTCAACTCGCTGCACTGGCCTCGACCGTGGGGATCGACGACAATACCGACATGCGATTCCGCCACCTCGCCGCCCTTCTCCTCTTCGCCACCTTCACCTCCGCCGCCCAACAGCCTCTCGTCCCCGCTCCATCCGATCCCGCGATCGCCTCTGCGCTCCAGCAAGTCTCCCCCGACCGCATCCGAGCCGACATCGCCAAGCTCGTCACCTTCAACAATCGAAGCACCCTCTCCAGCCTCGACACCGATCTTCCCTCCGGCACCGGAGCCCTCGCCGCGTCCGACTGGATCTTCGCTGAGTTCACGCGCATCTCCGCCGCCTGCAACAACTGCCTCGACGTCCGCCGCGACGACTTCATCGAGCCCCCGCAGCAAGCCGTCCCCGGCGCCTCCGCCCCACGCATCCTTAAACCCACACGCATCGTCAACATCTACGCCGTGCTCCGCGGAGCCGACCCCGCACAGGCCTCCCGCCGAGTGCTGGTCACCGGCCACTACGACTCGCGTAACTCGGACAACTTCAACACCCACGATCCCGCGCCCGGAGCCAACGACGATGCCAGCGGAGTAGCTGTCTCGTTAGAGTGCGCTCGCATCCTCACCACCAGCAAAATCAAGTTCCCCGCCACCATCGTCTTCGTAGCCGTCGCCGGAGAAGAGCAGGGCCTCAACGGCAGCGCCCACCTGGCCCGCCTCGCGAAGTCCGAAAACTGGCAGCTCGAAGCCGTCCTGAACAACGACATCGTAGGCGGTGACACCACTCCCGGCGACAGTTTGCAGGATAAAACCGCCGTCCGCGTCTTCTCCGAAGGCGTTCCCGGACCTGCCACCCTCGAGCAGCTCCATCAGATCCAGTCCGCCGGCGCCGAGTCCGACTCGCCCTCCCGCGAACTAGCCCGCGCCGTGCTCGACGTCTCCACCACCTACCTTGGCCCCATCGATCAGCACGCCCCGCCCGCTGCTCCCGGCCGAGCCCGCAGCCACCTCGTCCGGCTCGTCCCCGCGTTCCATCCCATCCTCGTCTTCCGCCGCGATCGCTTCCTCCGCGGAGGCGACCACACCAGCTTCAACCTCGAAGGCTTCGCCGCCGTCCGCTTTACCGAGTGGCGCGAGAACTTCGACCACCAGCACCAGAACGTCCGCCTCGATTGGCCCATCTCCGACAGAGGTAACATCGGCCACCTGGTCTCGAAGGTCCAGTACGGCGACCTCCTCCAATTCGTCGACGCCGAATACGTCGCCAATGTCGCCCGCCTCAACGCCGCCACCCTCGCTGTCCTCGCCCTCGCTCCAGCGTCACCGCAAAATGTCCACATTGTTACCGCCAACGTCGACAACAATACGACGCTCACCTGGGACGCACCCGCTGGCTTCCCCGCCAACGCCTCCTACGAAGTCGTCTCCCGCGACACCACCGCCGCTACCTGGACCACATCGCAGTCCGTCGACGGCACCGCCACCACGATCCAGACCTCCAAGGACAACGTCATCTTCGCCGTCCGATCGGTAGACCCCACTGGCCATCGCAGCCCCGCTATCTATCCCACGGCCACCCGCGCCGCCACCTTCCCCCAACCCAAATAGCGTTGTCCTCCACTGAGGCGAGGTTCAGGGAGAACGTGCGGGAGAGACGTTAGTAACACCATGTTCGACGCGAAAGTGCTGCGTCGAACATGGGGCACCGAATTCATGTGAAGGATGGTCATTCGAAGAAATCGGTGTCATCGATGTCGGGCCTTCCCCCGCAGCGCCACCAACACTCCCGCTATGATGAAGTGAATCCAATGCCGCGTTCCTCCCCCACCACGCTGACTCTCCCACCTTTCGAGGGCACCGTACGCCGTATCATCCTGGTCAACCTGGGAATGTTCTTTGCCATCGCCATCCTGCTGTGGCTCATGCCTGCCACAGCGGCGGTCCTTATCAATCACCTAACGCTGCAGCCCACCGATGTTGCCCACGGCGAGATCTGGCAGCTCGGTACCTATTCGTTCATCCAGCTGGGAATCCTCTCCACACTGGGTAGCATGCTGTCGCTCTGGTTTATCGGGCCGATCCTCGAAAGCGCCTTTGGCAGCCTCTTCCTCGGCGAGCTTTATTTCACCTCGGCCATCGGCGGCGCGGTCTTTGCCTCAATCATCTCCTTCGCCCGCATCCTCCACTTCGGCCCGCAGAGCAGTGCCGCCGGAGCCTTCGCTGGAGTCTTCGGCCTGCTCATCGCCATCGCCATGCGCTTCGGTGACCTCGAGTTCATGCTGTTCCCGCTGCCCGTCCGCATCCGTGCAAAGTACCTGGTCGCAATCTACATCCTCATCGACCTTGCGATGCTGCTCAAATCCGGCAACACCTTCAACGCCCTGCTCGAACTTTCCGGCGCTTTTTGCGGCTTCCTGTATATGACCTTCGCACCGCGCCGCGGCCTGGCTTTCGGGTTCAGCGAGCAATACTTCGGCCTGCGCAACGCTTTCTACCGCGCCAAACGCCGCCGCGCCGCCCGCAAATTTAAGGTCTACATGGGTAAGCAGGGCCGCAACGTCAACATCGACGACGAAGGCCGCTTCATCGATCCCGACCAGCATAAAGATCCCAACGACAAACGGTGGATGAACTAGCCGTGCACGTTTCCACTAAATCGGGTGCTGCACGTTTGGCAGTTTCATCGCCAACCCTGAGGATACAACTGCCATCAGTCATCCCACCCGCACGATTGTCATTCTGAGCGCAGCGAGGAATCCCCGTATTTCTCAGCTGTTTTTCGCTCCGCCCGTCTGCCTCGTTTCTTCCCAAGCCATTTCCACCCGCGATACGATAAGTCACCGCACGGAGAATCAAGATGAAGAAACCCGCCCAATCCCAACCCTCCGAGTCTCACCTCCAATCCTTCGCCTCCAACTTGTGCACCATCGTTACCGTCCTCTTCCTCTTTACCTTCATCTTCCAAAACTTCGCTATCCCCTCCGCCTCCATGGCCAGCACGCTGCTCATCGGCGATCACGTCGTCGTCGATCGCGCCAGCCTCGCGCCCTCCACCTCGTGGGTACGCCTCGTCCCCTACCGCGACGTCCGCCGCGGCGAACCCATCGTCTTCTACAAGCCCCTTCTTGAACCCGACGGCACCGAAGTCATCCTGGTTAAGCGCTGCATCGGCATCCCCGGCGATCGCATCCACCTCCGCAACGGCATCGTGTACCTCAACGGCGTCGCTCAGAACGAACCGCAAGCCGCCAAGCCCACCACGCTCAGCTACTCCCCTTACCGCGACGACTTTCCCTCCATATCACCCGACAATATTCCCGGCGTCACTGCAGTGTGGACGCTCGACCTTCCCACACACATTTCAGGCGCGGACCTCGTCGTCCCTGCCGACAGCTATTTTGTCATGGGCGACAACCGCACCAACTCGCTCGACGGCCGCTACTGGGGATTCGTCCCGCGCAAAAATCTAATTGGCCGCCCGCTCTTCATCTACTGGTCCTTCAAGACCCCCGAAGATCAGATCGACAAGACCAGCCTGGCCGACGAAGCCGCCTTCTTCGCCCACGAGCTGACCCACTTCCTCACCGAAACCCGCTGGCGCCGCACGTTCCAACCCATACGATAGATCCCGTCTGCGAAGCGGATTGAATCCTTGTCATTCTGACCATGAACCTGCGCAGGGGAAGAATCCCTGCGTTTCGCCTTGCACGTTAGCGTGGTGATGGAGTGTAGAAGCCATGCCGTCTAAGCCCTAACCCATTGCTCGATTTACCTCCCAGCTTCCGCGGTGGGCCAAACAACCGTGTCGGTCGTCACTTCCGATTGGCCTTCTTGGCGTAACACTCCGAAGCATAGGAATATATGCGGCGGCCCCGCGCATTAACCCGCGCCCAAATTGTCTTTCCCTTCTTCAGGATATGTAGCGCCGTAGGCTGGGGACAACGCTGGCATTTCCTCTCCTTCGCTCGATTTCGCAATTGAACCGCTGTCAGCAATAAATTCCAGACAATCTGGAAGATTGTAGTGCCGGTCGCAGGCGTTGCCATTATCGCTGCCGCGTCGATTGGCTGGCGAGTTCATATCAACAGTGTCGCCTCGGAGAAACTTGCGGAGGCAGCTCGGGTGACCCGTGCAGGCGCGGAGCAAGGCCTTGCAGAAGCCCAGGTCGCACTGGGCAGCCTTTACTGCCATGGGCAGGGAGTGCCGCTGGACTGTAGAGAAGCCCTCCGCTGGTTCCAGAAATCCTCAGATCAGGGCGACCCGTCAGGGCGGTACCACGTTGGCGTGATGTACTACTACGGGCCTGCGGTACCGCAGGACTACGGGGAGGCGATTCGCTTGTTTCGCGAAGCAGCGGACCATGGCTACTCGACTGCTCAAGACCAGCTTGGCACCATGTTTGCCAACGGCATCGGTCTACCGCAGGACTACGCCGCGGCGTTTGCTTGGTACCGCAAGTCCGCGGAGCTGGGATACGCGAGGGGACAAGAACATTTCGGCACGATGTACTACCGCGGCCACGGAGTGAAGCAGGACTACGTCGAAGCCGCCAGCTGGTATCGCAAAGCTGCGGACCAAGGCGATCCTGCTGCGGAATACGATCTCGGCGCGATGTACCACTACGGTCAGGGTGTACCGCAGAGCCTGACGGAGGCTCGCGGATGGCTGCGCACGGCTGCTGTGCAGGATAACGATGATGCGCTGAGTGCGATCACCTTCGGGCTGGCGACCCCGGAAAAAATTGTTCTGCGGATGGAGTTCGCCCTGGGTCTCGTTCTTGTTCTGAGTTTTATCGGCCATCGCACCTTTCGCAAGAAAGTGACGACCGCAACTGGAGTTTTTATCCTTTTCTCCGCCGGCTATGACTGGTATGGGTGTGCGCACCGCAGCACACTGTTGCCTATCTACGGACTCGATGCATTCACGGCGCTTTTTTGGCTGCTGGCACTGGGCGTGCTCGCTTCAATCGTCTATATTGTCCGACTGGGTAAGAAATCCCCGGCAGAAGGGCGTCCGGACGACTCGTTGGCCCGGCCCGGGCAGAGTCGACTCGCAGCTTAATCGGGTTTGTTTTGACGGCGTGTGGCGAAGATTCAGGATTATGCAAACTGAGAATCCCGTGTTTGACTCGATGAAGCTGCGTCGCCATGGGGCACGCAGAAGAATGCGGGTATTCTTCCCGTTCGAGGAATTCGGGGTCAGAATGATCATTTTTGCCTGGTGACCGGGAACGGTGGTCTAGCGGCGATCATGGGGAACTCGCTTTATGGGTGAAATGATTTGGGTGGGGTGGGTGGCGATGCCGTATGAATTTGGCGGTAGTGGCCTGCTTCAAGCTGGCAATGGCCGGGCCTTTGGGCCTGATTATGGCCTCTCCGGGGTGACCCCGGAGAAACGTGAATAGCTGGAGATTCGTCGCCGAGATGTTGGGGTGAAGTGAGAAACCCCATGTTCGACGCAAAAAGGATGCGTCGAACATGGGGCACCCAGAAGCAAATGATTGTTGCTTTTCGATGAACTCAGGGTCAGAATGACGGACTACTTGGACTGGGCCTTGGCGAAGCGCTTGTTGATCTCTCCCCAGTTGACGGTGTTCCACCACGCCGCGAGGTAGTCGGGGCGCCGGTTCTGATACTTCAGGTAGTAGGCGTGCTCCCAGACGTCGTTGCCGAGGATCGGATAAAGGCCCTGCGACATGGGGTTGTCCTGGTTGGGCGTAGTGACGATGGCGAGCTTGCCGCCCTTATAGACGAGCCAACCCCAGCCTGCGCCGAACTGCTTCGCGGTGGTTTCGTTGAACTGTTTTTTGAAGGTCTCGAAGTCACCGAAGTCGGCCTTGATCTGGGAGGCGATGTTTCCTGAGGGCTCGCCGCCGCCGCCCGGCTTCATGATCTCCCAGAACATGGTGTGGTTAACGTGGCCGCCGCCGTTATTCTGAACGATTTTGCGAATATCTTCGGGGATCGCGCCAAGATTCTTGATCAGGTCTTCGGGCGAACTGGAGCCTAGGTCGGGATGCTTCTCGATGGCCCCATTCAGGTTGGTGACGTAGGTCTGGTGATGCTTGTCGTGATGAAGCTTCATGGTCGCCTCGTCGATGCTGGGTTCGAGGGCGGCGTAATCGTAGAGTAGCGGAGGAAGTTCGTAGGCCATTGGGAGTTCTCCTGTCTTTCTTTCGATCGGGTTTGTTGTGAGGGGCGCTCGATATGCGCTGTCAGGCTGTTTCGATGCGTTTCGGGGCCGTCGCGATGCGATGTGCGGCGCTCCGAGCAATCTAGGCATCATAGCGCAACCACTACATAGCTGTTTATTCAAGCACTTGCTGCAACACAGAGCCCTCCCGGGTGGGGAGGGCTCGGGATAAGAATGCGTTTAGGGTGGCTACGACTTGAGAAATCGGCGACGGCCAAAACCAGCCAGGCCGAGGATGCCAGTACCTAGCATAAAGAGGGACGATGGTTCCGGAGTGCTGCTGATAGTGATTGTTCCCAGATCTCTTCCTGCGCCGTCGTTGAAGGCGTAGATGCCGGGAATGAAGGTTGGTGAGAGCACGTCTCCGGTGAAGTACTGGCCACCGTATGGATTGCCAAAGAAGGCATCAATGAACCCGCCGCCCACGTCGCTGGTGTAAAAGCCAACCGCACCGTCGTTCACAGAGACGCCGTTGTAGAAGGCCGGAACGTTATTAATCTCAAAAAAGTTATCAGGGTAGCTGCCGTCGATGTGGAGTGGGCTGGAGGGCAGGGAGAAGGTGAGGATATTGGTGCCGTCCGTGATGGTGAAGTTATCGATGGATGAAGCGTGAGCGGCTGCCGGAATGGCAATTGCTGAGAGGAGAACAAGTGAAGCAAGAGAGAAGCGCATTAGGGGGCCTTTGGTAAATGCCGTCGTCGTTGGAGGCGATGGGTGACAGAACGCTCTGAAGTCACTACCGAGCCGAGGGTCGCGCTCCGTTCGTACAACCGCGTTCTTACGATGACGTACTTCCCGCGACGGAAGCCGGGCTTCACACCCATTCGAGATGACACGGGGAAGGCCTTTCAAGTATGACCCTTTAGTTGTAGGCTGCAACACCAATTTCCACGCAAAAACGTACCCTCGCGAGGGTAACCGAAGTAACTGGTGGTTGTCGGCGAGTATGCGTGGAGACTAGCTGTAGGAGTGTCATCCACGCGCACCACAAGGATAAATCTTTACTGGGGATTTGCAGCGTAGGTCCACCCGGCGCTGCGGATTTGCGCTCTAATAACATGATGGGCGACGTGGCGGGGTATCACTGGCTGGATGACGATGGGGCGGCGTTTGGCGGGCCGGGGGTGGCGCCGACCTGGACTTCGAGCAAAAAGGATGCGGTGTCAACGGCGTACGCGGCTTCGAGCCGGGTGTGGTTCACGATGTCGCATGGCACGCTGAACGAAATTTATTTTCCCACCATCGACCGGCCGCAGACCCGCGATATGGAGTTGCTGTTCACCGACGGCGAAACATTTTTCCACGAAGAGAAGCGCAACATTACGTACGACTTTAATTACGTAGACAAGGACGCTCCGGCGGTACGAGTGGTGGGCAGCGATCCGCAGGGGCGGTACACGGTGACCAAGGAGATCGTCACCGATCCGCACCACTCGGTGGTGCTGATGAATGTGAAGATTACCGGCGATGAGTCCGTGCTGCAGCGGATGAAGTGCTATGCGCTGCTGGCTCCGCATTTAAATGGCGGCGGTGCGGGCAACTCGGCTCGCTCCGTGATGGTGGCGGGCAAGCGGGTGGTGCTGGCCTGGCATGGGCCCGTGTCTCTGGCGATGGGTGCAGACTGCGGATTTACGCGGTCATCCTGCGGCTTTGTGGGCGCGAGCGACGGCTACCAGGATCTGATGACCGATATGAAGATGACATGGAGCTTTGGTCAGGCGCTGGACGGAAACGTCGCCATGACGGGCGAGATCGACGTGGCGCGGAATCGCGATTTCACGATCGCGATTGGGCTGGGCGAGGGGCACCATGCGGCGTTGAGCGAGATGATGCAGGCGCTGGCTACTCCGTATGAGACGCACTGCGAGCGCTTCGTCGAGCAGTGGAAACGGGCTAAGACTCCAGACGATCTCTCGGCTGCGTCGATGGATGGCGGGCGGCTCTCGCGGATCAGCCACAACGTGATTTTGACGCATGAGGACAAGACCTACTCGGGCGCGTTTATTGCGTCGGCGTCGATCCCGTGGGGCGCGAGCAAGGGCGACGACGACCTCGGCGGATATCACCTGGTGTGGACGCGCGACATGGTGCAGTCGGCAACCGCGCTGATGGCGTGCGGCAACTGCGAGACAGCATTGCGGGCTCTGGTCTATCTGGCATGCACGCAGAAGCCGGATGGCAGCTTCGCGCAGAATTTCTGGATCGATGGGACGCCATTCTGGACGAGCATTCAACTCGACGAGGTGGCGTTTCCTATCATGTTGGCGTGGCGGCTTTGGAAGCATGGCGAGTTGCAGAATTTCGACGTGTTTCCGTTTGTGGAGATGGCCGCCGGTTTCCTTGTGCGGTATGCGCCGATCACGCAGCAGGAGCGCTGGGAGGAGAATGCGGGTTACTCGCCGTCCACGCTGGCGGCGGTGATTGCGGCACTGGTGTGCGCGGCGGATCTGGCGCGGGCGCACCAGGCTCCAGAGTTGGCGGAGTATCTGGAAACTTACGCGGACTGGATTGAGGCTCACCTGGACGAGTGGACGACGACCAGCGATGGCGTGCTGCTGCCGGGAGTCACGCGCCACTACATGCGGCTTCGTCCGCCAGCTGCGGGCGAGCCGTTTCATAATCCGAACGTTCCGCCGGGACATCTGGTGCTGGCGAATCGGCAGCCGGACGAGCGGACGGACTTTCAGGATCGCGAGATTATTGATGCGGGATTTCTGGAGCTGGTGCGCTACGGAATCCGCCGCGCGGACGATCCGCTGATTGTGGATTCGTTGAAGGTCGTGGATCACGTGTTGAAGATCGAGACGCCGAATGGCACGTCCTGGCGGCGCTATAACCATGATGGATACGGGCAGCGGAAGGATGGCGGCCCATACATGGGATGGGGACAGGGGCGCGCGTGGCCTCTGCTGGGCGGGGAGCGCGGACACTATGAACTGGCGGCTGGGGGCGATGTCAAGCCGTTCATCAGGGCGATGGAACAGTTCAGTTCGAAGGGAGGAATGCTTCCCGAACAGATTTGGGACTATCAGGATTTTCCGGCTGCAGAGATGTACTGTGGCCAGTCGGCGGGGTCGGCGCAGCCTTTGGTCTGGGCGCATTCGGAATACATCAAGCTGCTGCGCAGCACGGCGGATGGGCAGGTGTTCGACTGCATCTCCTGCGTGCGGGAGCGGTATGGCGTTGCGCCGGGGACGCGGAAGTTCAAGAGCATGGTGGAGATCTTTCAGACCAGTCGGCCGGTGTCGGAGATTGCCGCGGGGATGACATTGCGGATTGTGGATACGGTGCGGTTCAAAATGCTGTATTCGACCGACAACTGGGCGACAAGCGTAACCAAGGAGTCGCGGCCAGTGGGGTATGCGGGGTTCTTCGTGGATATCGATACGGTGGTGGGTCAGTCTGGGAAGATTGTGTTTACGTTTTACTGGGTCGGGCAGGATAAGTGGCTGGGGCGGAATTTTGAGGTCGGCGTCGAGTGAAAATTATGCTAATTTTTTTGCCAAATTGTGGTTGAAGTTGGATTTCCACAGACGTGGCGCAATCTGCTCGACGGTGGAATGATTAATCGATGAGAGATGGTGAATACAGAAGGTTGCCGCGCGATGGAGAGAAGGTCGAGTTGGCAGGGCATGCAGGAATTTTCGAGGTTGCTACGGTGAGACGGAACCCGCACGTTGTCGACCTCAGGCTTCTTGAAAGTGAAGCGGAGAATTTAGAAGAAAATGTGCCGTGGGACGTACTCTCCTACCTGGAGGAAGAAGAGTTCAGCGACGCTAATGCTTATATCGCGTCGCGGCGGCTGAAGTATGCGAGGTAACGATTGAAACCGCTGAACCATGAAAAGAAGGCTGGCAGCGCGTAGGCGGCAAGTCCCTGCGTCCCGCTAATTCCAAACGTTGAGACAATAGCGGCGATGGAGGCCGCTCGACGGGGCGATGTTGTAAACGTTGGGACCGTCGATTCGCTGCTGGACGACTTGAATTCTCCTGACGAACCGAAAATCGTTCGTGAGAAGGCCCTTTGAACAGTCAGCCCTCTGAGGCTTGTACACTGGGGGAGATAATTTTCAGGGCCCGCAAAAATACGGGACCGTAGCATGGGGGCGCGGGGACGCGCTAGAGGAACGGGCCACTCGCAGTCTATGCGGCACGTCCGAGAGAGATCAAGGAAACTGAATGAGCGATAAGCAGAACGAACTGGATCAGCTATCTATTAACGCATTGCGTTTTCTGGCTGTAGATGGTGTGCAGAAGGCCAACTCCGGCCATCCGGGCGCGCCGCTAGCGTGCGCGCCGATCGCGTACCTGCTGTATCACAAGCTGATGAAGCACGATCCTGCCGATCCGAAGTGGATCGATCGCGACCGTTTTGTGCTGTCGAATGGGCATGCGTCGATGTTGCTGTACGGATCGCTGCATCTGTCGGGGTACGATTTGCCGATGTCGCAACTGGAGCAGTTTCGCCAGTGGGGATCGCACACGCCGGGGCATCCGGAGTACGGCGAGACTCCGGGCGTGGAAGTAACGACCGGGCCGCTGGGACAGGGTTTTGGCATGGCCGTTGGTATGGCCACGGCGGAGAAGCATCTCGCCGCCGTGTACAACCGCGATATGTATAGCGTCGTCGATCACCATGTGTTTGTTCTGTGCGGCGATGGCGATCTGATGGAAGGCATCTCGCACGAGACGGCTTCACTGGCTGGCACGCTGGGGCTGGGCAAGCTGATTGTGCTGTACGACGATAACCTGATTTCCCTGGATGGACCGACCGAGCTTTCGTACACGGAAGATGTGACCAAGCGATTCGAGGCTTACCACTGGCAGGTGCTGAGCGTGGCCGACGGCAACGATCTGGTCGCCATTGAAGATGCGATCAACGCGGGCAAGGCGGATACGACGCGGCCGACGCTGATTCGCGTGCGTACGGTGATCGGTTACGGCAGTCCGAAGGCGGGGACGAACAAGGTCCACGGTGAGGCGCTTGGCGTGGACGCGGTGAAGGCGACCAAGAGGAATCTTGGATGGCCGGAAGATAAGACGTTCTATGTGCCGGACGAGGCGCGCGCGAACTGGGACACGGTCAAGCCGAAGGGCAAGAAGACGCACGCCGAGTGGGACGCGCATTTCGAGGAGTACAAGCGCGCGTATCCGGAGCCGGCGGCGGAGTTCGAG
>JANYLK010000055.1 GCA_025357875.1 Granulicella sp.
GACCACCGCTCCTGTATCGCCATCCGCAGATAAAATTCGCGTTCTTCGGGCCGTTCGCTCTGCCCAAGGATGATGAGGTTGTGTGTCCGCGACAATTGCATCGCTGCGGTATGTCTCATATGACTGTTTCATTCTGAACAAGTTGGAGCGCGTAAAACCGCGTTGCCCCGGCTCCGTCTGGGCAATGTATTGAAACAGTTGCGGCACCACGCCTTCGCCCTACTCGGCAGTTTCGATCTTGCGGCTGATGTACTCGCCTACCTGCCAGTTAAGATCGATCAACGTAATATTGACACCCTGAAATGCCCGCTGCCGAGCGGCTGCTATGAGGCCGACAATATCGGCAAAGCCCGCTTCCTCCATTACGCTAGCCCTGGTTAGAACGTTCATTCTTCAATTCTCTCTGACTTAAAAGCTTGTTGAAAATTCGCTAATGTAGGCGGCTGTGCTGGGTTTTGTGTTTGTCTTGGACCTGGATTGGGCTTGAACCGCGGGTATAGCCTGTGATTACGGGTGTTTTGAAGCGGTTTGCCAGGTCTGTTCTAGATACCTCTCTACTTGACTTGACATCTGCAAGCAGACTTACGCGGCCCACAGTGCTGTTGTTGACGGTGCAATAAATTGAGGGCTTAGATTTCACTAAAGCACGAGGGGGGTTGTCGAGCCTTCTTCTTTGCGACTAAAATTCTGAAAACTTTACACTCCGCAAAAGAGGCCACTCATGGAACAGATTTCCTTCGGCCAATACAGCCTTGTATATAACGCTTTATCTTTCGTGGTCGCCGCAATGGGTGCTACTACGGTTTTCCTCTTCTTGAATCAATCTCAAGTAGACCCCAAGTACAAGACCGCTATAAGTATTTCAGGCATCGTCACTATGATCGCGATGTATCACTATCTGAGAATCTTCAACAGTTGGGATGGCGCTTACAGCGTCATGAATAAGGTGGTAAGCGTAACGGGAAGACCATTCAACGATGCCTATCGCTACGTTGATTGGCTGCTGACCGTTCCACTCCTTGTCACGGAATTGATTCTGGTGATGAGGCTACCCGGCAATGAAGGGACGACCAAGGTGACACGACTTGCCTTCCTTGCCGTAGTTATGGTGCTACTTGGCTATCCTGGCGAGATTTCCAACGTGGCGTCCACGCGGTGGCTCTGGTGGTGCCTCTCGATGATTCCTTTCCTCATTATCCAATATGAGCTTTTCGTCGGACTGAAGGACGCGATCGCTGCGCAGCCGCCGATAGCGCGCAGTCTGGTTAGCGCTGCGCGTTACATCGTCGTTGTAACCTGGCTCTTCTACCCGATTGTCTTTATCCTGCCCATGCTCGGGTTGTCGGGCTCCAGTGCCACGGTGGCGATCCAGGTTGGCTATAGCATTGCCGATGTGCTTGCTAAGGCAGCTTTCGGCATTTTCATCTACACAATCGCTGTGAGGAAGTCGCAATCCGAAAGTGCAACGCTCTAAAGTAGCTTTTGGAGGTTAGACCCTGATGTGCGGTTCCGGTGATCTTCACCAAATCGCGCATCAGGGCTCAACATAGACCCAACATCATTTATGTCAAAGTTGATGAGCGACCTCGAGCAACGCATGAAGTCCTTGTGCGCTGGTTCAGCACATTCGTCCGACTCCTGCATTGCAGCAATCCACGGCCATCTGGATGCGGGCGGGGCCCGTCTGCGGGCGCAAATCTCTTTGGATGCTGGGCTGCGACTAGAACTAAGTGCCGCCGACGCCATCCAGCTTGCCGCTTGCTGCGAGTTACTCCATAACGCATCTCTGATCCACGATGATCTGATAGACCGAACTGCCATGCGCCGCGGGCACCCTTGTGTCTGGGTGGAATATGGCGACACCGTTGCGCTCTGTGCAGGCGACCTGATGTTGAGTTCTGCCTATGCAGCTTTGGTTTTTATTTCAAAGCTCGAACTACTCCCTTCTGTGCTGGCGCTGGTGCACCTGCGGGCGCGTGAGGTGATGCTCGGCCAAGTGGCAGAGAGCACACGCACTGTGTCCACTCATCCTTTCGACGACTACCAGCGCCTGGCAATCGGTAAATCCGCCTCGTTGCTGAGCCTGTCTCTTGAACTACCGCTGCTGCTGGCAGGGCGTGAAGATGCGTTTCCAATTGCCCAGGCAGCGACGACGCAGTTCGCCGTCGCCTACCAGATTGCAGACGACCTAAACGATCAGGTGGAGGATGCGCGAGAAGGTTCCCTGAATATGGTTTCGCTGCTTGAACAGGCCAGTGGTCTGAGCCGGACAGAAGCAGAACATGCGGCTGCAACGCGTGCCTTAGCGGCGCTGGGTGAGGCTGTTGCGACGGGAACAACCTTGCCGTCCGGCTGCGCGGCCGTCCTGATTGCATCCGCGGAGAGTTTGCAGGCGCGCCTCAGTGCGGTAGCGCAGAGCTCGTCTGTGCTGGTGTCGTCATCCAGATGAGCAGTAGTAGAGCAATCGTCGTAGGCGGGGGATTTGGGGGCATGGCAGCCGCTCTTCGCCTCCGCGCACGTGGTTACGCTGTGCTCGTTGTCGATCGCTGCCCGCAACTCGGAGGCAGGGCTCAAGTCTTCCACCGGGGCGGCTTTCGCCACGATGCAGGGCCGACGGTCATTACTGCTTCCTTTTTGTTTGAAGAACTCTTCACTTTGTTTGGCAAGCGGCTGCAGGACCATGTGCAGCTTGTGAATCTGGACCCCTGGTATCGGTTTCGCTTCCCTGACGGAACCTATTTCAACTATGGGGGGAGCGTCGAGAGCACGCTGGCGGAAATTGAACGTCTATCACCGCAGGACTGCGCAGGCTACCTCGCTCTGGTCGAAGAGTCGAAAAAGATCTTTGCCATCGGGTTTGAGGAACTTGCCGATAAACCTTTCCATAACCTCGGAACCATGATTGGGTTGCTTCCCTCTTTGGTTGCCCTGGGCGGCTATCGCTCAGTGTGGCAGCTGGTGACAAAGCACATCCAGCATCCCTGGCTGCGTCGGGCCTTTTCTGTCTCCCCTCTACTGGTCGGCGGTAATCCTTTCGACACGACCAGCATCTATTCGCTGATCCACTATCTTGAGCGCAAGTGGGGCATTCAGTTCGCAATGGGTGGCACGGGTGCATTGGTAAGCGCACTTGCGGATTTGATGATCGAGGCAGGTATTGAGACGAGGTTAAACACGACGGTTGAGGAGATTGTGATTGAGGCCGGCACCGCTCGTGGAGTCCTGTTGTCGAATGGAGAGAAGCTCGAGGCGGAGGTTGTGGTATCCGATGTGGATCCGGCCTATCTTTACTCCCGCATGGTCAAGCGGACATCGCTCATGCCACGCATCAAGCTCAAGTGCGCGCAGTGGTCCATGGGGCTCTTCGTGTTGTATTTTGGAACGACGAGGCGCTATGACGAGGTGGCCCATCACACCATCTGGTTTGGCGATCGTTACCGGGAATTGCTGCAGGACATCTTCCACAAACATCATCTCGGCGAAGATTTTTCTCTCTATGTGCATCGCCCTACAGCAACGGATCCATCGTTTGCTCCTCCAGGCTGCGACTCGTGGTACGTGCTTGCACCCGTGCCGAACCTGCAGTCGGGTACAGACTGGAACGAGGTGGCTGAAGGCTATGGCGATGCGATCCTCAAAGCCCTGGAGGAGACCATGATGCCGGGGCTTCGGGCACACGTGACCGCTAGATTTCACATGACGCCGCTGGACTTTGAGGATCGCTATCTAAGTGTGCATGGAGCTGGTTTTTCGATCGCTCCCATTCTGCGTCAGTCAGCCTGGTTTCGCTTTCACAATCGCGCAGAGGGGGTGAAGAATTTGTTTCTTGTGGGCGCGGGAACGCATCCGGGAGCAGGTTTGCCTGGCGTGTTGAGCAGTGCCAAGGTTCTGGAACATCTGCTGCCTCCGGTGCAAGGTATATGAAGAGTACGGGGCTTGAGGTAAGCTTTTCTGCCTCGCAGACAATGAAGCGGAACGGCAAGTCGTTCTGGTTTGCGAGTATCTTTCTTCCGAAGGTAACCGCGCTAGCCGCAGCGCGCCTCTACCGGTTCTGCCGGACTATGGACGATCTCGCAGACGCTGCAGCAACTCCTGAAAACCAGGAAGCAATCGCCATTGTTCGAGAACACTTACGCCAGGGTGAGACAAGCCAGCCTCTGGTCGCTGATTTTCTGGCGCTTGTCCGGCAGTACGATCTATCGTTGGATGCAGCCGATCATCTCATTGCCACCTTTCTCAAGGATGCGACGACCAAGCTCCACGTTGAGGATGAGAGGCAACTGGTGTGCTACTGCTATGGGGTTGCAGGTACCGTTGGCCTCTTGATGATGCCCATTCTCGGCGCGACGGGGCCGGATGCGCGGCGCGCCGCCATTCACCTAGGCATCGCCATGCAAATGACCAACATTGCGCGAGACGTGCTTGAAGATGCGCAAAACGGAAGACGCTATCTACCTGGCTGCTGGGTGAACGGCCTAAGGGCGCGCGAAATTGAGTCCGGCTTGGTGGCACGGGAACTGATTGCGCAGGCAGTGGCGCGTCTGCTTGGCTTGGCGGACCTGTACTATGACAGCGCCGCGACCGGCTTTGCGCTTCTTCCTCCGAACACACGCAAAGGAATTGAGATCGCCGCGACCGTTTACCGAGAGATCGGGGTTACGCTTCGTCGAAGGCAGCTGACATGGTGGCAGGGGAGAGTGAGCATTTCACGGCAAAGGAAACTCTGGCTGGCGGCTAAGGTCTACCTGCGCTGGTCGTCGCTCGATCTCGCACTCGGCTCTGAGTCGCGGCGTGCTGAATCGCTGCAACACGATGCCGAGCAACTCTCCCTGCCGTTGGCAGGCCTGCCAGGTATCCCATGACGCGCAAGCCTGATGATTTCGATCCGGAGTTGATCGTGCTAGGCGGTGGATGCGCGGGATTGAGTCTGGTAGCTCGTCTCCTTGACCAAAGGCCATCCATGCCGATTGTCGTGGTAGAGCCGCGGACTGAGTATTGTGAAGACCGGACCTGGTGCGGTTGGCGCCTCAATGATCACTTCTTTCAAGACTGCGCGATCGCTGAATGGAACGACTGGCGCATCCTGAGCAAGGGGAGATCGCCTCTGCTAAGGCATTCGTCGTACCCCTACGAGATGATCAGCGCCAGCCGCTTCTACGATAAGGCGTGCCGAGTGATTGAACGGAGCTCGCACGCAACCTTGCTCATGGGTGCCCAAGCAGGATTGGTGTCCGAGGCAGCCGATCATGTTCTTGTTCACTTGGCCGACGGAACAATTCTGCGCAGCCGCTATGTCATCGACACACGCCCTGAGCCGCGTGTCCTCAAGTACCCTTGGCTCTGGCAAAACTTTGTCGGATATGTCGTTGCGTTAGGTGACTCTGCGTTCGGCCTGGACGATACACCGACGCTGATGGACTTTCAGGATGCGGGCCCCGATATAGCGCGCTTCATGTACGTTTTACCTTGCGGCTCGAACAGCTTTCTTTGTGAATTTACCAATTTCTCACAAAGTAAGGACGAGACAGTGTTGCTGGAACAGGAGCTTGTCGCATGGCTTAACGAGCATGCAGTCTCAGGTTGGCGGCTGCTACGCCGGGAGTCTGGCTCGTTGCCCATGGCACCTCCGCCTGACGCAACACAGGGCAGGGTTTTTCCCGCAGGTACCCGCGGGGGCAGCATGCGCATCTCGACCGGCTATGCATTCCACCGTATACAGAGATGGGCGGATGAGTGCGCGTCTTCAATCCTGGCGACGGGTGCGCCATTGGCTCCCCGACGGAGCCCAGTTCTCGATGGAATGGATGAATTATTTTTGAGGGTACTGCAGCAATCTTCGGTTTCAGCGGGCGATCTGTTTGGCCAGTTGTTCCACCGCTGCCCGACTGACCCGCTGGTGCGTTTTCTCTCTGGTGTGCCGCGGCCCAGGGATCTCTGGTCGGTCGCCCGCAGCCTTCCCTGGGGCAGGTTTCTTAAGGCCGGCCCCTCCCTTGCAAGCGCCTATGCCACCAAGATGCGGGAGTCACGCTGATGCGGTTGGCAGAGCTTTACTACCAACGCTTTTTTCTGTTCGCGACCGCCACCCTGGTCTGCTTTGCCTTGCTCGGCAAACACCCAACGGACAGTACAGCGCTTATCGTCCTCGTTGTCGGCGTCGTGGTGCTTGGGCTTCCCCATGGTGCGCTCGATCCGTTAGTAGCGACAAGGGCCTTCGCCGCGGCGGACAGGCACTTTAGCCTGACCACGTTTTACATCGGCTATGCCGGGATTGCAATGGCTTACGGTTTGCTCTGGGTTAAATTCCCTACGGTCGGGCTGTTATCTTTCCTCGTAATTGCTGCCTTCCATTTTGGCAGCGACTGGCAGGCGCGTGGTAGCGCAGTGACACGCCTGGCCTATGGCATCACGCTCGTGACGCTGCCGGCAGCTACGCATCCGGCCGAACTAGCCAGCATCTACGCGACGCTCGGAACTTCTAAGGCAGCGACAATTGTCGCCGTCTCACGCATCTGCGCAGTCGTCGCCCTGGTTATGGCGAGCAGCGCGGCAATCCTGAGAGACAGCAAACACAAAAGCGATCTGTGGGAATTACTCACAATCGCCGTGGGCGCAGTTGCGCTCGAGCCACTCATTTTTTTCACCTGCTATTTCACCCTTCTGCATAGTCCCCGCCACCTATTTGAAACTGCGGGGCTGCTGGGCATCGAGAGTCTACGCAGCGTCTTTCTAAAGACGCTTCCTATCGTTGGCGCCACGTTAATGATGGGCGTTGGCGCCTCGTTCCTACTCCCTGCGGCGCCAACAAGGGAAAAGCTTCTTACCCTCGTGTTTGTCGGACTGGCATCCCTTACCGTACCTCACATGTTGCTAGAGGTCTTTGCAGAAGCTTGATCGGCTAATACTTCCGTCGGTCACACACGAGGGAGCTCCGGGGCTCCTGTCGGACGGAACTGTGGTCTCACAAACGGAGGTTTATGAGAACGTGAGCGATGCAAAGGTCGCTTCGATGTTTTCACGTCCGCCACATAGTAGGGAAGAAGCCCAAACTCATTTGCGTGCATACCAGTTTCATTACTTCTCGCTGAGCTCGAGTGGTTGACCAGCAAACATTTCGATCAGATCACAGATGAACGTCCCTGTACTCGTCGAGGGATCTAGAATGTCGACGTCGGGATGAAGAAGGCTCCGCTTGAAGTATTTTTCACAAAGGGACGAGGCTCGCCAGCCTCAATAAACTGCCCCAGCTCCATACCGCCGTGACCGAAAATCGCAAGTACGGAAACCCCGTCGTCCTCGGCTTTCAGGGACGTAGCCAACTCGAAAAACGCTACGGCCAGGACGCCGAGGCCATGCTCCTCGCAGCCGGCGACGAATATCTTCTTCAAGACCTCCGAACCACGCGCCGCTAAATGGATCTCGGAGACCCTCGGCGAGATCGAAGTCGAGCGTTTGAAGGAGTCCAGAACGCCCGGTTTGCTCCGCCCGAAGAAGAACTTTGCGATGGAGATTGCCACCAAACCTCTCGTCATGGCCTCCGAGATCGCAGGGCTTGAGCCGCTGCGCGGATACATCAAGCAGCAGAATCGAGTGCTCCCGGTGAGGTTTGCCTTGACTCGGCTGAAGAGGCTTCAGCCGGAGTGTATTGCGCGGAAGATGACCATACCGGAGCCACGAGCATTGCTATTGCTGCTCCCAGCACCGCCACCTACCAAAGTGGCGGCATCGCTGCCTAAGCCAGCTCGGACAAAGAAGCCGGTACAAGTGCAGGTTGTCTTTTCAGAACCTCCGCCAGCGGAGGCTCCGGCTCCTCCAAAGAAGCCGATCCAGCCCGAAAAGCCGAAGTCGCCCTTCGGGTAAAAACAGGGAACCACCGGCGAGAAGCCACGCGATTGGGATGAAAGCCAGTGGATTGAATGAGGGCTGGTGTCATGCAATTGCATTACAATCACGACGAGCTAATCTCTATGCCTATCAAGGCGCTGGTGCAAACTCGAATCGATTCGGCGATCAAGATCAAGGCTGCCGCGGTTTTGGAAGAGATGGGAATGACGGTGTCGGACGCGGTCCGCATCCTGCTTACCCGAACTGCGAATGAGGGTGCGTTGCCATTTCCGGTCGCTCCCGGTGGAGTGCAGCACGACGAGTGGTTTCGCGCCAAGGTGCGGGAGGCGCTCGAAGACTCCCGGCCTCCCATCGTTCATAACCAGGTGAAGGCGCACTTTGCAGGACGCCGGGCAGCGGCACGCAACAAGGTGACGAGCTAACTCATACGGATCGAGTGGACATTCTTTGCGATGAACGACCGGGAGGCCATCTTCGACTACGTTGAAGTTGACAGCCCTCGTGCCGCCATCATGATCGACGATCGGATAGAGGCCCAGGTGGAGCTTCTGATAGAGGTCCGTCGGCCGGCTGCAACTAGGGACGCTGGGCTGACCGGGTGATTTATCATTCATGTACGGAAGAGTGGCCGAGTGGTTGATGGCTCCAGTCTTGAAAACTGGCGTACCCGAAAGGGTATCGGGGGTTCGAATCCCTCCTCTTCCGCCATCTATCTTTAGAATCCACATCTTTCGAGAAATAAGCCCTGACACATCCGTATTTCCCGGCAATCTCGCCCGATCGTCGATCGGAATGGAACTGGAGAGCCTACTCCGATAGTGCAGTTGCGGGCCGTTTGGCTGGTACTTCTCTATTGGCCAAAGTGGCAGTTCCGTTTCGATTCGCATTATGACTGAAGGAATTTGACTCTGGGGCGGTGGCATGATCCCGGGCTGAGCTAAGGCCGCCGCACCGCTTGAGGAGTTGGCGGCTTGACGCGGTGCTAGCTAAGCGGATTTTGTGGGCAGACTAAATTCCTGCTCACGCCAGTTCATTGGGATTACCCTAAGCAGGTCGCCAAGCGACAACGGCAGCGAACCGGTCCTGTTCATCAGACTTTCGATTGACTGAGGACTCAGCTGAACCAGCTTCATCTGCGCGTGAAGGAAGCGTCGTGACAGGCCATGCATGCCGGCGAGTTGCGAGATACTGCCGGCTTCTCCTGTGGTAAGTTGCTCGTACCAGAGCCGGGCCCGGGCAATGGCTTTGAGAATAGCCTGACGGCTCGCCTCCGTCGTAATGTTCGTGTTGCCGACGATGAGGCGCAGGGCGCGGCCCTGGGAAATATGGCGGAAGGGGCATTCGATCGAGGTTACAAGTTGCAGATGGTTGTGGGGCGGGACGGTGGTGTTTCCGGCTCGGTTGTCAGCCGTAGGAGTATTGTTGCCGAGGAGTTGTTGGATGTACTGGGGTACCTGGATTCGGATTTCCACCCTTTTAGGCGGTTGCGAAAGATGGCGATCTCACACGGCACCGCTGCGCGTTTGAGCGTCTCGCAGTCAGCTACCGTCAGGCGCAAGCTCCCAGAGGATGCTGTCCCAACTCCCCGCCCGCCTATAATCGTCTCACTGACGGAGGCCGCTCTCGATGGACACAAGCACAAGCCGGAGGAAGATCGTCAGCATCGTTCTCGGCTCTGTAGTGCTGGTGTTGCTTGCTATCTTTACGGCGATGAACGCGTTCAGCCTCAAGTTCCTCACGCCCGCGACCGCTGGCGAGATCGTCGTCTTCACCGGCCTCTCCGCCGTCGCGTTTCTGCTATTCGTCGCTGTCCTGGTCCTGCTCGCGCGCAACGTGCTGAAACTGTACGCCGACCAGCGCCACAGCGTTATGGGCACCCGACTGCGCACCCGCATGCTTTCGGGTGCCGTACTCGTGTCACTGGTTCCGTTGGTCTTCATGTTCCTCTTCAGCTACGACCTGATGAACCGTGCCGTCGACCGCTGGTTCTCGCAGAATCCCTACGAAATCCGCACCGATTCGAACCGACTTGCACTCGAGCTCGCCCAGTACACATCGTCCAACGCACGAATCGAAGCCGAATCCATCGCTGCATCGATTCCCGCAATCGACATCGCCGGAGCACAAACGTTTTACCCTTCCGCACATCCAACCCGCCATACCGCAGCTAGCGCCACTCCGGACCGCGCCAGCATCGATCGCGTCCTGCATCAGCACGAGATTACCCTGCAAAACGGATTCGCCGTCGTCTACCGCGAAGGTCATCCCATCGCCACGTTCCACATGCCGCAGAGCATGGGAGCACCTGCCCAGGTCCGAACCTGGCTCCCCGACCAGAATGCCAGCGATGAGGATGGTGACACCGCAATACCTCCCGGCCACAAGACCGGCGACGACGATGTAATGGACGCCTCAATCGACGCTGCTATCCTGGCCGCAGCGCAGCGCAACGACCTGCCGATATTCTCGCAGGGCGACACCGACTACGCGCTCGGCACTGCCGCAATGAAGCAGGGCGGGATCGCGGTTGTTGGTCTGCCTCTTCCCCACGGCCTCTCCGCCACCGTAACTCGTTTTCAAAACGCCGTCGATGATTACTGGAAAGCCTATCGTCAGCGCCGCCAGATTCGCATCCTCTACACGCTGCTGCTGTTGATGATGACCAGTCTCGCGCTTTTTGCCATGAGTTGGCTGGCACTGCATCTCTCCAAACAAGTGACCAAACCGGTTGAGGCACTTGGCGATGCAATGCAGGCCATTGCCGCCGGAGACTATGCCCACCGCGTAGGCGAGAGTGCCACTGATGAACTCGGCGAACTCGCTCGCAGCTTCAATCACATGGCAGCCGATCTGGAAGGCAGCCGTCAGGCGGTCGAAAGCTCCAACCTGCAACTCTCTGCCGCCAACGCCACGCTCGAAGCTCGGCGCAACGAGCTCGAAACCATGCTCGAAACCATTCCCAACGGCGTAGCCACGCTCGACACGAAACGCTGTATCGTCCTGGCAAATCGCGCGCTCTCCGAGATGCTCGACCCGGGCGGCCAGACCCCATTCATCGGCAGTTCCATCGACGCCATTTTTCCCGCAGAGGCACTTGAGTCCATCAACCATTTACTCCGACGCAGCCATCGCATGGGATCCGCTTCGGGTGAGATGGAGATGACCGCCCCAGCCAACGGCGTGCGCAGCGGAGGCACCATGTATCTGCTCGCTACCGTCGCGCTACTCGAAACCGGAAGTGGCCCCGAGCGCACCCATCATGGATATGTCCTCGTTCTCGAAAACGCGACTGAACTCCTCCGCGCGCAGAAACAGTCCGCCTGGAAAGAAGTAGCCCGCCGCGTCGCCCACGAGATCAAAAATCCGCTGACACCCATCTCCCTCTCCGCCGAACAGATCCATCGCCACATCGATCGTCTCGGCGCAACCCTCGCCGCCGCCGAACTCGAATCGCCCTCCATCGCCGTCATCCGCCGCTCCAGCGAGGTCATCTCTTCTTCAGTCGAAAGTATGAGGATGTTGGTCGATCAGTTTGCCTCGCTCGCGCAGTTCCCGGCAGCGCAGCCGCGCCCCGCCGACCTCAACCCCATCGTCGATAACTCGCTCGCTCTCTTCACCGGCCGCCTGCAAAACATCCGCCTGGTTAAGCGCCTCGCGCCCAATCTCCCACTCATCCTCGCCGACCCCGAAGCCATGAAGCGTGCCCTCGGCAACCTCATCGACAATGCCGCCGAGGCCATGCAGCAATCGCTACTCCGCGAACTCCGAGTCTCCACCAACCTGCTGCGCAGCGGTATGGTCGAACTCACTATTTCCGACACCGGCTCAGGCCTCACCGACGAGATGCGCGAGCGCCTCTTCCTCCCTTACTTCTCAACCAAGCAACGCGGCACCGGTCTCGGCCTGGCCATCGCGGCCAAAATTATTCAGGAACATCAGGGCACCATCCGTGCCGAAAAGAACTACCCCGCGGGCGCAAAGTTCATCGTCGAACTTCCCCCAGCGACCACGACCGAAGCGGAATCTCCCGACACTTCAACCGCCGAAGCCTCACCCGTCGCCACTACCACTATTCTCTAAACAGAGCGCAGATTCGACCTCCCCCTTCGCATCCTCCCTTGACACCCAGGTGTATACCTCCTTAGATAGAAACAGAATCCATCAGCATCAGGGTTGTGTCTTCGCCGACTTCAAAGCAACCATAGCTTCAACGTTTTGAATATTTTGCAAACTAGCTCCTTTGTTTGCAAAATTATGCAAATCGACTGGCCTAGTAAGTGGTTTTTATAGTGTTATGCAGCAATCGATACCCGGGGTGGGGCAACCGATGGCAACGCCGAGTACCATAATCACGTGAACCACGTACTCATCGTCGATGACGAAGCCGAAATCCGTGACTCGCTGGAGAGCATCCTTAGCGAAGAGGGCTACCTGGTCACCTCCGCCGCCACCGCCGGCGAAGCACTCACCCTGCTTGCCGATGCCATCTACGACGCGGTCCTCCTCGACGTCTGGCTGCCCGACCGCGACGGCCTTGACGCGCTCGCCGACATTCGCCAGATGGATAGCGCGCACGTTCCCGAAGTCATCATCATCAGCGGCCACGCAACCATCGAAGCCGCAGTCCGCGCCACCAAACTGGGCGCATACGACTTCCTTGAAAAGCCGCTCTCGCTCGATCGCACCCTCATCGTTTTGAAGAATGCTATCAACGCCCGCCAACTCCGCGAGGACAATCAGGAGTTCGTCCGTCAACTCAGCTTCCGCGTCGGCGTCACCGGCAACTCCGTCCCAATGAAAGCCCTTCGCCAGCAGATCAAATTGATGGCTCCCACCAACGGCCGCGTCTTAATCTACGGGGAAAGTGGAACAGGAAAAGAACTCATTGGCCGCTCCATGCACGCCGAATCTTTGCGCAAAGATCGCGTCTTCGTCGAACTCAACTGTGCTGCCATCCCCGAAGACCACATCGAGACCGAGCTCTTCGGCTACCGCCGCGGAGCCATGCCCAACGGGCCTTCAGGCGCACCCAACGAAAAGCGCGGTACCTTCGAGCGCGCCGACGGTGGAACGCTCTTCCTCGACGAGGTCGGCGACATGAGCCTCAAGACCCAGGCCAAAGTCCTGCGCGCACTCGACGAACAGAGCTTCCTCCCTGTCGGCGCAACCCACCCCGTCCACGTCGACGTCCGCGTCATCGCCGCCACCAACAAGGATCTCGAAGAGGAGATCGCACGCGGCAACTTTCGCGAAGACCTCTTCTACCGCCTCAACGTCATCCCCTTCTTCGTCCCGCCGCTACGCGATCGCAAAGAAGATATCCCAGCGCTGGTCAAGGAATTCCTGCAGGAGTTCGGTGCGCAGTATGGCCGCCCGCACGTAGAAATGCACGCCGACGCACTCGACGCCCTGCAGCGCTACAACTGGCCGGGCAACGTCCGCGAGCTGCGCAATCTCGTCGAACGCGTCCTCATCCTCAATCCCAAAACGCAGCGCATCGAACGCAAGCACTTGCCTATACTCTCCTCCCGCGACCAGTCCCGAGACTCCGCCCGCGAAGGTCAGCGCACCCGCAGCGAAGACTTCTCCACCTTAGTCGAAGCTCGCGAAGCCTATGAACGAGAGTTCATCCTGAAAAAGCTAGACGAGTGTCACGGCAACATCTCCCGCACCGCCGAAGCCCTCGGCCTCGAACGATCCCACCTCTATCGCAAAATGAAAACCCTGGGCGTCAACGTCAAAGAATAGCGCTGAAACTTACCAAGCTAAACTTTTTTGGCTGTCATTCTGAGCGCAGCGAAGAATCCCCGCCTTTGCACTTGCCTTTGCACTTGCCTTTGCACTTGCCTTTGCACTTGCCTTTGCACTTGCCTTTGCACTTGCCTTTGCACTTGCACTTGCACTTGCACTTGCACTTGCACTTGCATTTGCCTTGGCTCCTAAGATAGGCCAGGGCTTCAGCCCTGGCATCCCCGCCCCGCCACAAACCGGGCTTCAGCCCCTGGGGTATGCTCTTTTACAGGAATGCATGAAGAACAGACGCGGCAAATCTCCACGCGCCTCCAACAAAACCGCCAAACCGCCCCACTCTTCGACACGCCAGCATTCACCCGCCACCTCGAAGCCGCCTACACCGCAATGCAAGCCCGCCATCAAGCAGCGCAATCACCAGGCCACATCCACTTCGCCAGCCACTCGTTGTGATGTCTAGCTTCTAAAACGCTAGCGGGCTACCGAGGTCCACTAGCCGGCGGTTGTAGGGTCGATCATGCGCCGCACGGCCTGTACCGAGTCGGCAGGGAAGCCGCCCAGCCTTGCATGCTCGCGAACGGTCGCCTCATCCGCAGCTATATAGATACAGTAGATTTTGTCGTCGGTGACAAACGATTCCAGCCACTGTACCTGCGGCCCAATCTCGCGAATCACTGAGCAGGATTTCTGTGAGATTCCCTGCAACTGCTCCGGTGTCAGCTTTCCCGCACCTGGAATATTCCGTTCAATCACAAACTTTGGCACTCGCGACCCTCCCAAGATTTTCGTAGAATAGCATAGCGCCCGCAGCCTGGGCTTGACGTACACCACAGGTTGCTACACCGCCGATCTCGGGAGCATGCTTCCCCAACCCACCCCGCACCCCAGTACACTAGGTTGATTCCCTGCACTCCCCGGAGACCACAACATGCGCGCATCTTCATTCCTATTGCTGCTATCCCTCTCCGCCGCGCCCCTCGCCGCGCAAGACAACTCCGCCTTCCTCAAGCAGCAGATGCCCGGCCTCGTCGACACTTATAAAGACTTGCATGCCCACCCTGAGCTCTCGCACTTCGAGCAACGCACCTCTACTCTGCTTGCCGCCGAACTGCGCAAAGCTGGCTATACCGTCACCGACCACATCGGCGTCTACCCCGACGGCACCCACGCCTTCGGAGTCGTCGGCATCCTCAAGAACGGCACCGGCCCAACCCTCCTCATCCGTGCCGATATGGATGCACTCCCTATCATCGAACAGACCGGAACCACCTACGCCAGCCATGTCATGACCAAGACCAAATCCGGCCTAGACACCGGGGTCATGCATGCCTGCGGACATGACGTCCACACCACTGTCCTCATCGGCACCGCGCGCGCCCTCGCCGCCGCAAAGTCGCAGTGGCATGGAACACTCATGCTCATCGGCCAGCCGTCCGAAGAGACCATCGACGGCGCCAAAGCCATGCTCGCCGACCACCTCTACGAGCGTTTCGGCAAGCCCGACATGGTCATCGGCCTGCACGACACAAACCAGCACGCCGCCGGCACCATCGGAATTACCGCCGGTCCCGCGATGGCCAGTTCTACCTCCATCGACGTCACCATCCGCGGCATCGGCGGTCACGGCTCTAGTCCTGAGGTAGGCCGCGACCCCATCGTCCTCGCTGCCATGTACATCCTGCAGATCCAGACCATCGTCAGTCGTGAAGAAGATCCCCGCGACCCATCCGTCGTCACCGTCGGCGACATTCACGGCGGCACCAAGCGCAACATCATTCCTGACGAGGTGAAGCTCGAACTCACCGCCCGCGCCTTCTCCGACAAAGCGCGCCAGACCATCCTCGACGGCCTCCGCCAGATGGCCACCGGTGTCGCCACCTCCGCGGGCCTGCCCCCCGACAAGATGCCCACCGTAACCGTCCTCGAGGACGAGTCCACGCCGTCCCTCTACAACGACCCCGCCATGTCGGCGCGCGTCAAAGCCACCTTGGAGAAGACCCTTGGCCCATCCAACGTCTTCGACGACCTCCGCCAGATGGGCAGCGAAGACGTCGGCATCTTCGGCCTGGAAGGCAACAAGGTTCCCGTCGTCTATTTCTGGCTCGGAGCCATGTACCCTAATCGCTTCGCCACCGCGAAGGCCGCCGGCAAGGAACTCCCCGGCATGCACACCAACAAGTTCGAACCGGACCCCGAACCCACCCTCGAAACCGGCGTCCGCTCCCTCACCGCCGTCGCCATCTCGCTGCTCCAGTAGCCGCGGCTTTCGCATGAACTTTCAGGCGTCGTCGCCGCTGTGATTACGATCATTCGCTCAAGCACAAACTGTCTCAGCTTCAGCATGAGTAGTTCAAGGCGTCGTCTCCGCTCTGACTACAATCATTCGCATAGGCGAACCCTTGTCTCGGCTTTGCACCCGAGGGCCGAAGGCCCGCTACATACCAGCCTAGGCCGAAGGCCTAGGTCGCGGCTCAGGCCTCTTAATCATCAGTCCTCCGTGCCCACGGCCAATTAGTCCGCCGATGCTCAACTTCCCGGCAAACTCTTCCCAAGGCACGCGCACCCAAGGCACGCAAACCCACTCACCAGCACCCCAAGGCCCAGGCACCCTCAAAGCCGTCATTCTGGACTCAGTTTCATCGAGTCCAGAATCTCGGTAGTTTTTCGCCTGCGCCATACCTTCATAACCCGAGACACAAGCCAGCCAAATCCTGTCAACCCCTCAAACGGTTGAAAACGCAGCCAACCGTAACTAACCAAACCACTTATATCTTCAAAATAGTTGGCGTAACAGTTATGGTCAATCCTATATACTTGAAATAGTAAAGAAGCGCCCGGAGACGATCCGGGCGTTTCTCTTTGCAACAAGGGACTTATGAATGATGAAGAGCAGCCCGCTGGCGGAAATCTGCTTCAATCCAATCGCTCATGGTAAGTCGTTTATTATGAGTATTTTAGCCGTAAGTCTCTTACGTCGAATATCTTGGAGATATCCACCGGCCGTAACCGACTCAATCCAATAAGTTTATCCCCAAGGTATACGCCCGGGGGGGGAGGGGCCCCCGAGTCATCTTATCGAGGTGTTCCGCCCCTCCACCAATTATTGCGAGGCGGGAGGGACAGGCACTGCAGGCGGGGCGGGCAGCGAAGGCGGCACGCGCGGTGCCTTCGGCGTATGTGGCAACTTCGGCGCGATCGGCGGCGGGAGCATTGTGATCCTGGGCCGAGCCGGAGGAATAGGCGGCAGGGGCAGCACATCGCCCTTGTGCACCGAGATCTCCGCGTTGGTGGTTGTGATGTGGATCGCCGAACTGCCTGCACCCACTGTTCCAGTCAGGTTCTTATCATCCTCGGATCCGCTGGTCTGCAGTTCAAAGTCGGTACTGACGTTTCCGTTGGTCGTGCGCGCCTCCATGGTGAAGCTCGCCTTCTCCGGCAGCGTTGTGTGGATTGCACCATCGCGATCTTCCAGCGTGATATTGCCGATAGTCGGCGCGGCCGTCAGGTCGATGCTCCCCTTGCGGTTGGTAACCGCAATGTCCCCGGCGATGCGTTCAAGCGTTATATTGCGATTGCTCGTAGTCACGACAACTGGCCCCATCACCTGGTCTGCGGAAATTCCGGAACTGCTAATCTCGGTCTCGCCGTCCAGTCGCGCAAACTGCAGGTCGGTACGGCTTGAGTGGAAGTGGATCGTACCGTTGATGTGTTGCAGATGGGTCGTGCCGAAGAACTCGCCGTTGATGGCAATGCCGCCGTTAACATCTGTGAACGTTAGATCCTGCGCGTGACCCTGAATTGCGATATCGCCATCCATGCTGCGCGCCGTAATCGATGAGCCGTGGTTGTTGATATGGGCGGTCGTCTGCCCGGTAATCGCAGAGAGTTCGATGTCGCCTCGATTCGCCGTAACGTTGACCGGAGCTTTGATGGACGAGATGTGGATGTCGCCCCGATTCGCCGTTATCGACGTAGCCGCCGCCGCGGGGACTGTGATCACCAGGTCAGACCGCGTGCCTTCGACCACAGGCATCGTCAATGCGAACGTTGAACCTTCGACGTTGGTCGTGGGAGTCAACCGCTTGGTCTTGCTGTCCGCATCCGAGTCGCTGCTCGCGTACACCTGCTTGTGGATGGCGATGTGGATGCGATTGTCGTCGCTGGTGCCGCTGACGGTGACATCGCCACGCGGGTTGACCACGCTCAGGCCGCCTGAGGTGAAGGCGAAGTCGACGTTTTGATCGCTCTCATGCTTGTCGCCCAGAAATTCGTCAAGGTTATCCAGGTTGGACTGCCAACCGTATAGCCAGTGGTCGCCGTTGATGTGCATTCGCGCCTGGTCCGCGACCAAGCCCACTCCTCCAATGATTAGCAACAGGGTGAATACCCCGCCGCCAATCGAGCGCCGATACCGCGGCGTCTGCGGATCACGAAGCAGAAACTGGTCCAGCGCCCACTCGGCCAGCACGATGACGCCAGCGCCAACCAGAAGCAAGGGCCACCAGTGGCCGTACCATCCCCAGAAGTGGCTGCGATCCAGCCTCCCTGTCTGCATCAGGAGAAAGATCACACCAACCGCGATCAGCAGCGTCGGACCAAGGATCGAGCCGCGCCGCATACCGCGCATCTGGTAGCGCATCTGCTCTCGCTGGGCGCGCATGGCGTCACGCTGCATGCGGGCCTGGTCGCGCAGGAAACGGCGTTGTGCGCGGGGATCGAATCCCGGCGGAGGGTACGGAGGAGGATAGCCTGCCATGATTACCGTCCTTCCTGGTCATTGCTGGCCGGTTCGGTGTGCGTTTCGCTGCGTACGATTTCGGTCGAGGGTACGGGAGCCGCAGTTGGCGGAGTCGCAACCGGAGGCGTATAGCCAAAGCCGTAACCCGGGTGAGCGGTGCGTCGAAAGATCGCCATAACGCCCGCTCCGATGACGAACAAAGGCCAACTGCGCCCCCACGAGAGAATGCGCAACTCATCCAGCAGCCAGACAAATCCGGTCAACATGACCCAGAAGGAGCTGTTGATCGCCTGGGTTAGGCGCCAGTGATACAGCGGCGTTCCGTCATTCTCAATGCCCTGGCCGCCGCTCGTCATTTTCTGGACGAATAGCCAGACGCCAACGCCAACTAACAGGATGGGCCCGAGAAAGTGGCCGTGAAGCACATGAAAGAAAGATGTGTTCGCAACCATGAAGAATAGGCCGAGAGCGATTAGCCAGATGGCTCCGGTTGGCAGGCGACGATAGTAAGGGAGGTTAGGATCGGGCGCGACGGGAACTACGGGCGGCATCCCGTATCCACTCGGGTCCTGTGGACCACCCCAGTTGGACGCCGGCGGCACATAGGTATAGCTATAAGGTGGCGCGTAGGGGTTGGCCGGCGGAATGTTTACACCCGGACCCGCAGGACCCGGATTTGGCACACCGTCGTAGGGAGTTGCAGGAGGAGTTACGCTACCCGGCCACGCCTTGCCAAAGCCGAGCCGCTCCGAAAGATCATTCAGGCCGAATGGATTAGGCAGCGGCGTTCCATCGCGTCGCGCAACCGCGGTGTGATGCGCCTCGATGACCATGTAAAACTCCCAGCCGGCAATAAATATTCCGAAGATGCCATTGACGTCGCTTGCCAACGATACCAATACGGCGAAGACCACGAGGTGCACAATGCCCTTGGCGTACTGCTCGTTGTACATTGCGCCAACGCCGGGGATGAAGCCAAGCAAGGCCGCAATGACAGGGTTGGGTTCGCCCGGCGCAACCGGCTGGACAAGCGGAGGAACGCCGGTGTACCCATAGCCGGTTGCAGGTCCGGTGCCGGTCACGCGAGCAGTCAGGCAGGGTTCGCAGAAGACAGAGGTGCCAACGTTGCGAACACATTCGGTGCAGAGCGGCTTGCCGCAGTTCTGGCAAAAGGCAACGCGTTCACGATCTGGATGGTTAGCGCAGTTCATACTAATTTCCTTCCTACGCGTGCTTGGGTGTCGTTGTCGCGATCGTCTTGGATCTCAGCAACGAAAAGACGGCGGCTTTGGTTCAAATCTTCGCGGCGGCTGGTGCCCGCGTTCGGAGCAGGCTTTGCATGTTCAGGCTGAGTGCCTTGAGGCTGCTTGCCCGGCGATTGTGGTGCGGCCTTCTGATCGGCCGGAGCTGGCTGCTTTGACGGAGCTGGCTTCGCTGGCTGATCTGAATTGGACGGTGAACCCTGGCTACCAGCGGCCGCGTCGTTATCACTGGCGCTCTGCAGATCATGAACCCGCGATTCCAGCTCGTAAACCACGCGCAGTCCTTCGTAGTACCGCACCACGCGTGCATTTACATTGTGATAGTTGCGCTTCAGACTGCTTGGCTGCAGGTCACTTGCACGCAGCGACATCGGGTGGATGCCGGTGAGATTCAGAGTCAGCGCAATCGAGAAAAACGCCATTGCCGCAGTCATCGCAAGCCTCGGCTGCAGCATGATTTGTCCAAATGAGCTGGCGCGGAAGCCTGCAACGGCGCGGCGCGGAAATGGAATCACGTTGCCATGCGCCGCCGAACCGGCAATCGTATAGCCGAACGCAAAAGCGGGTGTGCCATCCTGCGGGTGCGCAAGCGTCGCGTCCGAAAAGCCAGTAGCCTGCATGCTTCGGGGAACGATCTGGCCCGCTATCTGCGACAAGCTTGTCTGCGCCAGGATGCGCTCTACCATTGCGGCTGGAGGATCGGGCGCTGGTGTGCGCAGCATCTCCAACCACGCAGCGCCGCGACGTGCGTCCGCCAACTGCTGACTGCATGGTCCACAGTGCGACATGTGCAAGTCAAAGAATTCCTGGTCTGCGGCGGAGAGTGTGCCGTCGAGCGCATCCGCCAACATCGCCTCGCACCGCGCGCAGCGTCCGCTATCGCTGGACGGGTTGGCCGCCGCCTTATCCCCAAAGGTCCTGAGGCCACCGAATTGTTTGCTGTCTGCCACCTAAACCACCTGCCCTTCTATACGCTGCAAAAGCCTTGCAAGTTCCCCGCGACCGCGGCTGATGCGGCTCTTCACGGTGCCTTCGGGAATGCGCAAAACCTGCGCAATCTCTTTGTAGTCCATGTCTTCGAGGTCTCGGAAGACGACTGCCTCGCGCAGTTCCGGCGAAAGCTGTGCCAATGCCTGTTGGATGCGCGCCTTCAACTCCAGACCCGATGCATGCGCCTCCTGCGAGGGACGCGGATCCGCCAGCCGGTCGCCCAGCGTCGCGCCATCTTCGTCGCTGGAAAGACTAGCGTCCAGCGAATCGCTGGCCCGATCCATCCGCGTACGCCGAAAATGGTCGACGAGCAAGTTGCGAGCCAGTGTCGTGATCCACGTCTGAAAGCTGCCCTTTTGCATGTCGTAGCTGGCCAGGTTGCGATAAAGCTTCAGGAAGACATCCTGCGTCAAATCCTCCGCGTCCGTGGCCGAGCCCGTGAACCGGTAGCAGATCGCGTAGATGCGCCGGTGCTGCGACACCACCAACTGCTGCCACGCATGCTGATCGCCGGTCATGCACTGGCGGACGAGCCTGCCAAGTGCCTCCTGCGCGGCTTCCTGTTCTGGCGTGCGCTGCAAATTTGCCTCATGCCCTGGCCGTGCAAGTTTCCCCGGAACAAGGTTTGGAATAAGTGTGGCCGATGGCAGAAGTGTACCGCTTCGAGGGCGACCATGACTGGCATCTTGCTGAGCTGCATCCTCGCGTGCCAAGGCCTTTGGGTCATGCAGCCGCTGCCCGGATTCTTTCGTCACCACTTCATTGGGATGGTTGAAGGTACGAATCGCCGCGCGTCCCCTGGCCCGGGGTAGTTGACGGGTTAAGATACCCGCAGTCGGAATCGCCATGTGAAGAACGCCCATGCGGAACTATACGCAAGGGCATTCGCGTTGGTTCAAAGAAATCCGGTTGGCCGATCTCCAGAGTTTCTCATCTATGGCTGTCCATAACGGTCAAGTGACAACGGATAACCGCTGCTAGTTCTCCGTCGGCGTCTTCTCCATGCTGTCGACCACAATCTGCTCAACCGGAGCCTTACGCTGCTCCAGCTTCAGGCCAAGCTTTTCCACCGACGCGAACACGGTCGAGCCGCCGCCGCCCGGATCGGACGCAACCGGCGCTCCTGTTGCAGGCGCCCCTCCCGCACCGCCCCCAGGAATGTCAATTCCCTGCGCCCGCGCAGCCGCCACCATATCCGCCAGCGAGAACTCCAGCGACGCTTCGTAGTTTCCCTTCAAGCCAGTCAGATCCAGAACCTGACGCCCCGCGCCTCCGCCCATCTGCGTCATCATCTGGGTCAGCGTGTCTGCAAACGCCGCCATGGTGGTCTTGGTCGAAGTCATATGCATCATCATGGTCTGGTTATCCATGCCATAAGTAACGACCCCCTTGATACCCATGTTGATGGTCGCGCCGCCGTTTTTTCGGTCGATGGTTATGCGCGCCGGCCCGTCGGGAGTGTCCATCTGCATCTCCCCAGGTTTCAACGGCACATCCGGATCGATAGGCGGGGCATCGCCTGGAGACTCTTTCATCTTCGGCCCGCTTTTGCCGACCACCAGCGCGAGCACCGGGTGCTCCTGTGTCTCGCGATGAGCCACCAGCTTGAATCTTTCCGCCAGCAAAGCTTTCAGCATCGCCGGGGCATCATCTCTCTTCGATCCCTCCGGCATGGTTGCCACGATGTCGAAGTGCTCGGTACCCAGCCATGCCGGCCCAGTCACCTGCACGCCCTTCACCTTGTACGCAAGAGTTATCAAATCTTTCAGCGTTAGGTAGATGTACTCCGCCCGTAGCCCGTTGATGTGCATGCCAAAGTTCGGCATCTTGCCCGCCTGCATATCCGCCCGCAGCTTCTGCATGTCCAACGGCGGCGACGGTCGCACCGACGCAACATCAAACGTGAGGTTGCTCGCAGCCACCTGCGCCACGGCTGCTGGTTGGCCATTACTTATCGGAGCCGTCTGGGTCGCAGGAGCCGCCTGCCCAAAAGCAGCGGTGGTGGCACAGGCCAGAATGCCAACAAAGATTATTCCCAATTGATTTTGCATATGCGTCGTCCGCTCCCCATTTTCAGTGCCAATTCCAAGCCAGATACGCGGGCGCACAACTGCGTCGAAGCCGGCTTACGACCGATGAATTGTCTGCGAAGACCTACATTGCGGGTGCGTTGATCACGCCGCACGCAATCCGGTTGCCTGCATTGCCTGTCGGATCAGTCTTCATGTCGTCGGCCTTCTCATGGACCATAATCGAATGCCCGAGGATCGAGGTCGGCGCACCCGGAGCGAGCGTCAGATAGTCCACTTTGAGACTGATCTGGCCGGTGTGGTCTTCGCCTATCGAAATGTTCTTGGGCAGATCGCCATTGTGGTGACCCATGGGATTCATCGTGCCGTGCTGTTTGGTGTCTGGATTGAAATGGCCGCCGGCTTCCTTGAAGTCAGGGGCATCACAAACCGGATTCGCGTGGATGTGGACCGCATGCTCGCCAAACGGTAAATTCTTCAACTTCAGTGTGATCGAAAGCTGCTTCCCGTTCTTGCTTTCCTTGAAGGAGGCTGTGCCGGCGCTATCTCCCTTGGCGGTCGTGATCGGCACCACAAGCGTGCCATTCTTTGGCAATCCCTGCTGGGCGTGCGCAATTCCAACCCCAATCAGGGTGCAGGCAACCAGAGACAGGACATGCCGAACGGAAAGGGATGGCAGATGCCACATGACGATTCTCCTTTAAACTACGTTAAGAAAGCGTAACGCAGGAACGCGAAGTATGCGTGAGTCGCAGATCTTGAGTTCGGTTATATCATTAGATGCAACATAGCCGATTTTCCCGGCCAATCAGATCGAGACGTGCCGGAACGTTTCCCCGCTCTCCAATTCAAATAGCTTCAGGAAGGTCGAGCTGCTCGTTCTCGGGCGCGTCGAGATACGGCCGAAAGCAGGCGCGGCAGCGGGCTTCGTAGATACCAGCGGCGCCAACCACCACTAGCTCACGACTAGCCCCCAGCCGTTGGGTGTGGATAGCGGGCGAGCCACACACGATGCACACCGCCGACAGCTTCGTCACCTCATCGGCAATCGCCATCAGCGCAGGAATCGGGCCGAATGGGTCGCCCGTAAAGGTCGTATCCAAGCCTGCAATAATAATCCGCTTGCCCAGGTGTACAAGCTCCCCGGTTAGCTGGACGATCGACGCGTCGAAGAACTGCGCTTCGTCGATGCCGATCACTTCGACGTCGGGGAGCTGCTGATACAAGGCTTGGCGCAGGTGGGAGACATTTGGGACCGTCACCGCCTCATGGGTCTGCGCACTGTGCGAAGCGATCGCGGTGCGATGGTAGCGCAGGTCGATGTCGGGTTTGAAGCAGGCGACCCGCTGCCGTGCAATCCGGGCACGCTTCAGCCGCCGGATCAGCTCCTCGCTCTTGCCAGAGAACATCGGTCCGGTAATCACTTCGATGCGGCCCACTTCGACGCGGCCGGATTTTAGAGCATTCATGAAGCGGATTGCCTTTGCAATTAAAGATTTACAGATTGAGCTTCTCAACCAGCGAAATTCGTTCGCTGAGGATAGCCTGTTGGCTCGAGCTAGGGTCGCCGGCCGCTCCAAATAACTCGGCTGACGCCACAAGACATCCTACCGCGCAACCAGCCGTGGATTTCGTGCACTTTCTCGATGAAGATTCTTTGACTCCAGCGCTCTAAGTTGATAGCGTTACAGATGGGCTGGAACGCGAATCAAGCCGTCATGCGGCCCTGGTCCCCATCGTTCAATGGTTAGGACACCGCCCTTTCACGGCGGTAATACGGGTTCGAATCCCGTTGGGGACACCAAATCGTAATCTAAGACGGAAACCTGTCCTATCAGACTGAAGAATAGGGAGGTTGCGTCGGTTCCAAATTGCTCTCCATCAAAACTGATCCCGTTAGGAGACAATGTCTTCTGAAGCCGTTGTCGCTGATCAAGCGACGACTCAACCCATAGACGTGACGGGCGCGTGACGATCTTTTCTGCGAAGGCCAGAACTCCTTCCAGTTCGATGTGCTCGAACTCGGTCGACCTCAATTGCTGATTTACTTCTCCGATCTCTGATGAAAGCCGTGCGATCTGTTCCGTATAGCCTTCTTGGTCTATTTCGCCATCGAGCCATCGATTTACCAGAGTCGTTTTCCTGGTCTCGATTTTCGCCGACTTGACGATCAACACACGCTGGAGATCCTGAGCATCGCCTTCGGGGTGCTTCCAGACAGTTCGGATGGTGTCTTTGATTTCGTTCTATGGCTTCTTGTTGGGGCGTCAGCCGTTCGAGCCAGTTCAAGAAACTCGACTGTAGCTTTTCCTGCTTGACGTTGACGGCGAGACAAGCCTTCTTCGGGCAGTGGTAGTAGGCATACTTACCATTTCTTCCCGATGACCAACTGCCAGTTAAAGAAGTTCCACACTTTCCGCAACGAACGAAACGACGTAGGGGGAAGTCGGGGTTATTGCGTTCATAACTTGTCAGGTTTGGCTTCCTACCTGCCAGAACGTCCTGAACCGTGTCAAAGGACTTCTGGTCGATGATCGGCATCCAGTCGCCGCGTACGTTGACCTCCACTACCCGGCCACATACCCATCCCGCGTAAAGCGGATTGATCAGCATCCTCTGGAATGTCTGCGCCGGGACAAGCTTTCCTTTTGTCGTTCTCAACCCTAGTCCTGTAACTATTCGCAAGACTTCAGCCGTGGAGTGCAAACCAGTCGACGCCAGTTCAAAAGCCTTCTTGACCTGCCCTACAGCTAAGTGGGTCGGGTTCGAGGCTTGGGCTCCGCGAACATTTTCTATTGCAGCGGTAAGAACTTGATTGATGACTCGGTCTGGAAAGGTGAAAGGTTGCCGGAAGGGTTCGACCCCCCTACAGGACTGAATGCTGCCGCTCCTTGAGTTCGCCTATATCTCAACAGCCAAAGCGTATGGCTAGCGTGTTTTATTCAACTCAGATGTTTCCTTCGTATGATGAACTCCAAAATGGGTTGTCATGCAGAAGGGTCATCCGAAAAAGGGTGCGTAAGCAACGGCGCGGCATCACGGCGCATTCAAAGAACATGACTTTACAGGTACACCAGCAACCCCGGGAAGAGAAGCTCCGCCCTGGGGTACTAGAGATGCATCCAGCGCATCCAGAATATATAGTTCATGTAGGTGTCGTTAGAAGCGAACCATCAGCCACAGAGCGAATCCTATGGATATTCCAGAAAAAGAAACCCATACTATCGCTCCGCCGAAGACCATATGCTTCACCGAATGCCGGTTGCCCGGCTGTTATTTGGTGAACTTCCCCAACTCTCGCGACCACCGCGGTCTCTTCGTCAAATCCTTCCAGCGCAGCGCATTTCAGAAACACGGGCTGGAGTGTGATTTCACTGAATCGTTTTATACCGAATCCGGCGAGAATGTTTTACGTGGGATGCACTTCCAAACTCCCCCGACAGATCACTCAAAACTGGTCTATTGTATGTCCGGTGCAATCCATGACGTCGCGTTTTCACTCTGGAGGAGGTGGCTTGTGCCTATCTGCGCTGCTATATCTCTCGTGTATCTTATGAAGGCAACTTGGATCGCGTGTCATTGGCCATTTGTGCATGACGCGCCAATAATGCACTACGTTGTCTTCTTAATGTCTCACGGGTTCGCACCTTATCGTGACATTATCGATATGCAGATGCCAGGAAGCTATCTTACAGACGATCTAGTTATCCGCTTATTAGGGCCTGGCATTGGCGGCGAAATCACCTGGGATATTCTCAACGGTCTGGTCGTAATAGCAGCGGCGATGTGGATTGCCGGAAAAAGACATCGAATCGCTGCAGTAACCTGCAGGAAGTCTCGCCTATTTGATGCATCTGAGGGATGGGGCTTGGTGCCTTGGTGAGCGTGACTGGACGGTTAGTATGCTTTTGCTGCTGTCCGTAGCCTGTCTTATACAGTTCTTGCGTGCGTATCAACCAGTCTGGATAGGTTGGTCCTTTGTGTGTGCCGGGCTGGCGTCAAGCATCAAACCGCCTGCAATGCTTTTGACGGCTGCATGCGTTTTCGTCGTATTACTGAAGACTCGCCGTTATTCTCCATTTACGGGAAGAATCGTTTTCTGGTCAATGGTCGGACTCATGGTTCCCACCGCCATCTTTGCGCTATATCTATTTAAGTTCCATGTCATACATGACTTTGTCGCCACGGCGACGGAACTCATCCCGTATTATGCAAGTGTGCAACGTCAAAGTTTGTCGAAGCTCCTCGGGCTGATACATCAACCAATCAGACTTGGGCAACTTGCATTAGCCTTTTTCTTGCTGAATAGGTCGTGGCGTTGTACCTCATCGCTCGTGCTGCTCGCTGCAACGTTATGCGGATTTGCAATATATGTCTTGCAGGGAAAAGGTTTTGTGTATCACATGTACCCAGTAATCACTTTCGTGGTGCTCTGGTTGATCCTGGAAGTGGAAAAGAGTCTCAGACAGAATTCTCCGTGGGTCCTAGCAAGCGGAGGGCTACTCTTGTTTATTGTTGTTAAACTGTCGATTGTTTCTCTATCTCAAGAACGGTCGGCCGTCTATCCAATGGGCACGTACAAGAACCTGGAACAAGACCTGATCGCTCTTGACATTCCTGATCTCTCTGGCCATATTCAATGCCTCGATATGACCATGGGAAGCTGTATAAATGTTCTCTATCGGCTTAAGCTCGTGCAGTCCACTGGCTATATTTCCGACTTTTACCTATTTCCAAATAAACCGACACCGCTTACTAATTAATATCAACAGCGTTTCTATCAGTTGATAACAACCAGTCCTCCAAAACTTTTTGTATTGAGTAGTCAGACATGGCCTGGAGACACTCAAAATTATGCGCAGCTATCTAACTATCCGACGCTCAAACACTTTATTGAGACTGAGTATCTTGTAGCCAAGGAGTATGACGGTAAGAATGGCGGGCTATCGAGCTATAAAATCTACATGCGTAGATAATTCTCACTTGTCAGTCGGCTTGAAATAGTTGTCCGTAAGAGTTATTGCGCCGAAATTGGTTTGCTGAAGACGATTGAGTAGGAGGCCCGACGTTTTAGGTTGCTGCTGGCTCACTCGACTTCCACGGGGATGGGCGCTGAAGGCGGTGATCACAAGACGACGGCTGCAGTTAGCGGGTCTAAGAGGAGACGTGGCGTTCTTTCGAGCCGAGTACCACCAGAACGAGCGCACCTGCACGCCGATGGGCGAAGAGCGGTCAAGCATCGGTCAACGAAGCGGGTTGGTGAAGTTGGCACGAAGAGGCTACATTACGACTAACGCTGGTTGAACTCGCAGCCGAGTCGCTGAGTCGTGGTGGTTAGGAGTTGAACGTAAAGCGGGACGGTATGTGAAAGAAAACCTGTGATGTGCACGGGGCGACAAGCGCAATCGCGCAGTATTTGGATTCGACTGGCGTGTGGCACAGCCAAAACTGGATCAGTGCGCGGCGATAGCAGGGTGGCGGATTACAACAAGTTCTTGAAGGCGAAAGCCTAGAAGAGCGTGTGTCCAATGTTCAAGATTAACAAGAAACTGTAAGAAAACATTGTGGCAATCTTCTCCGAGGCAACTGATGCCAGAGCTAACGATGAACACTGGGATCTTGAACGCAGCGGCTGCAAGGTGACACGTGGCTTTCAACTGATTAGGCGTGTGACATCCGGGAGCCAAAGCTTGTATGCAAGTTTTTCGCCAGATGATGATGCGCCGGTCACATATACCTTCCGCTGTCCTGTAGGTCATGCCTTTAAACAGTGGATTCTTTATGACCTAAAGTTCAATGTCAACAAATCAGGATATATAACCCGATATTTTCGTGTGACATCCGCGCCGAATGACGGATCGGAAGAGATCGTTGAATTGCCCGAGGATCCTCCGTCCCTACGAACGGCCTATCGCCAAGCAATTCGTGCGATGGATGCAAACGCAAACCTTGCAGCAGCGGCTATATTCAGACGCGCCCTACAAATCGTCACACGCGACTTGCTTGGTGCGAAACCCGCCAATCTCGCCAAAGAACTTCGGGAGGTTGTTGACACGCAGTATAACGGGGGAACTGTCACAGCAAACTTTGCAGACATTGGGTACATCGTCAAGTAAGGCGGCAATCAAGGCGCTCATCCTGACGCAGACCCGGACTTGCTGGACTTTACGGCTGAAGATGCCTCTGATTTGCAGCAGATTTTCATGGAGTTGGTAGCTGAACTATTCGTCATACCTGCTGCTAAGAAGAAAGCCAAAGATGACTTTATGGCACGAAGGAAGATCACTCCACAACCGGTACCAAAGCCTAAACCTTGAGAACCTCGTCATTGCACAGTATGCAAGTTTGAGCATAGGAGAGTGCGCTGTGGAGTGGTTGGCAATCGACAGGGATTGTTTGGTTCCATACTGTGTAGGGATATAAGAAAGATTGCGAAGACGACAAGCCTCAAGTTATCTAACGCCTTTATTCATTAGTGTTTGGCTCCAAAGCAGAGATACCGGATCAGAATTACTCGTCTGCGCCTTGAGAATCTCGCGGAAAGCTCCGGCGAAAGGAATCTAGCAGATGCAGTTCTTTGAACAACGTGTTCCAACTCGTAGTCTCTTGGGACACCAAATCAATGCAATGGTTTGCGGGTTTCTGCAAACTAGCCCGAACCTTCAGGGACTCTACGGGGAGTAACGGGAGGCATAAACTAGGCCTTTCCGGCAGCACCCGAGCCATCACCGAATCCAGATTTCCGGCCGCTTCCGCCATATATCCGGGGGAAAGATGGGCATAGCGCTGAGTCATTCGTGGCGTTTTGTTGTCTAGAAACTGGCCCATCGCATAGAGATCAACCCCCTGTTGCGCCATCCAGGACGCCGCTGTAAGTCGCAAGGTATGAAACGAAGCATCCGTGATGCCCAGTTTCGCGAAGACGCGACGAGTTGCGACTGTCAGCGCATTACGCCCATTCCAAGGAATGATTCAGCGGAACCGCCCGCTGGCTATCTATCTAACGCTTGCAGCGCTATATCCTTCAGCGGAAGCACCTGCATCGTTCCGCTCTCGTGGTCCGCAAATATATCCACCGCCGGGGCATTAGCGCAGTTCTTGAGCCGTAATGCGCTCAGCAACCACGGGGCAGCAGGTCGGGATGCGGGATTAGGAGCTATCGAACCGCACACCTGTTGGATGGAATTCAGCCTGTCCGTAAAATGTTACGGAGACACGATGGAGTCGCGTTTGGCGCCGTTGACTGGCTCGGGCCGGACGTGCCGCTGTCCTTGTCCTTCAGACGCGCACTACTTCGATGCCCAAATCGAGGAACGGCGCGATCATCAGATCCGTCGCGCCATCATCGGTCACGATCGTTTGAAGCGCGCGCGCCGGGCAGATTCTCCAGTTGGCTACCTTGCCGAGCTTTGTATGGTCTACGACGGCGATATGGCGGCGGGCATGCTCTACCATCGTGCGCGCCAGTTCCCCTTCGTCCGGGTCATAGGAGGTAGCGCCCCATTCAGGTTCCAGTCCATCTGCGCCGATGAACAGTGTGTGGATCAGCATGTGCTCCAGGCTACGAATGGCGTGCGGACCAACGAGCGAAAACCATTCCCCGTGCAGCGTGCCACCAGTCACAAATACTTTGACATCTTTGCGCATGGAAAGCTCCATCACGACGTTGGCCGTATTCGTCACGACCGTGAGGTTGTAATTCAGCGGCAAGGCTCGGACCACTGCGGCCGCGGTTGTTCCAGGCGTTACAGCAATCGTCTCGTCCGGTTGAATCAAGGCCGCGGCTGCATAGCCGATTCGGCGCTTCTGATCCGCTTGACGCTCTACCTGAGCAACAAACGACCGATCCCGCCGAAACGGCTGATAAAAAAGCGGCTGAATCGGAACCGCACCACCATGGGTGCGCTGCAGAAGTCCCTTGCGGTCCAACACTTCAAGGTCACGTCTGATCGTCACCGGGGTCACGCCTATCTCGGCGCCTAATGTATCCACCGACACGGATCCTGTCTGGTTCAGAGCATTAAGGATTGCCTTATAACGCAGCTCTTGTTTTCCCTTGCCTTCAGTTTTCTGGGCACTTGTGGCTACGGATGCTGAACGTTTTGGCACTCTGTATCCTCTCGCAAGTTTCGAAGCGCGGCGAACGCCCTCTTCCGAAGCTGGTTGCTTTACGCCAATACTCGGCTTAGCCGGAACAGTGCCCGCCGCTCAATTTTAGCGATATTTGGCTCTGGTGCTTGTTTGCACCAATAAACATAACACGGTATGTTCGTTTGCATGCATTACGAAAGACAAGGAGTCCATCTTGGAAGACCCTACCGCCGCGACCACCTATTTTCAAGAGGCTATGAAACGCCTCGAAGAAGTCCACGAGACTCAACTTGCCCAAATCTGCCAGGCTGCCCGGGTCTGTGCGGAATGCATCAGCAAAGGTGGCCTTGTGTTTCTGTTTGGCAGCGGCCACTCTCGTTTTCTTTGTGATGAGATGGCGCCGCGCCAAGGCTGTTTTGTAGGCTTCGTCCCGATCGCACACGCGGGGCTTTCCACTTACACCGACGTGGTAGGGCCGAACGGCCTCCGTACTACGTTGTTTCTTGAAAAGTACGAGGGCTACGCTGAGCAAATTCTTAAGGGCTACAAACTTGGTCCGCACGACGCGATGATCGTGATCTCCACAAGCGGCATCCGGCCAGTCGTTGTGGAGATGGCGATCAACGCCAAACAACAGGGCTTGCCGGTAATCGCGCTCCTCGCCGGGGAGCATTGCAAACAAGCGGTTCCCGCTCATACCTCGGGCAAAAAGCTCATCGACGTCGCCGACATCGTGATCGACAACCGCTGCCCGCCCGGTGACTGCATGGTAGTGCTTGAGGGCCTGGGTTGGCCAACCGGCCCGCTTTCCACCGTAAGCGGAGCTTTGATCATCAACATGATTCGTTGCCAAACCGCTGAGTTCCTGCTTGCGCAGGGATATCAGCCCACTATGTTGCCTAGCCATCAACTCACCCCCAACCAAAGCACTCAAGAACAGATGGAGAAGTACTACACAGACTACCGGCACTCGCTGGCGCGCCTGTACTCTGCATAAGCATCGACAAAGGCATCAAGCTCTCCACGATGCTATGTGCGCCGCTTCTAGACCGAGCGAGCACCGGTGCCTGTAATCACATAATGCTTGTCGCGATGACGTAATCCACGCAGCTCCGCCTTGGTGTCAAATTGTGCCAAATGAGAATCCACGGTGAGCGAGTCCAGAGTGATATTTACGCCGAAAATAGTATCCAACACCATGTCCGTAAACGCCCCGCCGGCAATGCAGCACCATTCATTGATGTACGGCGGATCGTTTGGGCATTTAAGCGCCCCCCCTTTCAATGGTGCGAACACATCCTCAATAAAGTGCGCTTGTCCGATCGGCCCCTGATTTCCTGCCTTGGAGACCTCTCGCAGCCAGGCGGCCGTTTGTTCCGGCGGCATGCCCAATTTATAGAGCGCCTTTGCCGACATCGGCGGCCAGGATGCATACGCTCCGAGGCAACTATGGTCCGGTCGGATGTTCCACGTCGCATCCGGATCGCCGCTGGCGAGCGCCCGCATCCATTTGCCTGTTCGCAATTGCGTCCAGAAGAACTGGGTCATCTCGAGCTTCTGTTGTGAACTCAGATCATCTGCCATGTTCTCGGCCACGGCGAGGAAATCATAGCAATGACGAACTTCGTTGAAGGTGCCGTCGAGCTGGCCGGCTTTCCACCATCCCTTGCCGTTGACATAGAGCAGTCGGTTGATCCGCTCAGCGAGCTGAGTGCTCTTGACGCGCAGTTCATGGGCACGGGCCGCTTCGCCGTTACGCTCCAGCAGTTGCGCCACAAAGCGCATGCTGGACACATTGCCCGCGTTCATGCCCGCGACTTCGTGTAAGTAAGTGCTGACAACCTCAAGCAGGTTCTCGATGTTTCCATAATCCGCCAGGCCGCGGTCGCTGCGCTGAAGCTGTTCCCAGTGCAGCGAGTGGTCGGCTAGGTGTTGCAGTACGGTCTTGCCACCGATCGACTTTTTCAGCCACTCCAAATCTCCTGTTACACGCAGATAGTCGTGTGCGCAGCGAACAATCGCCATATCGTTGACTGCATACCAGGGACCTACCCCGGTGCCGCTCACATAGTCCGTTGCCAGGTGCTGATGCATATCCTGCTGCAGCCAGACCTCCACGATATTTTTGAGCGGTAATGGATCTAACAGCCCCAGGCTCAGCCCGGTGAGCGATGTGTCCCATGGAAATGACAGGGTAGGCAGTGTGTGTCCGCCTAACGTTAGGTAGGCCGCGCCGTACTTCGAGTCGGGCGAATGCCGCCGCGCGCTGATGAGATTCTTAATGCCTGCAAAGTAAAGGTTCCACAATGCCTCATCGTCGGTGTGCAAGGTAGGCAGGTGGCCGGAAAAGTACGAATTTCCAGGCGTGAAGACGGCCTTTATCATTCCGGTGTAGAACTGCTCGTTTTCGTCTTCTGCTGCGACAAATGTGGCCTGGAGACGATCGTGCAGCGCGATCGCTTCCTGCGCCGTTTCCGCAAGTGCATTCACGTACCGAAACTCCCGTGTCTCTCCTGGCCGCAGTTCGAACTCGTACTGCAGCACGTGCCCCGCCTCAAGCCGGTCGGCCACGGGGTGAACGCCTTGCGCCGACACCGCGGACGAATGTTGCGCCACGAACGTTACCCTGCTGGCGCGAGCGTCCCAGTTTGTCGTGTTACCTGACTCGCCAGGACAGCCCGCCATCCAAGCTTCAGTCTTGCGCGTGACCGCCGCGCGAAGGTCGAACCCCACGGTGAATTTCCGGCGCTCGCTCGAAATGTTCATTATCTGGATGTGCTGCGCCACTGCCCGCTGCTTAACGGGCATAAAGGTCCGCGTGCGAATGCGAAGCGCTCCGGTAGTCTGTTGACGATCCACCCTCTGCGGAAACCACTTGTAAGTAATGCGATTGCCCGGCGCAGGCGCGATGGAAAGCAATTGACCGTTGACCACCATTTCGCATGAGGTCAAGAGTCCCGGACTCCACGCACCATCCGGAACGCCGCAACAGGCATACGGAGGAAACGTGATGCCCGTCACGCCCGACACCGACTTGGACGTTTGTCCATAGCCCCACTCGTTTGCGAATACGGGCATGTTGAACAGGTCCGTATAGCCAAACTCCATCTCGACACTGGCCAGATCGGCAGGCGCAGGAAGATGCGGCAGGCGGACTCCCGCCCCTGTGGCACCTGCTGATTGAGCGGCGCAGGCAACCGTGCCTCCCGCCAATTTCAGGAACGTGCGGCGTCCCACCTGCCAGCTAGGGTCGAGTCGAGATTGCAGGGACATAGGAATCCTTTCGGCGTGCGCCAACGCCGTAACGCGATGATCTCGGCGGGGCAAGGGAGGTAGCTGGAACGTTGAGGTGTTCTGCAAGCACCTGCAGCAGCACGGGAAGCGAGTTGTCCCAAAAAGACCACGTATGCGCTCCAGGCAACTCGTGGTACTCGTAGGCGACTTTGATAGATGAGAGTTCGCTCGCAACACGCCTATTCGAGCTCAACAAAGGGTCGCTCGTTCCGCACTCCAGAAAAAGATAGGGCACGGTGGCACCATCAGCCACGCGGAGCAGCGCATCCACATCATTCTTTTTTCGCGTAGCGCTTCCCGCGGGTCCATAGGCCTGCTCTGTACTTGGTCCAAGCTGTGGAAGAATATCTTCGATACCCGACGGACCAGCGAACGCCCCACTGATGCTGGCCGCAAAGCCAAATTCTCCGGGATGCTTCAAAGTCAACAGCAATGCCCCGTAGCCGCCCATAGACAGCCCCGCAATCGCTCGCTCGTGGGTCGCCGCAATAGTTCTGTAGTGCTCGTCCACATCCGCAATCAGGTCCTGCGAAATGTAATCTTCATATCGGTCCAAGGGCTTCGTGGCAGAGTTCACGTACCAGGAGTTCTCCGCCCGTGGCATTACGATGATCAGCGCGTAGGCCGCAGCATCCTGTACAAGATGAGTCAGCTTAATCCAGTTCGTCTCATCGCCCTGCCATCCATGCAGGAGATAGAGTGTCGGATACCGTCGCTGGCCGCTGCCGTACCCCGCAGGAAGGATCACCGAGTACGGCATCTCGCGGCCCAGCGCCGCGCTAAAGAAGCTTCTCCGCCCGAAGCCGTCGCTTACGACTACCGGGGTGGGGATGGTTTTCTGTGCCCATGTCCTTGACCCGGCCATCGCCATCAGCAACATCAACCCGCGAGCTACGGTTTTTATGTTGACTTTCATAAGCTCTCAGAACGTCGCACGCGACAGCACAACAACGGCCGCAACCAAGATCACCACCGCAACTACCTGGGTTCGCAGCGCACGACTGCCGGCGCCACGCCATTCGCCGGTCCATACACCCAGCACACTGGCAACAATCACAATCAGGGACATAAATAACGGCCAGCCCACCACCGGGCCGAGTTCACCCAGAAACGCTGTCGCTATGCCATACAGCACACTACTCCCGAACCAGAGAATGCCCATTCCAAGCGCCAGCGGAACGTTTGGCCAAATCGTACGCGCTGTGTACTGGCCAGCGCTTTTGCGCTTGCGAAGTAGGTACACGCAGTACAACAAATTTGGAACAAATCCACCCGCCATCAGCGGCACCCAGATCGCGTCCGTCTGCCATAGGGAATTGGCCCCGTGCGTGGATGCCGCCGCGGCCAGCGGAGCACCGTACGCAAAGCCTACGTTCATCATCGACGCGCAAATGCCACTCGCCACTGCCATCACCAGCCCGACACCAAAGTGGGGCTTCGATTCAGCATCGGTGCTATTGGTGCGCTCGCGCATCTTGCCTGCCACTGCGCTCGTCGCGACGCCCAGCAACACCAGTGCCACGCCAGCCAGCGACACGATGCCTGCACGCGTGAATAGCCGGTCAGCATGCAGCCGAAGCAACGGTACGATGCTGCCCATTGCGGCCGAAAGCCCCAGCACGATGGAAAACGTCAGAGCCATGCCAATTTTATCGAGTGCCAACCCGAACAATACTTGTGCCACACCCCACGCGGCGCCAAATAATGCCACCACCAGCGCCACTTCGCCAGCCCCGATAAGAATCCCAGCGAACGCAGGGATGGTAGTGAAAGCAAGCACAGCAGGAAACAGCAGAAGCGCGAATACGCTCCACAGCAACCATGTGTTCTCCCATGCCCAGCCACGAACAAACTTCATGGGCAAAGCAAAACTTGCATTCATCACGCCGGCTATGACGAGCAGGCACATCCCGGTTGTATGCATTACTTCCTTTCACCAAGGTGCGGCCGAGGCTTTGAAGCCTGGGCCGCACCTTGACCGTCTAATCCTTGCAACGCCCCAGTTAGAACAGCAGTTTGAGGGAGAACTGCGCCTGACGCGCCGTACCGTTCCCGATTTGTCCGTTGCCGGTCTGGTTGGCCACCGTGGAAGCCGTCACACCAAAATAGGGGTTTTGCGTGCAGCCTACGGTTTGCCCCGCATTGCCCCATAGCAGCGCTGAGCAGATGCCGCCATCGGGATTCGCGTAGTTAGGGTGGTTGAGGATGTTGAATAGGTCTGTGCGGAACTGCAGTTTCGCTTTCTCCGTCAACGCAAAATTCTTCATCACGGAAAAATCCCATTGGAAGAAACCCGGGCCCCGCAGCGAATTTCGGCCCACGTTTCCGTAGTTCACCCCATAGGTGCCGTCATACCCTTTCGGCACCGAGAACGCGCTGGTGTTATACGATCCGCCCTGGTTCACCCAATTGATGCGCGAAACGTATGGGTTCTTCCCAGGCACAAGGTTGGGTCGCACAGGATCACCGAAGAAACCGCTGACCAGCGTAATGTTCTCAGTTAGACCGGTGCGTGCCTGAAAGATGCTCGAAACCTGCCAACCGCCGCCGACGATACGTTCCCATGTCGGCCTGTGCTGCAGCTCGGCAATGTCGTACACCACGCTCGCGGTAAAGTTGTGCCGCACATCGATGTCACCGCTCGAGCGATCGATTTTGGGATTGTACGGGTTTTCAAAACCGCCAAACACGTTCACCATGTCGTCGATCTCATGCGCCCACGTGTAGTTCATCTCCGAATTTAAGTGGCGATAGCTACGGCGAAGCTGCACCTGCAACGACTGGTAGTTCGATCCCAGCGTGTCGCCCATATAGTTCTCGGAACTGAAGCCGCTATGCGGCCTGGTTCCGATGTTCGGATTGGGATTTGCTGGGTTGGCGTCGATTGAGGCAAAGTTCACACCCGCCTGCTGGTGATTAACTCGATTCGCGCTGTAATTGATCACCGCGACAAACTGCCCCGGCATCTGCTGCTCTACTCCGAATAGCCAGTTCAAAGCGTTGGGGTCCTTGGGATGCTGCGGAAACGCGTAGACAGTCTGACTGCCCGCTGGCAGAGGCAGATTCGTCGACGGAAATTGGAAGGACGCCTGAAACACGTTGACACTGTAGCTTGCATAGGCCGCATCGTTCGATGAAAGGTTGAAGCTCAACCACATTGGCAGGTAGAACATACCGGCGTAAGCATGGAAGACCGTCTTGCCCTTTCCAAACGGATCGTAGGCCACACCGATACGCGGCGCAAAATCTCCCCTAGGGGCGGTATACGGCGATTGCGACGCGGGAAGAACCTTCTGAGTTGCCACGTCGAAGTTCGGAACGTGATTGTGGCTCTCGTTCCATACTGTGTTGAAGTCGTAGCGCACGCCGAGATTCAAAACCAAGTTCCGCGTAACGTGCCAGTTATCCTGCACGTAGACGTCGTACTCGGAGTTGTGAAGCCCCAGTGATCCGACATAACCGATCTTCTGCAAATTGAAAGGGGCGTTGTTTTCGAGATCGCCGATTGAGAAGTACTGATAGGACTGGAACGGCGCCAGCGATTGGACCTGCCGGTTGACACGAACCTGCGTTCCGAACTTCAAATTGCTTGTATGCAGCACCTTGGTCACGTTATCGAAGAACTCGTAGGTGCTGTATGCATTGTTCTGATTGAACGACTGTGCGCCCGGAAGCGACCCAAGATCGGAGAAGAAGCTGCCAATGGCGTAATAAGGCTGCTTCATATTCGATCCGGTAGTGGAGTAGAAGCGGGTATAGCCAAGGCTCGCCTGGTTCACAAGAGTGGGATTGAAGGTATGGGTTTCGTCCAACTTGACAAGCTGTGTGCGCAACATCTGGGGCGAAGTCTGACCAACGTTCGATCCATACTGATGCTCGGTGTCCGAATCGTTGATGTTGTAGCGCAACATCAGTCGGTCCTTGTCCCCCGGGATGTAGTCAAAGCGAACCGAGCCGGTGTCCTCGCCCAGTTTGTCGGACAGATTCACCGGAGAGATCACCAGGTCTGCGCCTCCACCCGTGCTCGTAGTCGAGGCGGGATAAGCACAGGCAGCAGGTGTCGGGATTACGTTGCAGCCCGCCGGCAGAGGTGCAAGCTGCGTTAGGACAGGCTGCATCGCAGGCACAAATTTCGAACGCACATAGGCGCTCACGGTGTGATTCAGCGGGTTGATGGTGGTCAGGTGCTGGCGCGTGCCCTCGTAATTAACGAAGAAGAATAGCTTGTTACGAAAGACCGGTCCGGCCAGATTGCCGCCGAACTGATTTAGCTTAAGCGGCTGCTTGCGGCCGTGCTCGAAGTAATCATGCGCATCCAGCGCGTCGTTGCGAAAAAACTCAAATGCGGTGCCGTGAATATCGTTCGTGCCGCCCTTGGTGACGATGTTCATCTGCGGCCCCAACGAGTGACCCGTCTCGGCCGAGTAGCCATTGTTGGCAAAGTTGATCTCTTGGATGCTGTCTATGCTTGAACGCGTAACATGCGGTTGCTCCTGCCCCTCAGTGTTGAGGAAACCTGTGATGTCGCCGCGCACCGCGCTCTGCCCGTCCACGGTAATGTTCAGGCCGCTGAAGATGTTTTCGAGCCCGTTTACACTGCCCTGAAACTCTGGAGCGGACCCAACCGACCCAGGCGAGATCTCCAAAAATGCCGTGACATCCCGCCCATTCACCGGCAGATTTTCGACCTGCGTGGCGTTGAATGTCTGGCCGCTGACTGTTGTCTCGGTATTTACGCTCGTTTCCGTGCCGGTGACCGTCACCGTTTCCGACGTAGCCTCCGCGGAGAGTTTCAGCGTCACGTGCACGGCGGCGCCCACGTTGAGGACGATGTTCTTGCTGGTCGTCGTAGCAAAGCCCGGCGCCGTCGCCGTGATCGTGTACGTGCCAAACGGCAGGCCTGATGCGCTAAACGTGCCAGCACCGTTGGTCGTCACACTCACGGTCTGGCCGCTTCCCACATTGCTGACATCTATCGACGCCTTCGGAATAACGGCTCCCGTGGTATCTATCGCCGTCCCGCTTAGTGTGCCGGTGTCGAACTGCGCACTGGCAGGAGATACGCCGCAAGCCAACAGGCAGACCAGACCCAGAACGGCAAAAAGGATACGCATTCTGCGTTCTCTCAATGTGACGGTACTTTGCATATTAATGTGACCTCCAACCTTTCACAGCAACCGACTAACGGCGTTGACGTGAATCCTAAAATCAATTCGTCATTCTAGTCAAGTTTTATTTTCGTTTGTTGGTTAAACGAACATTTATTATTGATTCCAACTTCCGAACCAGGCTTCGTCCGTTGCTTTTTGCAAAACCGTTTTCGGTTGTTTTATACGAGCTTTTGCCGAAATATCCTTGTACGCTGTGCCCTTTTTTATCTAACCCCGCTACACATCCAAGAGAATTTGGAAAAGATAGATTACTGACGAAACGAACAATTTGACTAGACAAAAAGAAAGCGCCCTCGTATAGTTCGACTTGCATTCGGAGATTGAGCACGTATGACCCTCCTCGGTCTGGACCTCGGCGGATCTCACGCCACATGTAGCCTTATCCGCGAGCGGACGGTACTCGCGTCCGACCACATAACTTTTGCCGACACATCGCGCTTTGCCGCGGTTCTGCCGGAGGTTACCGCGCACCTTCAGCGACTAGCCGCCTCTGCACCATCGCCTGTTTTCGGGCTTGGCATCGGGATGTGCGGGCTTGTGGATTCGCGCCGTAACCTCGTCCTATCGACTAACGCCAAGTACGACGACACGATCGGCTTCGATTTCGAGCGCTGGTCCAGCGAAAGCCTGGGCGTGCCTGTACGACTGGAAAACGATGCCCGCCTTGCGCTCCGCGGAGAAATGTACGCTGGCGCGGCGCGCGGTTTCACTGACGCCGTGATGTTCACTCTCGGCACGGGGATCGGTGGCGTGGCCGCCATGGGTGGCAAGCCGCTGGTCGGCGTTCATGGCCAGGCCGGAGTGCTTGGAGGCCACGTTCCTGTCCGCGCGCAGGGTCGTCGCTGCAATTGCGGAGGCCTGGGTTGCGCCGAAGCGGAAGCATCCGGCTGGTCCCTGCCCATGGTCTGCCGTGAGTGGCCAGGATTCGCGGAAAGCCAGCTAGCCGAGCGAACGCTGAATTTCAGAACCCTATTTGACTGCTGCTCGGCGGGCGATAAGGTCGCCCTGCAGGTTCGCGACCATTGTCTCCAAATATGGGGCATGATGACCGTCGCTGCAGTGCACTGCTTCGACCCGGAGATTGTGATCTTTGGGGGCGGCGTCATGGGCGCGGCCAGCGAGATTCTTCCACCCCTGCAGCAATACGTGACTGAAAACACGTGGACCCCCTGGGGCAAGGTCAAGCTAGTAGCTGCGGAACTGGGTGACTTGGCTGCGGCCCACGGAGTTCCCACCCTGTTCCCACCGGATCTTACTTATGTATGACAAACAGCCGTTCGTGGAATCCGGATCAGCGCAAGAGTGTCTGCAAGGGTGGGAAAAGATAGCTGCGGAGCTTCGCTCGCGTCAATCTAGCACGCTGGTCATTGAGTGTTACCCAGGCGTATTCCTGGACGAGATCGAAAGCGCGATCGGTACGGCGATGCCCGAGTGGAAGGTGCTGCGGGCCGACGGCGCGCTCTTGCCAGAGGAGACCATCGAACAGCGATTCGCCGAGCTGCTGACGGACGATCCTGTGTTTGGCCGGATGAGTCAGGTTGAACTCAGCGAGTTCTTCGACCCCGAGGCCATCCTCCATTTGCGCAAAGAAGCAGCCGAGTGTGCAAGGGTGATTATCCTCGGCACAGGAGCCACGCTCCTTTGTCCAAAACCCTCGCTGTTGGTGTACGCCGATATGGCGCGATGGGAGTTGCAGCGCCGGCAGCGTGAAGAACTGATTCCCAATTTAGGCTTGCGGAACTTCACCGAGCGGGCTGCCCTGAAGTACAAGCGGGCATTCTTTTTGGATTGGCGTGTCGCTGACCGGACGAAGTGCAACCTGTTAAGCCGCCTCGACTATTTGCTTGACACCAACAACCCATCGCAGCCGAAGATGATTAGCGGTAGCGCATTTCGACGCGGATTGGAAGCAGCAACGAAACGGCCCTTCCGCGTTGTGCCCTTCTTCGATCCCGGTCCGTGGGGCGGCCATTGGATGGAACGCGTCTGCGATCTTCCCCAGGACGGTGCACCCAATCACGCCTGGTGCTTCGATTGCGTGCCGGAAGAAAATAGCCTTCTCCTCGGCTTTGGCGACATTCGGGTTGAGATACCTGCTCTCGACCTCATTTTGCAACATCCGCGCGAATTGCTGGGCGACACCGTCTACAAGCGTTTCGGTGCTGAGTTCCCCATCCGCTTCGATCTGCTCGATACGATGGGGGGAAGTAATCTCTCACTTCAGGTTCACCCGCTCACCGCCTATATCCGCGAGCAATTCGGTATGAGCTACACGCAGGACGAAAGCTACTATCTGCTCGATGCCGAGCCGGGAGCGACTGTCTGCCTTGGTTTAAAAACCGGCATTGACTCCGCACAGATGATCACCGAACTCTATCGTGCGGAGGCCGGTGACTTTGATTTTCCAGCCTTGCAGTATGTTAACCAATTCCCCGCGCGCAAGCACGACCACTTTATGATTCCCGCAGGTACCGTGCATTGCAGCGGCAAGGGATCGATGGTGCTCGAGATTAGTGCGACCCCTTACATCTTCACCTTCAAGCTCTGGGACTGGGGCAGGCTTGGCATGGATGGCGCGCCGCGACCGACCCACCTCGAACATGGGGTCCGCAATATTCAGTGGGACCGCACCACGGAGTGGACCAAAGCTTGCTTAGTCAACCACGTCACTCCCATGGCCGAGGGCCGCGGCTGGCGTGAAGAACGTACCGGTTTGCACGAGCTCGAGTTCATCGAGACTAGGCGCTGCTGGTTCACCGGCACGGTTCCGCATCACACTTACGGCACCCTGCATGTACTCAACCTGGTCGAGGGGGAACAGGCCGTAGTGGAAAGTCCGGACGGCGCGTTCAAGCCCTTCACCGTACACTACGCTGAAACTTTCATTGTCCCAGCCTGCGTTGGTGGGTACACCATTCGGCCAGACGGGCCTTCCGCCGGAAAGAAATGCGCGACCATCCTCGCCTACGTACGCGAGCAAGAATAGCGATACCTGCCGTAGTCCATAGTCACAACGAGGATTCAATGACGTTCTTTCGCTTGCTTCGTTCGTCTTCAATTCTGGAAATCACACTTTCGTTGACGCTGCTGCTTCTGCTACCAGGAGCAGGTTTCGCCCATGCCTCCCTCTGTACGCCTTCCTTTCCGCTCGAACAGGGCAAGCCGCTCGGCTGGCAGGGGGCTGATGCGGCTTACTCCATCCCGCTTCCAGATGGGCGCGACGTGTGGATCTTCGGAGACACTCTGTTTGGTGCGAACCGCGTTGTCAATGGTCAGGATCCGCAGATGGTTCACAACTCGCTTGGCATCTCCACCTGCCAAGCCGGAAAGTGGCATCTGGACTATGTCATCCGCCGCGACGTAGACATCAAGGCCCTGAGTTACTTTTCTCCGGCCGACCCGACTCATTGGTACTGGGCACTCGATGGCTTCTACGCCAAAGGTAGGCTTTGGGTCACACTACTATGCATCCGGCATCCTGCAAAGCCCGCTCCTGCGGCCCTCGATTTTGAAACCTGCGGTTCCGACCTCGCCGAGGTGAGCCACCTGGACCGCAATCCACACGATTGGCGGGTGACCGTGCGCCCGCTGGTTCCAGATGGCATAAAAGCCTATCCTTCCGCGACCACGGTCGTCAGCGGTAAGTACGCTTACCTGTTTGCTCTCTACGAGTCCGGTACGCGGCCCTTGGTGGTCACCCGCGTTCCTATCGGGAAGCTAAGTTCGGCCGCTAGCAGCCTGGAGTATCTGGCGGAAGACGGCTCTTGGAACCCGGGATTTGATCCGGCGAAAGCCAGGCACGTCATGACGCACGGAAGTTCGGAGCTCTCCATTCGCTATCATCAGGACCGCAAGCAGTGGTTCGCGGTATTGGTCGACCCTGCAGGATTTTCGGACAAGCTCCTCTTACGAACCGCGCCGGACCTTACCGGCCCCTGGACCGAGGGCGAAGTCATCGCTCACATTCCTGAGATGCAGCCGGGCCCTCAACGCGACAACAACGTGTTTTGTTACGCGGGCAAGGAACATCCAGAACTCGAGAACGCGTCAGAACTCGTACTGACCTACGTTTGCAACACCATGGCCGCGCCCGAGCTTGCCCGTAACCTCGACATCTATCACCCGCAAGCAATTGTTCTTGTTCCCGGCTCGACGGCGACTCCTTCATCGTTGCGCGCACCGCAATAGCCAGGGTGGTGAGTTAGGCGCTTGCCGGCAGCGGGTGCCGTTACGAGCTAAAACACGCCTAAATCCCAGTGTGAACCCGGGGACTTTACGGGGACTAAAGGACCACTAAACGAGTACAAACTGACCCTAACAAACGATGACTGAAATTCCCTTTATCCATAATTCATTGCTTGCACTTATGCGAAGTTTTTATAGCCTGTCCAAACCCATCAAAAACTCAACGAAAACCCTCTTTCACGGCGGCAATACGGGTTCGAATCCCGTTGGGACAGCAATCACTGCAAGGCTGACTCTTATCATCCTGCAACTTTCCCTTAGTGGTCAGACGGCTTGCCATACATTCGACAATGTTCGGGCTTTGAAAACGCTTCAGTTGCTCATAACCTGTGTATCGCAGTGCCGGGTTTGCCGAAAGTTGATCGCTCACTAATTCGCGAAGATCTCGAACAGCCCCGACCCGCCGCTTCTCCCGGCGATCGAAGGCGTCATTCAGTAATCATTTGCAAGCATCACGCTTGTGCCTTTCGTGGGGATTGTTCCAGCATTCCGGACAGTCTCTGACTGTGCGCAGCTCGGAGCATCAGCGCGACCTTCTCTTGTAACTTCGCTTTTTCAACAGAAAGCGCATTTTTTCGAATGCACCTCGGCAATTATCTGAGATGTTACTGCTCTATCGAAATCAGCATGGATGCTCTTCCCTTGATCACAAAACATTTTTCGACACCCGCGTGAGGGGGGAAGATTAGCAGGCGGTGCCTCTTTCATTCGGTCATCCACCCGACGAAAAAAATATTATGTAGTCCGGCAATTCAGCAAGCGGACAAGTATCTCGGACTGCATCCGCACAGGACGGACGTTTACTGGAAACCTATTAAGTAATTTTTAATAGAACAGAGTATTTGTTGCGGATATAAAAGTTGCCGCGGCGACGGTCGTTTACCGGAAGACTTGTAAGTCGACATCAACTAAACAATCGCTTGTCTGAATGGTAGGCTTACGGGTGCCATTCACCGGCATTGGTATCCGTCTTCAACCAAGGTTCACGGAGTTACTCCATGCAGCTAGCAAGCTTCCTCACTTCGGCCGCGCTCATCCTAAGCGCTTCGATTCTTCCCGCTCAATCTCCAGTTCCGCCATCGCCTGCGATCGAGCAACGCGTGGACGGAATGATCCGCAAGATGTCGCTCGACGACAAATTGAAGTTGATCGGTGGCGTGGACAGCTTTTATATGCAGGCCATTCCTTCCATTGGCCTGAAGCGCTTGAAGATGTCCGACGGCCCGGTAGGTGTTCGCACCTATGGCCCTGCGCCTGCGTATACGGCCGGAGTGGCGCTGGCGGCAACCTGGGATCCCACCCTCGCCGAGCGTGTCGGCGTCTCGCTTGGTCAGGATGCGCGCGCCCGCGGTGTAAATTTCCTGCTGGCTCCGGGGGTGAACATATATCGCTCGCCGCTAAACGGGCGCAACATGGAATACTTCGGCGAAGATCCATATCTTGCAGGACGCATCGCAGTCGGCTACATCGACGGTGTGCAAAGCATGGGCGTCTCGGCAACCGTAAAACATTTCGCGGCTAACAACTCCGAATATGACCGGCACCGGATCAACAGCATCATCGACGAGCGCACGCTCCGTGAACTCTATCTACCGGTATTCGAAGCGGCCGTAACCGAGGCGCACGTGGGCGCGGTGATGGATAGCTACAACCTGGTGAATGGCGAGCACTCTACCCAGAATGGTCATTTGAACAACGACATACTTCGCCAGGATTGGGGTTTCAAAGGTGTCGTAATGTCTGACTGGACGGCAACCTATGACGGGATCGCAGCGGCCAATGGAGGACTCGACCTAGAAATGCCGTTCGCGAAGCTAATGACGCCCGAGACACTGAAGGCCGGCCTCTCGAACGGGAAGCTGACGATGAGCGTGCTCGATGAAAAGTGTCGCCGCATCCTACGTACCGCTATGCAGTTCGGCTGGCTCGATCGCGATCAAACGGATTCGTCGATCCCGCTGAATAATCCCGGTGCGGACAAAGTCACGTTGGACGAATCGCTCGAAAGCATCACGCTTTTGAAGAACGAAGGCGGTCTGCTCCCGTTCGATTTGAAACGCGTGAAGACGATCGCCGTGATCGGACCGGAGTCCACCGTTCCTGTCGTCGGCGGAGGTGGAAGTTCGCAGACTACGCCGTTCAAAGCAGACAGTTTCGTCGCCGGCCTGATGAGCGTAGCAGGGGATCGGCTCAAGGTACTCTACGCGCCTGGGCTTCCGCCGCTTGCGACCATCTTCAGTCGCACCTCGTTCCGTAATCTGACCGTCGACGTGAAGGGTAAAGGTGAAGTACCGCGAACCGAGAACACGGATCGTGGCCTAAACCGCATCAACACTTACAGCGGGGGCGGTGGCAACGGTGGCCCTCGCAGTGCCGACACTACCACTTATCGATACAAGGGCGAATACGTTCCAACCGCACAGGGACAGCATGTGGTGCTTGTCGCCGCTCCCGATCAGGACACCTATCGCGTCCTCATCGATGGCAAGGAGGTCCTCGCTCAGCAGAAAGATTCCAGCCGCTCAGCGGTCAGGAGCGCGTTGGTCACTCTCACGGAAAACCAACCTGTCTCCGTCGAAGTTGTCTACGAGACCAACGGAGCAACGCCTCGTCTCGGCGCCGGAGTTGTGGCTTCCGCGGACATGCTCGCAGCAGATTCGCAAAAGATCGTACGTAACGCGGATGCAGTACTTGTGACCGTAGGGTTTGACGGATCGACCGAGAGTGAGGGCTTCGATCGCACTTACGACATGCCATGGCCACAGAACGAACTCATCTCGCAGATCGTATCGTTGAATCCGAAGACGATCGTAGCCGTGACCGCCGGTGGCGCCGTTGAGACGTCACCCTGGATCGCCAAGGTCCCAGTCCTTCTCCATAATTACTATCCAGGCCAGCAGGGATCGACTGCGCTGGCGCAGATTCTGTTCGGCGACCGTTCTCCCGAGGGCCATCTGCCGTTCAGCTGGGAGCGCACGCTCGACCAGAACCCGGCGAGCGCGCACTATGCGGAGGAACCTGGCGACGGCCGGGCTGTTCACTACTCCGAAGGCATGTTCCTTGGGTATCGCTATTACACGTCGATGAATGAGAAGCCTCTGTTTCCCTTCGGATTCGGTATGTCGTACACAAAGTTTTCACTCTCGGACCTCAAGGTAAATAAACACTCCGCGGACGATGTGGAAGTTTCGTTCGACATACAAAACACAGGCTCCCGATCTGGCGCAGATGTAGCGCAGGTTTACGTCGGCGACCCGAGCGCAAAGTTGAAGCGCCCGCTCATGGAACTGAAGCAGTTCAGCAAGGTGCGGCTAAAGGCTGGAGAAAAGCAGCATGTTGCTCTGCACCTGAACAAGCGAGCTTTCAGCTACTACGACGTGGATGCAAAGAATTGGCGCATCGATCCGGGCCAGTTCGAAATCTACGTCGGCGATTCGTCTGACGCAATCGCGTTGAAGCAGCCCTTGCAGATGTAAGCGAAAGGCGTCCCCGCCTCACTTCTCTTGATAAAACTTCTCAAACATTTTGTCAGTGATCGTTGTCTGCGTCACCGAGGAGGAGAGGACCGTCGCGGTGGACGTAGTTCCGTAGCGGCCCATTGTGTCGATAAAGCGCTCCAGATGCTCCATTGAGACCACGCGCGCCTTGACGATGAATGATTCAGACCCAGTGACCCGGTGGCACTCGAGGACCTCATCCCACGTCTTCACCTGCTGCTGAAACGCGCGCACCTGCGACTCAGACCCTGCCATCGAGAGGCGCACAAAGATCATGATCGGCATGCCCAGAAGTTCCAGGCTTATGTCGGCATGAAAGCCGCGAATGACGCCGAGTTTCTCCAGCCGATGCACCCGCTCTGCGACCGCAGGAGTGGTCAATCCGACGCGCCGGCCCAATTCCGCCCAAGAGATTCTAGCGTTGTGCTGCAATTCCTCGATAATTTTCCATGCGATCTTATCGAGTTCGGCAGGCTCATATCGGTTGTAACGACTCTTGGACATGGACTACCCCTTCGATTGGAAAGGACAGTAGCATTCTTTTCTTACGAAAGTAAACCCACAAACACCGAATGCCTCTTAAAACACATTGTCAGCCATTGCGTTTGGATGCGATACTTCCGGACGTTGCAGCAACAGGAGCTCCTTGTATGGCTCAATCCAACGACTCAAACTCATATCAGTCCGGCCTTGGCAACGAATTCGCCACTGAAGCCCACCCGGGCGCACTTCCCCACGGGCAGAACTCTCCGCAGCATGCGCCGCTTGGCCTCTACACCGAACAGATCAGCGGCACGGCATTCACTGCGCCGCGTGCACTCAACCGCCGCACGTGGACCTACCGCATCCGGCCCTCGGTGATGCACGAGCCGTACGCGGAGTTCGCACATCCCAAGGCGCTGCGCAGTGGCCCCTTCGACGAGGTGCCTACCCCGCCTAACCAGATGCGCTGGAATCCCCTGCATATCCCGCCGGAGAGAACCGATTTTGTGGAAGGAATGGTGACGCTGGGGGGCAATGGCGACCCCGCTCTTCAGGATGGCCTGGGCATTCACCTCTACGTCGCCAACGCCTCGATGCAGGACCGCTTCTTTTATAACGCCGACGGCGAAATGCTGATTCTGCCGCAAGAGGGAAGGCTGTTGTTGCGGACGGAATTGGGTGTGCTCGACGTGGCGCCGGGAGAACTCGCGGTGATACCGCGCGGCATTAAGTTCCGCGCTGAGTTACCCGATGGCACAGCACGCGGTTATGTCTGCGAGAACTACGGACAGAGCTTCCGTCTGCCGGAACTGGGGCCGATCGGAGCCAATGGACTCGCGAACTCGCGCGACTTCCTGACGCCAACTGCCGCATACGAAGACCGGGAAGGCGCTTTCGAAGTAATTGCCAAATTTCTTGGACGACTGTGGCGCGCGGAGATCGATCACTCGCCTCTGGACGTCGTTGCGTGGCACGGGAACTATGCGCCCTACAAATACGATATGGCGCGATTCAATTGCATCAACACGGTCAGCTTCGACCATCCCGACCCGTCGATCTATACCGTACTGACCGCGCCCTCGGGACTTGCGGGTGTGGCGAACGTGGATTTCGCAATCTTTCCTCCGCGCTGGATGGTGGCCGAGCACACTTTTCGCCCACCCTGGTTTCACCGCAACATGATGAACGAATTCATGGGGCTGATCCTCGGCGAGTACGACGCTAAGGCGGAGGGCTTTCTGCCAGGTGGTGCGAGCCTACACAACTGCATGTCAGGCCATGGTCCAGACGCCGAGACCTTTGAGCGCGCCAGCCACGCCGACTTGAAACCCCAGTACATCGACGGCACGCTGGCCTTCATGTTCGAAACGCGTTTACCCGTGCGGCCCACTCGCTTCGCATTGGAGGAAAAGATTCTGCAGCACGAATACTACGAGTGTTGGCAGAGCCTGAAGAAGAACTTTCGCCCTGCCGAATAATCAACGTGGCATAAACGTGCGAGACAGGAGCACCGGTTGACGGATGGCTTTTTAAGCGCAGAATGGAGCCGGCGCAGTTGGTTCGAATCGGCCAACGAACCCACCTGCGGCTTCCCACTGCAGAGTCTTCCTTACTGCGTCTTTGCCGGCATGGATGGAAGGCCACGGATTGGAGTCGGCATAGGCTTATCCGTGCTCGACATCAAGGAGTGCGTCCATGTTGACTTGCTCCACGACTTGGCCGCTCCGATCCGCACAGCATGCGAAGCAAAGAATCTCAATCCGCTGCTAGCCTGCGAAGCGGGAGCGCATGCGGCCTTGCGAGCACGGTTGATGGACTTACTGGATTCAGAGGCTCTCAATTCCACGCGCGACATCGTCTGCAAAGCCCTGATACCGATGGCCAATGCCACACTGCTCAAGCCCGTGGCATCGGCGAACTACACTGACTTTTACGCATCGATCCATCACGCTACCCGCGTTGGACAGCTCTTCCGCCCTGAGCAGCCGCTGCTACCCAACTACAAATTTGTGCCCATCGGCTATCACGGTCGCGCGTCTTCGCTGGTGGTTGGCGGCACGCCGATTCGAAGGCCATGTGGCCAGACCAAGCCAATCCAAAATGGCATTCCCGGCTTCGGCCCGACGCGTTTTCTGGACTACGAAGTCGAGGTTGGCATCTACATCGCATCCGGCAACCCGCTGGGCGAGCCGGTGTCAATCGACCGCGCCGCAGGACTAGCCTTCGGTGTCTCCCTGCTGAACGACTGGTCGGCGCGGGACATGCAGTCCTGGGAATATCAGCCGCTCGGGCCCTTCCTCGCCAAGAGCTTCGCCACCAGCGTCTCGCCGTGGGTTGTTCCCATGGCGGCACTTGCACCGTTTCGTTGTCCCGCCGCAGGTCGCGCGGCACAGGATCCGGCTCCGCTGCCTTATCTATGGGACGCGGAGGACCAGAAGACCGGAGCGATCGACATGACGCTGGAAGCATTCCTGCTCACTCCCGCCATGCGCGCCGCCGGACTTGCCGCCCACCGTCTAAGTGGAGCGAACCTCCGCGACCTGTATTGGACGCCCGCGCAGTTAATTGCCCACCACACCAGCAACGGCTGCAATCTCTTGCCCGGCGATCTGCTCGCCACCGGCACCGTCTCCGGCGAGGACGACGATACGGCGGGGTGTCTGCTCGAACTCACGAACGGCGGTGCCAAGCCCATCCTGTTGCTTAACGGTGAGAGGCGAAACGGGCTCGAAGACCGCGACGAGGTGATCCTGCGAGGCGTTTGCCGGCGCGAGGGCTTTCCGGATGTTTCGCTTGGGGAGTGCAGAGGTATCGTGCTAGCCTTCCAAAGTGTCTAACCTTCGTTTGTTAAACCAAAACCAAGTTAGACAATAAGAAAGTAAGCAGTCAGCGAATTATTCCTTTCAACCGCTCTTCAAATAGCTATAGTGAACAGCTTATGCTTTGGCAAGATGTGACGCCAAGCCCTCTCCCGGGTCTCGTTATACGGCGTCACCGGAGGTGTCAGATGGTATCCTTTGCTGCCACTTCAGTGAGTACAAAGCAGGACTTTTTGCCGCTGAAAGGCACCGACCATGTGGAGTTCTACGTGGGTAACGCGCGCCAGGCGGCCTACTTCTACCGCGCAGCCTTCGGTATGAGTCTGGCCGCTTATTCCGGACCTGAAACCGGCCGCCGAGATCGCACCTCTTACGTGGTCGAACAGGGCAAGATTCGATTCGTGTTCACCACGTCGCTTCGGCCCGGCACTCCCATCGCTGTGCACGTAGCGCGCCACGGCGATGGAGTGCGCGTGATAGCGCTGGAGGTGGATGACGCTCACGCTGCCTGGAGGGAGACGACCGCACGCGGTGGCATCAGTGTCGCGGAACCCGCCGAGACTGAAGATGAACATGGCCGCGTCATCACTGCCTCGATCGCGACCTATGGCGACACGATCCATACATTCGTGGAACGTTGCGGGTATAACGGCGCTTTCCTGCCCGGCTTTCGTGCTGAGCAGCCAGATACGGTCGCTCGCCCCACAGGCCTGAAGCACGTCGACCACATGGTAGGAAACGTAGGCTGGCACGCTATGAACAAGTGGGTGGACTTCTATGCCAAGGTCATGGGCTTCCAGCTCTATCAGCACTTCGACGACAACGATATCTCCACTGAATATTCGGCGCTGATGTCCAAGGTGATGGCCAATGGTAACGGCTTTGTTAAGTTCCCTATCAACGAGCCGGCGGAAGGAGCCAGAAAGTCGCAGATTGAAGAGTATCTCGATTTCTACGGGGGGCCGGGGGTGCAACATATCGCACTGGCGACGGATGACATTCTCGCCACCGTATCCCGGATGCAAAAGCAGGGTGTGGAATTTTTAACTATCCCGCATAGCTATTACACCGACCTGTCCAAACGTGTAGGGCAGATCGACGAGCCGGTCGAAGAGTTGGAACGGCTCGGAATTCTCGTCGATCGCGACGATGAGGGATACATGCTGCAGATCTTCACACGCCCCGTCGAGGACCGGCCGACTCTGTTCTACGAGATTATTCAACGCAAAGGCAGTCGCAGCTTCGGCAAGGGGAACTTTAAGGCATTATTTGAAGCCATCGAGCGCGAGCAGGCGCTGAGAGGCAACCTGTGATGCCTACCGCATTGGAATTATCCAAGGCCGCGTCATTTCTGACCGAGCAGGACTATGGAGCGTATGCCGCGGAGCAGCACGCCATATGGGCCGAGTTGGTAAGCCGCCGCATGCCGCAGATTGAGCAGCATGCCGCTCGCGAATATCTGGAAGGCTTCGAGTCTCTCTGCTTGTCGTATAACCGCCTTCCGGAACTTGCGGCAGTGTCCGCAATACTTGAACCACGCACTGGCTGGAATGCTACCCCGGTTAGCGGGTTTATGCCCGCCCCGGCTTTCTTTGAAATGTTAGCGGCTCGGCGTTTCCCCACCACCACGTGGCTGCGCAGTCGCGACTCACTCGAATACACTCCCGAGCCGGACATCTTTCACGATGTCTTCGGCCATGTGCCCATGCACGCGCACCCGGTCTTTGCCGACTTTCTTGCACACTACGGCCAGATCTGCTCGGGCATTGACAATGAGGCGATACTGGAACGGATCGGGCGCGTCTTTTGGTACACGGTGGAGTTCGGACTCATTCGTCAGGATGGCCGCATCAAGGTGTACGGCAGCGGACTGATCAGCTCTGACGGCGAGTGCTCTAACGTTCTGCAGAAAGGTTGTGAGGTGCGGCCATTCGTTCTCAATGAAGTGTTGCGCACCCCCGTCAAAGTCGACGAAATGCACCATCTGCTGTTCGCCATCGACAGCTTTGATCAGGTATTCGAAGCTATGCACACGCTGGAGGCCCGCATCCGCAACGGATCACGGCTGGACGACTGACTAATTTTGGATACGCACGATGGAAACGTCACGGGCAAAGACCTTTCGCCTAATTTCTGCATTAACGGTTGAAACAGATAACCCAAAACAATAAAGCTCGCAATCCTGAGCGAAGCTTCATCGTGACGCGGAGCCGAAGGACCCCGAAACCTCGCGCACCGCTCCAACCGAATACACCTTTCTGCCACCGATCCAATGTTGCTGCGCGTTGGCATAAGACCCGTGACCGAGTGTGCGGCTGGGATCGCGAATGACTCAATAGCAAGCAAACCTCGCGGCCTCTGAGTCATTGATGAACGACAACCTCTATCCCGGCGCCTCGATCGGCAGCAGTGATGGATACGTTCTGATCGCTGGAGGAAATGTTAGTTGCGCGTCCATTTACCGTGATAGACGTGGGATTTTTCTTGAGCCCATTCACCTCAACCACAATGTCCTTCCACCATGCCGGAAAGCGCCCCTCATGGGTTCCGATGTGGATCGCGAGATCGCCATTCCTGGATGATGTCTCGCACGTGAATCTCATTCGTAGGTACTCACCCCGTCTATATCCGAAGGTTGAGCCATCGTCTTGATAGATCTCGCCTGCGCAATCAGGTCCTGGGAAGACGCGAAGCTTCAGCGGACCCACGGGCTTTTCAACAGTGCTCTGCACCAGCGGCTCCGTAGGAATGATGGCGCCAGGGCGCACGAAGACGGGAAGCGTTGCCAATTCGGGGTGAATCAAGATTGTCGACATTGCGGCAACCGTTAGCGTATCTCCGGTCAGAGTTGGCGTACTTCCTTCATCCAGTCGCTTTCCGGTCCAGAAGTCGTACCAGCCGGCCGACGGAAGTTCGGCGTCGTAGTCGTTTGCCCGATCTGGAAATGGAGGAGCGGCAACGAGTAGATCAGGGCCCACCATAAACTCACCTCCGGCTGCGAGATCAACGTCGATCGGATGACGATCAGCAGCCGCATTCGGAAATTGGAGGAAAAGCGGACGGAGGAGCGGCAAGCCGGTACGTGTGCCTTGTTCCATCACCGTATAGAAATACGGCAAAAGCTTGTACCGTTCCTCGATAAAGTGCCTGCGTATCGCCTCGTGCTGCGGGCCGCCTGCCCAGGGCTCATGATCGCCGGTCCCTTTTTCGGCATGGTCGCGGTCGATGGGTTGGAACGCTGCGATCTCGATCCATTTAGTAAGCAGCCACAGCGAAGGCGTGCCAGCGTAACCACCCACATCGGCGCCCGCTAATGAGAATCCGCTGAGGCCGAGGTTCTTCAACATAGAGGTAGTAAGACGCAGATGATTCCATGTGGCCGAGTTGTCGCCAGTCCAGGTCGCCGCGTATCGCTGACCTCCCGCATACGCAGCTCGGGTAAGGACAAAGGGTCGGACATCGGGCTTCAGCGCAAGCTGGCCATCGAACGTCGCGCGAGCATTCTGCATCCCATAAACGTTATGAATTTCCTGATGGGTCGCTGTGCGCGGACAGAATCCCGGCTCATCGATGCGATGCATCACCGTGTTCGGCATCGTCTTTAGCACATTGAAAATCGATGGCTGATTCATGTCGTTCCAATAGCCATCGATGCCCGCTTTTGCGAAAGGCTCATAGAGAGTGCCCCACCAGCCCCTGGTTTTCTTTTGCGTGAAGTCGGGGAAGACGCTCGGGCCCGGCCACACCGGCCCGACAAAGAGCGAGCCATCCGCGTTCTTCACAAAGTGATCGCCCGCAATGCCACTGTCTAAGGCCAGGTAGTTTTGCTTCGGAAGGTCAGCGATGTGAAGGTCTGCAATCGTGACCACGTGAAACTTATCCTGATGCAGTGCAGCCACCATTTTAGGCAGATCTGGGAAGGTCTGAATGTTGACAGTGAATGGGCGATTTTTGTCCTGATAATCAATATCTAGGTAAATTGCGTCCGCCGGGATACGGTCCTTGCGGAGACGCCCTGCTACCTCAAGAACGCGCTCCTGCGACATATAGCTATAACGGGATTGCTGAAATCCCAACGCCCAGAGCGGCGGGAGTGGAGTTGGCCCTGTAAGCCACGCATAGTTCTCGAGAACGTGTTTCGCCGATGGTCCATAGAGCAGATAGATGTCCGTGGGGCCACCGTCTGCGCGATATTCAAACGTGTCACCCTTTGTCTTGCCGAAGTCGAACGAAGAGGGCCAGGTGTTGTCAATGAGGACGCCAAGCGATGTGCCGGCCCGATAGCTAAGGTAGAACGGGATGCTCTTGTAGAGAGGGTCGGTAGATTCCTGCCAGCCATAGGCATCGCTGTTCCACATGCGGAACGCTTGTTCACGGCGATCGAAGCCGCCGGTCTTATCGCCGAGGCCGAAGTAATGCTCATCGGCCGGCATGATTTTCGCAATGCGGTATTGCTTTCCTCGAAATTCCAAAGGCTCAGCGTCCTGCTGCACGATGTTGCCAGCGTGATCGAACAGCGTCAGTCGGCCGGTCATACGGTCTACTGCAATGCGCAGACTCGCCGTATGGAATCCAGCACGGTGGCGTCACCATCCTGCGTGACTGCAATGGATGCCGCACGTGCCTCGGGCAGCGCAGCCCAGGAAGCATCTTCCGGAAGCGCCCCGGTTCCCGCTCGAATCCGCAGAACATCATCACGCAGCGCAGTGATCCGAAGAATTAAGGCACCGTCGCGAAGCTCAATGCCATTCGCCAACTGGGTAATCCCAGTGACTCTGGAGAATGACTGAATGGTCTCGGGCGTCGAGAGGGGAGTCTGCGCAAGTGCGACGCCGGCCGCCGTCCCTACAACAATAAACAGAATGCAGGAATTACGAGGCAGCGCATGTTGTGCACGCATTACTTCTCCAGATTCGCCACGATTGCAGTGACCCTACGCTAACAGCCGCTGATACATCGCAAACGTTGCGTAAAGGCCGCGGCCTAGATGTATCCGCGGCCCTCATTTCTTAAAAATCGAACTTCAACGATATTTCGGATAGGCGCCGACCTAGCTTCAAAGGAGCGGACCCGAAGCCCGACGAAGGGTTGTAGGCTGCGGTGCTGGGTGTGGCCCCGCTCAATTGCAGAGTGGTCTGCGAAGCATAGCCAGTTCCAAAACTGTTAAGCGGATGATTGAGGAAGTTGAATGCCGCGTAACGGAATCGCACACGACGATCTCCACCCAGGCCAAAGCCCTTCTCAATAGTAATATCCGAATTGAAGAAGGCCGGCCCGTGGGCGTACGGCTGAATATACGGACCATTCGTACCGACCGCCGGCAACGCGAAGCACTTTGGATTAAGGTATTGATGGGCTCCAAGGTTCGACCGCGGGTTGCATGTCAGGACAGGCTGAAGATTCACGTCAGGTGTACCGAGGATGGACTGTGATGAGACGCCATACGGTGATCCGCCATTATCGATGTTGCCTTGCAGATAGTACCCCGGCGAATAGCTCACGCCGGTCTGCATATTCGGGCCGCTTTCGATATTGGTGATGCCCGAGATCATCCAGTTGTTTATGAAACTTCCCAGCAGACGCTCCTGAGTCATTTTGCCCATCTGGTACGTGTAGCTCAAGTTAAGTACTTGCGTGCGATCGAAGTTCAACGGTCCATAGTTGTTCTGCAGGTTGAAGGGATCTACGCCCGCCGTGTAATTGAAGTCCGCCGAGGATCCAAGGATGCCAAGGGCCTTCGAGAAGGTGTAGTTGGCATTTAAGTTGAGATGCCCAACCTGCTTGATCGCCTCGATCTGCACTGCGTTGTAATTCGCGTACGTGTTGTGCCGCGGGACGAGGATCTGGCTGTAGCGGTTGAAAGGCCGAGCGTTTTGTACCGATTTGTCGCCGGGGTAGTTGTAAATGTTATCCAGGCTCGCGGCCTGGGCCGGAGTACAGCCTGTGGCATTGCAGGCCCCGGGTGCCTTCGCGTCGATCGCAGCCGCAGCCGCTGGCGTAAACAAAGTCCCAACCGGGATTGCATTCACGTTGTCCAGAACCACCGCCTGGGTCGTGCCATTATCCATCAGTGAGTTGCTGTTATTGCCAACATACGAGGCCTGGAGGATCCAGTTGCCAGGCATCTGCCGCGAAACGCTCAGACTGTAGTTGTTTGTCACCGGCTCGTGGTTATCCGCGGGATCGAGACCGTAAATGGTCGCCGGAGAAATGTACGTTGCCGTGCTGCCCAGTCCGGTATTGCCGTACGTCGTTGGATTGAGATGAAGTGAGTTGACACCTTCCAGCGTGTTGTCGCCGAACCCCTGCAAGTCGGTAAAGCGTACATTCTCCGCTTCAGAAAACTCGCTGGTTACATCGACGACCGAATCATGGAAACGGTAGGCTCCTACTCCACCGCGCAGCACCATCTTGCCGTTGCTGAAGACATCCCAGGCGAAACCAACTCGCGGCTCTACATAAAGCGGCGGTGTAGGCGAGCCCGAGTTTGGAGTCGACGCAGTCAGCGAATGCCACGTTACACCCGGTAAAGGGTTTTTCGTGGCGTCATAGGCCGACGTGTACAAGGCCGGATTCCAAATCGCCGCACCGATGCCATGGGCATCTTTCCAGGCGCCAAGTTTTGTAACCCGAATTCCGACGGTCAGGCTGAAATTCGACGCCGTACGCCATTGGTCTTGACCATAAAAATCTGTATTCCAGAAAAAGAGGTTGGTATATGGATTGAAGTTTTGCTGGTGCCAATCCTGTATCTGACCCTCAAAGAAATTTGCCAGCGCGTTGCCACTGTTAAAGTGGGCGTTTCCGTAAGCTGGCGAGCCGTCAGGGTATTTTCCGTTATAGTCAGCAAAATAGTTGCCGGATTCCCCGTAGTAATAGTTCTGAATGATGCCATTAGTAGAGGGGTTGGTAGCGGTCTGGTTATTGGTAGTGCGCTGACTGAAGATGCCGATCCCAATGGTGTGCTTGCCCAACACCTTGGTGAAGTTATCACCGGCGTTAGGTTGAGATTTTTCAATCGCAATGGATTGGTGGAGTAGTCAGGCCACAGGCCAAGCGGTAGTCCGCCATAAGTTGAATAAGTTCCTAGCTGCGGATATTGCGTATCTCCATTATCAAATGCTCCATTGTACGGATAGCTGATCGCGCTCTTTTGCAGGGCTGCGATCTGCCGCGCGTCAAACGACTGGACAAAGGACGTTATGGTTGCGTAAACCTCGTTCGTCATTGTGGGCGTAAACACGGTGACAAAGTTCGCCGCGGCACTGTGTCCCCAGGTGTCGTTGTTGACTCCATAGCCGGGCGTGTTCACTTCGCCCATGACGCTGGTGGGCGCGTAATACGGCACCAGCGGCTGACCCTGCTTGCCTTTTTCGAAACTGTACCGCGTAAAGAACTGGTTACGCGGAGTGATGCTGTAGTCCACGCGACCCGCATATTGGCTGATGTTGTTGTTGACCAGATCCAGTTGGTCATAATTGAATCCATCTGTGCCTGTCAGTTGCCGGGTGGGCAGTGGCAACGTGCCATTGATCAGCGCCATCGCTCCCGGGTTTAGAAACGCAGCAATATTACCGTTGTTCAATGTCGAGTTGTTGTCGCCCACTGTGGGCGCGGTATTCAACGTACCGTAGTTGCCATTATTCATATTCGGTCCGAGATATGCGGAGAGTGCGGCCTGGCTGAAGTCGCCCGCCCGCATTGCTTGGTGGGCACCAGCGCATGAATGATCGCGCTGCCCGAGTTGCCGTACGCGTAGACATTACGCTGTGCGTCATACTCCGCGCCTGCGAAGAACGTCATCCGCTTGATGTACGGAACCGGGCCGCTGATGGTCGCTCCGGGATAGATAAAGCGATCGTTTGGCCGGGCAATGTTGTTGTACTTCGCCAGCCAGTCATTGGAGTTCAATTGATAGGTTCGCGCATACGTATACAGCGAGCCGTGATACGACGAGGTCCCAGACTTGGTCACTCCGTTGATGACCACTGGTCCGTTGGACTGGTCGGCGCCAAAGTTTGAAGTCTGCACATGGACTTCGCTGACGAACGAATCGTTGATGTTTTGCAGATTGGATCCCATACTTCCCGCGTCCGTAAGGTTCGCACCATCCAGCTTAATGGTGATGCCTGCAACCGGTGCGCCATTCGAGGCATAGGGAGTTGGTTGCCCAACCTGGACCTGCGAAAAGTCAGGTGCGGTGTTTTGCGGTCCAAGGTTGCGGATCGCGAATCCAGGCAGGATGCGTTCCAGTTCGGTCGCGTCGCGTCCAACAACAGATAACTGGTCGAGGTCCTTCGCGCTTATCGTGGAAGCGAGTTGACCACTATCCATCGGTAGGCCAGTCTGATTGGCTGCCACCGAAACCGCTTCGGTGACCTCCCCGACCGCCAGCCGCAAGGAAGGGAGCGCAAGACTATCGCCTGGATTCAGGTGGATCGATTGTTGAACGAGTTGCTTGAATCCCTTTTGCTGAATCGTCAGGGTATAGTCCCCTCGGACGTGGCGATCGATTAAAGGAGCACACCCTCGGCATGGAGGTGTTCGGCCGCGACCCGGGTTACGATACGACATTTGACCCCATCGTCCGCGTCACTGCCGCCGAGATCCGAAAGCGGATAGCACAGTACTATCAGGATGCTGGAAAGCCGGATGAGCTGCGCATTTCCCTGCCACCCGGATCGTACATCCCTCACTTTGAGTGGCCCAAGTCACCCGTAGTTATGGAGGCAACGCCCGCCATAGCAATGCCGATCGCGATAGAGCTAGGGTCCTCAACTCTCGCTCCCGGCCGTAGTGCACAAACCACAGAACAAAAAAATAAGGTTTCGAGAGGTTTTCATACTTCGAGGCTGCTCGCTTGCGGCCTGCTGCTGGCAATTGTGTTTGTTGGCGGATGGACGTGGGTCCGTTCAAGGCCGACCACGCTCGATCGCTTCTGGTCGCCGGTATTAAGCGCCGCCGATACGGTCGTAGTCTGCTTTCCACAAAGTGATATCAACGGCATAATCTTGCGCGACGCCGCCAACCCGTTACAGCAGCGTCGGCTCGAGGAAAAGATGAACGGAGTGGTAGTGGTAGTTGACGACCTCCAACCGCTCGTCAGTCTCTCTGGCCTGCTCGAGATGCGGCACCAGCGCTATAACCTGATGGGAGAAGAGGCGGCGACATTGACCACTTTGCGCCAGGGTCCGGCAATCTTCATAGGCGCATTCGACAACCCGTGGACCCTCCGGCTTACTAGAGACTTGCGTTTCCGCTTCGGCAACAACTCAGAGATGACTCAATTTTGGATCGAAGACACGCAGTCCCCGGCAAAGACGCGTTGGGGTGTCGATCGGAACTTGCAGCAAACTACAAACAACTATCGCGACTACGCCATCGTCGCCCGCTTCACAGATGCGAATACAGGTCAGTTGGCGGTGGTCGCAGCCGGCGTCGCGCGCGGTGGCACCGTGGCCGCTGGCGAGTTTCTCACCCGGACGGGGAACATGGATTCAATCCGCAGTCAGGCACCGAAAGACTGGGCCGGCAAGAATATGGAATTTGTATTGAGCACAGAAATCATCGATGGCAGGTCCTCGCCGCCGAAGGTTGAAGCCACATATTTCTGGTAGTTTGCATTGAACGCAAGGCTTTCAACGCTGACCTCGCTAGGCTGTTGTTCAGAGTAGCAGCTCGATTGCGCCCTTTCCTACGGCGCAGGGAACTCGGCTACCTTAGGTGTCCGCCGTTGCGCGCCGGTCGCGGTGGTTTCCCCTTGATCGTTGATCACGTGTTTGATCTCACCAAGGTTATCCAGGGCGACCGTGATCATGTGATGAAACCGGACTGCGGGTGTCTCTGGCACCTCGAAAGCACGACTCAGAGTTACGTTCGGCTTGCGGAAGACACTATAAACACCCAGGCCCCACGCCTCATGATTTTTGACTTCATCGCTCACCTTATACGAGGCCCAGCCATTCACACCTGATCCGCTCGACCACACGTCTTGTGTCGGCGGATCGTAGGGAATCTCCGACTGATAGAAATAAGTTCTTCCGCGTTCGCCGTTCCAAAGCACTTGATACTGTTGGTGATGCTCTACAAACAGGCCGTATATGGTGACGTCATTCCCGTTGACGATCAGGCCATTGTCGCTGAGATTTTCCGTCCAGCCCACGCCTGCGCCATGGTCGGCCCGCCAGATCCATGTCTGATCCACGAGCGTGTCGTTGCTGTTGATGACGAGGTCCGCGCCTGCTTTACCCACACCCGCGCCGCCCACCCGGAAGAACACATCGCTGAGTGTGATTGGATTGGCGATGTGCCGCGCCTTACTTCCCGGCGCGCCCACCACAAGCAGTTGCGGAGACCGGACCGGGCCAGCGTCGATCAGCACCGTTGATACGGTGACGCCATCGACATCGTCGATCATCATCGCGGCTTCGCCACTGACAGGACGCAGCGTCGCGAACCCGAGGCCGAACACCACCGTACCCTTTCGGGTCAGGTGGATCGGCTCTTTGAGATCGTATGTGCCCGGTGTGAGCAGCAGGTCCTTCCCGGTTCGCAGCGCCATGTTGATCGTGGCCGCAGTGTCCCTCAACGCACTAGCGATATAAAAATGGCTCAGCGGGATATGCTTTCCCGGAGTCTTGCCCTTGTGCCAGGTCACTCCGGTTGTCGACCGCCGCAGTGCCGGAACGACGATGCTGTAGCTCTGCTTTTCGGCAATCAGAAAAGGCTTCTCGCGAATTACTGGTGTTGAAGTCAGCTTGGTGTACGGCGGCTCTGGCCAATCTCCCGCGGGCGGGTTATCTACGCCCACGAAGACCATGTTCCAGTTAGCGCCAGTCCAGCCCTTCCACTCCGTGTTCCGTGAAATCCATTGCTGCTGCGTGCCGCTATCGACCTTGCCGTCCACAATCGTGTCAGCCATCCAACCACCGCTTGCCCACCCGCGTTTTTGATTGAGCACCATGTTGCCCAGCACGTGCATTCGGCGAAATGCGACCGCCTGCGATACCGCCCACTGCATGGTACCGCCGGGCGGTGTCACGGAGAAACCTTCCGCGGAGCGCCAGAATGTGGTCGTTGCGTTGTCATTGCGCGATGCGGCATCGACGTGGACATCGCCCTCGATATGTACATCGTCCGGGCTCCCGCCAAGTCCGAGTACCTGCGTGTAGAAGCCGATCGGGATGTTGAGCTTGTAGTCTCCGGGTCGCAGCAGAATCGCATAACGACCTGGCCCGAACTCGGCATGCTGCTGCTCGGCATAGATGCGGTCGATCTGCCCTTGCATGTCTGCAACTGGAATACTGGGGTCGAACACCAAAGCGTTGGGACCGAATGGCATAGCAGCAGTAGGCAATTGCGCATTCGCAACCGAGATCGCCATCGCCGTCGCCGCCACCACACTGATACCGAAGTAAGTCCAACGAAATCTCATGACATCTCCTAATTGCGACTTTCGATCACGTTAAATGTGGAGTGCAGTGTCGCGTTGGAGTCGCTGCCGATCCACACGTCGAAGGTGCCCGGCTCAAGCACGTTTCGATGCAATGCCGGACTCCAATACATGAGGTCGTCGGCAGGGAGGACGAACGTTACTTTGCGAATTTCGCCCGGCACCAGAGAAACTTTCTGAAATGCTTTCAGCTCCCGGATTGGCCGGGATGCACTCCCTGCGCGCTGATGCGTATATAGCTGAACAACTTCCGCTCCAGCCCCCGCAGACGTGTTCTGCAGCTTTACGTTGACCTGCAACGAGCCGCCCGCGGCAACGTCCGGGGAAGAGAGCGTAAGGTCGCTGAAACTAAAGCTCGCATAGCTGAGACCGTAGCCAAACGGGTACAGAGGTGTGCTCAGAAGGTCCCAATAACGCTTGGCAACGTTTCGAGGATTATGGGGAATCTTGTAGTTGTAGAACAACGGCTCCTGACCAACGTCGCGCGGCCAGCTCAGTGGCAGATGACCGCCAGGATTTGCATCGCCAAGAAGCAAGCGCGCAACTGCGTGGCCGCCTTCGGTACCCGGATACCAGATGTTCAGAATGGCAGGTACATGGGCGCTAGCCCAGGTAATGTCTAGAGGCCGGCCCGTCATCAGGACCAGCACAACCGGTTTTCCGAGCGCCGTCACCGCCTCCATCAGGCGCTCCTGCTCGCCCGGAAGCTTGAGCGAGCCGCGTGAGGCAGCTTCCCCACTCATGGTCTGCGCCTCCCCCAGCACGAGTACCGTGGCGTCGGCGCTCCGTGCGAGTTCCACGGCATGGTCGAACTCTACCTTGCGAGCCTCGTCGTCCTTGAGTTGCGGTTGGTCGGGAACCACTTGCTCATCGAAAATGGTCGGCGAGCCGCGACTGATCTCCACACCCTTGGCCACGTCCACACGCGCATTGGGAAGAGCTTCACGTAAACCCTTTGCGATCGTCACCGTGTCCCGCCGATCACCATGAATAGCCCAGGACCCTACGGTATCGAGCGCGCTATCCGCCAACGGACCGAGCACCGCCAGCGAGCGTAGGCTCTTGCTCAGTGGAAGAGTGTGCCCATCATTCTTCAGCAGCACGGCAGACTGTTCGGCGGCTATGCGCACGGCGTCGCGCTGCTCGGTGGACAGCGTCTCGCGATGGAACTTGTCCATATCCACATACGGATGAGTAAAGAGGCCGAGGCGATATTTCATCGCCAGAATAGGGCGAACCAAATTGTCCAACCGCGCCTCACTGAAAGCTCCACTCTTGATAGCCCCGGGCAGGTACTCGCGATAAAGCGAACTGCTCATCTCCATGTTCACGCCCGCCGAAGCCGCCAGAACGGCTGCATTCTGCGGACTGTCTGCGAAGCCATGAGTCTCGAGATTCTTCACCGCTTCCCAGTCACTGACCACAAAGCCAGAGAACTTCCAGTCTTTGCGCAGTACATCCTGCAGCAACCATGTGTTACCCGTTGCGGGTACACCGTTCAGATCCATGTACGCCGACATAAAGGTCGCCGCCCCAGCGTCTGCGGCTGCATGAAAAGGGCGCAGATAAACGTTGTAGAGAAGTTCATCGGAGATGTCCGAGCTGTCGTAATCGCGACCGCCCTCTGCCGCACCGTACCCGGCAAAGTGCTTGACTGAGGCGAGAATGTGGTCGGGCGCGCCGATATAGTCACCCTGAAAACCCTTGACCTGTGCGCGGGCTATCTGCTCTCCAAGGTACGGATCTTCGCCGGCGCCTTCCATGATGCGGCCCCACCGCGCGTCACGAGCGATATCCACCATGGGGGCGAAAGTCCACTCCACACCAGCAGCACGAGTTTCGCGCGCAGCCATCGCCTGCGTCTTCATGACCAGTTCCGGATCCCAGGAAGATGCCATGGCCAGCGGGATAGGAGCGATCGTACGGAAGCCATGAATCACGTCGTAGCCGAACAGAAGTGGAATGTGCAGCCGCGATTGCGTGACCGCGATTCGCTGTAGCTCGTTGATGCGCACCGGATCGGTAAAGAATAGGAAGCTGCCGACGCCGCTGCGGGCAAGCTCTTCCGCCTTGGCTGGCGGTGTGAAGTTGGGCTGCCCGGGAGCTTGCTCAAGTTGCTCTACCTTCTCGGCAACCGTCATGCGGGTCAGAAGTTGATCCACGAAACGGTTGGTAGCAGCGTCCGTCGGGCGAGCGTCATCCTGCTGGCCGACAACGGAGATGGGAACGACGAAAAGCAGCGCCAGGTAAAAGGAGAGGCGCAAGAGTGGTACCTGACAGAGCTTCGTGGGCATAGGGTTCTCATTCAGGAATCACTCAAGATCGAGTGAGGTAGGATTTTTTGACGTGCGCGGAGCGATCGAGTCCGGAATGCCTCGCCTACTCCTCACCCGGGCATGATACGACACAGGAACGACAATATGCCAGGCACCCCGAGCTGCCCAAGGATGAAAAAAGAATCTGAGACAAACGTTTGCTCACTCGTCGTCAAGCCATGACCGATGTGCGGTCATGGATGCGGGACGTTGGCCCACTGTGCTAACATCCCGGTGGATCACAGGTAGAATTGCGAAAGAATCTGCGCTCGAAAGTGGGAATCAAGAATGACCGCTAAACGAATGTTGAGAGCCCTGGGTTTGGCGGGCGTGCTCGTGTTGAGTTCAGGCGGGAGTGCTCTTTCGATGCATTCTCAAACCACCGCCAATAGCGCGCCTGCGAGCCCCGGCATTCTGACGCGTGACCAGGCAGCCGCAATCTTCCCCGCAAATGTCTTTTTTCGCGGCCAAACCGCGACCACTCAGTCGCGTAATAGTTCGGGTGTCCGACTTGCAGATGGCAGGCTTGTGCTTGCCGCCATCGTCAATACCAGTGGATACTCATCCGGCGTGGCAGAAGCCTACCAGGCGTACCTGATAACGGAAGTTCCTTTGAATTTTGGCGCTCACGTGCTCAAGCCCGGAGCCTACGGGTTCGGGTTCGTGACGGGAGATCGCATGACGATCATGGATATCGGCGGAGCCGAGGTTCTGTCTGCGACGACCGTTCACGATACGGAGTTGGCTCGTCCCATCCCCCTGCAGATTCTGCCCGAGGCTGCAAAATTCCGTTTGTACCTGGGACGGAACTATGTTTCGTTTACGGCAGCGCCAGGATCGACCCGCGTTCCCTGAAGCTGCTTTGGGTGAGCCTGGAACCAAACTCTCATACCCACAATTTCAATAATCGGTGGCCGTTGCTGCTCCGCAATGCGTCATGTCCCTGCTGCGCCATAAACGCTAAAGCCGTACCGTATCCGCTTGACAAGCGTTTCCTCAATGGCGTAGAAACGCTACCGATATGAAAGACAAACGTTTGTTTGAGGCCCACTTTCGGAACCTATTTCTTGCGATCCCACTTTGCTGCCTCCTGGCTGCAGGGTGCGGTGGCGGCGGATCCCCGGCGACGTCCGCATCAACACCGACCGCAGCCGCGCCAACGCTCAATCCCAGTACGGGAACCTATATCTCTGCGCAAACCGTCACCATCGCCGACGCGACAACGGGAGCGACAATCTATTACACGCTGGACGGGACAACGCCAAGTACTTCCTCCGCGAGATTTACCGCGCCCCTAACGATCTCCTCGACGGCGACCGTGAATGCCATCGCGGTGGCGACTGGCTACAACAACAGTGCGGTGGCGTCGGCGACCTACACGGTCAACCTTCCCGCGGCAGCAACGCCTACGTTCTCAGTCACAGCCGGTACTTACACTGTCGTCCAGATAGTCACCCTCTCAAACACTACTCCCGGCGCGGCCGTCTATTACACGCTGGATGGGACAACGCCCACGATTAGTTCGTCGAAATACTCAAGTCCTCTCAGCATCTCCTCGACGGCGACCGTGAATGCCATCGCGGTGGCGACTGGTTACAACAACAGCGCGGTGGCTTCAGCGAGCTACACCATCAATCTTCCTCTGGCCGCAACGCCCACCTTCTCGCCGGCACCTGGAACGTTTACGGCGACGCAGACAGTCACGCTTAGCGACGCGACTGCAAGCGCTACGATCTACTTCACCACGGACGGGACAACGCCTACGATCTCTTCCACCAGGTACACGGCCCCTTTCACCGTGCCGACTACTTCAACTGTTAAGGCGATCGCCGCAGCAGCCGGCATGAGTACCAGCGCCGTCGCGTCGGGTTCTTACACCATCACGGCGGTTATAACATCGGTCAACATTGTACTGAGCACGCACGATCAGGTCTCGCTGATGACCCCCCAATCGCCGGTCGCCTTTGCAACCAACCCAGCTTCGACAAACCAGATCATCGTCGACGAAAACCAGACCTATCAGACGATGGACGGTTTTGGAGCGTCATTCACCGACTCAGCGGCGTACTTGCTGGAAACCGTTGTGCCTGCAAGCGCGCAATCCAGCACGTTCAATGACCTTTTCACGCGTGCCGGCGCTGGCATAGGTCTCAGCTTCATGAGGCTGCCGATGGGCGCAAGCGATCTCGCGCGCAATGAGTACACCTTCGACGACTCGACCTCCCCCGATATCCCGCTAACCAACTTTTCTATCAATCATGACAAGACGTACATCATGCCGCTGGTCACCTCTGCCCGTGCGCTCAACCCGTCCATGAAGATCATGGCAAACCCGTGGAGTCCGCCGGCCTGGATGAAGGACACCAATTCGATGAACGGCGGCAGCCTCCTTCCCTCCATGTACACGCCGTTTGCCAGCTATTTCGTAAAGTATCTCCAGGCCTATAGCGCGGCGGGGATCAATATCAACTTCATTTCGCTGCAGAATGAGCCCCTTTACACCACCTTCGGCTATCCATCGATGTACATGGACCCCGCGACGCAGACTACGGTCATGCGCGACTATGTGCTGCCTGCGCTCACCGCCACCGGGCTCAGTACGCAGATCTTCGCCTATGACCACAATTGGGATGGAGCCAGCTATCCGGAACAGATCCTGCAGGATTCGACCCTCTATGCTTCCCCATTTGTTGCAGGCACGGCGTGGCACGGATATGGAGGTGTCCCCGGCTTTATGTCCGCGGTGCAGAACCTCTATCCGAACAAGGGTATGTGGGAGACTGAGCACTCCGGAGGGACCTTCACCTCGGATCAATTCTCAACCGACTTCATGGAAATCACAGACGTACTTCGTAACTGGTCGAAAGGATATATCAAATGGAGTCTTGCTCTCGATCAGAATCATGGGCCCAACCTCACGCAGTTCGGGTTTAGCGGTTGCAATACTTGCACCGGCATCGTCACGGTCAACAGTACTAACGGCGCCGTGACCAGGAACACTGACTATTACACCCTCGGACACTACAGCAAATATGTGCTTCCAGGCGCCACGCGGATCTACTCGAGCAATGGTGTATACACCAGCAGCGTGGCGTTTCTGAATCTTGACGGATCCAAAGCGCTCATCGTGTACAACAATTCCAGCAGCAGTCAGGCCTTCCAGGTCGAGTGGGGTTCGAAGTCGTTCTCCTATACCCTCCCAGGCTTTGCAGCCGCGACCTTCACCTGGAGCAGCGCTCAAGACACGGTCGCGCCCCTCATCGCCACTTCGGAGATCCAGGGTTCGGACTACAGCAGTCAGTTTGGGCTCGCGGATGAAAAGACCGGAGACACAACCGGCGCCTACGATCTCGGATACGTCAACAGCAATGCCTACGCCGCCTATAACAATGTGAGTTTCGGGACAACCTCGCCCACAAAGGTTCTTGTTCGCTCCGCGAGCGCAGGCAGCGGCGGCACGCTCGAATTCCACCTGGATAGCCGGACTGGAACTCTGCTGGGTACGGCAACGCTGCCTATAACCGGTGGCTACCAGACTTACCAAACTGTGCCGACGACACTCACTTCCTCAGTCACTGGGACGCACACCCTTTACATCATCTTTCACGGCACGGGAGGCATCGCCAACGTGAACTGGTTCCAGTTCCAGTAGCTGTAGAACGGAGAAATAATGTCACGAAGAATCTCGAAGCACATTGCTTGCGCCGCGATGCTGTTGCCTATGATGATGGCCGCGGCGGCTCCTCGCCAAAGCACGGCAGCTATAGCTGTCTGGCTAACCTCAGCCGACCGCTCCTCACTCGTGGCCGAGCAGCCAGCACGGCTTGCGTTCACGAAAACGGCCGCTGCTACAGGTTTAGTCATCGATGTGGACCCGTCGCATCGCTTCCAGACGATGGATGGCTTCGGGTTTGCGTTGACCGGGGGCAGCGCCGAGCTACTGATGCGCATGTCTCCTGAGCATCGCGCCGCGTTGCTAAAAGAGATGTTCGGAACAGCTAGTGGATCGATCGGAGTCTCTTACCTTCGCGTTAGCGTTGGCGCTTCGGACATGAATTCACGCGTCTTCACGTATGACGACCTCCCGGCCGGAGAAACAGATCCTGAGGTGTCGAAGTTTAATCTGGGGCCAGACCTGGCGGACGTTGTGCCGGTACTAAATGAAATCCTCGCCATCAATCCGAAGATCTCAATCCTCGCCAGCCCATGGACCGCGCCCTCCTGGATGAAGACGAACAATCTCCCCAAGGGCGGCAGCCTTGATCCGAAATGGTACGCGGCTTACGCGCAATACTTCGTCGAATACCTGCGGGCCATGGCGTCTTACGGCATTACCATCCGCGCGCTTACTATTCAGAATGAACCCCTGAATCCCAAGAACACGCCCAGCATGGTGATGACCGCGAACGAAGAGTCCACGTTCCTCAGCGACGCTCTGGGACCGGCCTTGCGCAAAGCGGGGCTTAAGACGGAAGTGGTCCTCTACGACCACAATTGCGACCGACCAGACTATCCGCTGGATATCCTTGCAGACCCAAAGGCAGCACAGTATGCAACGGGTTCCGGGTTCCATCTTTACGGCGGAACCATCGACGCGATGAGCAAGGTGCATGACCAGCACCCCGACAAGGCTTTGTACTTCACCGAGCAGATGGTGGTTGATCACAAGAACGACGAACACTTCAACATCGCCGAATCGATCAGCCGATTGATGATCGGTGCTCCTCGCAACTGGAGCCGCAATGTTCTGCTTTGGAACCTTGCTGCCGACCCCAACTTCGGCCCGCATACCAACGATGGCGGCTGCCCGGTATGCCAGGGAGCCATTACGTTGGACGGCGACCAGGTCACGCGAAACCTCGCGTTCTACACAGTGGCACAGGTCTCCAAATTTGTGCGTGCCGGATCCGTGCGTATCGGTTCGGAGACCGCCGACAACACCGCGCTGCCCAATGTAGCGTTTGAAACACCAGACCACCGGACAGTCTTGCTGGTAGCGAATACCGGGAAGAACGAGCAGACATTTACGGTCAAGGATCGTAAGCAGATGTTCACCGCCAAGCTGCGCGCCGGAGATGTCGCAACCTTCGTATGGCCATAGGAACCGTAGTCTACCTGTACACTGGACTGACTTCCCCCGTTCCAGGACGTTCAATGGCGAAAGCGAATAACCCACGCACTCAGCGCACGACCCTGAAGAGCTTGGGAGAGCATCTAGGCCTAAGTCCATCCACGATCTCCTTCGTCCTCAATGGCACGCCCGGGCGATCCATTCCTGAACTCACCCGGGAGCGCGTCCGCAAGGCGGCGGCCGAACTGAATTACCAGCCCAGCATGATCGCGCGTACTCTCCGCGGACAGAGCATGAAGACGGTTGGAATCATGCTTCCGGAACTTGGTGAGGGATATCACTCCCGAGTTGTCAGTGGTATCGGCGACATGCTGATGGAGAAGGAGTACTTTCACTTCACCGTGCAACACCGGCACAAAAAAAAACTGATCAAAACCTATCCCTACTTGCTGCAAGCCCGGGGTGTGGAAGGTATCCTGGCCATTGATACTTCGCTATCGGAGCCCTTGCCTTTACCGACCGTGCTCATAGCCGGACATACAAATCTACCCGACGTAACCAACATCATGCTCGATCATGCGCTCGCGGCGAAGCTTGCGCTCGGCCACCTCTACAGCCTTGGCCACAGGAAAATCGTGCTTATGAAGGGTCAGTCCTTCAGCACCGATACCGGGTTGCGTTGGGATGCAACGCTGGCAGCAGCAAAGGAACTCGGGCTGCAAGTCGACCCCGAACTCTTCATCGAGCTGACCGTGGACTCGGTCTCTCCAGCCATCAGCTACCCGCAGGTTAATGAGTTGCTGCAAAAGCATTCGGACTTCACCGCGATTCTTTCGTTCAACGATGTCTCGGCTATGGGCGCGATTCGCGCCATACACGACGCGGGTATGCGTGTCCCGAAGGATGTATCCGTCCTTGGATTCGACGATATCCAGTCTTCCCTTTTCCACGTGCCGAGCCTGACAACTATTCGGCAACCTCTGCAGGCCATGGGCAGCACGGCCGCGGAGGCCTTGTTGCGCAAGCTCGATGGTGAGTCTGTGCCGGACATCATCTGGGTGGAACCGACATTGGTCGTCCGTGAATCGACAGGTCCGGCAACACGGCGACATCGCCACTAAGCACTCGATTTGACCAGAAATCACGCGCTCTAGGGCCGCGCGGAGATGACATTCGCTTTCGGGGCGATGGGCGTTAGTTGGCCACCTTGCTTGAGCTTGTAGAAGCCATCTACAGGAACCTGCGTGAAAGCCTGAGTCGCACCGCCCGGCCAGTTCACCTCAACTTTGTCGATTGTGCGGGCCGCCCCAAGTCCGAAGTGCAAAGCCAGTTCGCTTTGTGACAGGTAACTACCTCCACTCCGCACTTCGCCGAGTTGATGAACCTTGCCCGTGGTAACTCGCACTCGTGCGTTGAGTGCAAGCTTGTTCGTAGGAGCGCCCTCGAGCGCGATGCTGACCCAATGGTTGGCGGGATCGGCGCGGCTCTCCAAAATCATAGGCGAACCATCAAGGTTTTCTACGATGATGTCGAGTACGCCGCGACGGAAGAGGTCCGCCACAGCAAGCCCGCGACTCACCTGTGGCACAAGAACATCTTTCCCCGCCGTCGCACCGGCCGCACGAAAAGTTCCATCGTGCTGATTCATGTAAATGAGTTTGGGCTCGCGGTACGCCGTTCCTCCCTTGCCCGTTTCCACCTGCGGGTAGACGTGGCCGTTGACCAGCACCAGATCCAGCCAGCCGGAGTTATCCAGGTCAACGAAAGCGTCACCCCAGCCCACATACGGCACACTCGCACGTGCGATCCCAGCAGTATGGGATACATCCGTGAAGCTCAGCGAACCATCGTTGCGATACAGCGTGGCGTATTCATCGCTGAAATGAGAGATTGCAATGCTCATCAAACCGCTGTGGTTGTAGTCGCCGAGCGCGACACCCATATTCGCCTGCTCCATTCCCTCTTCACTCACCGCGACTCCGCTATCGAGCGCAATCTCCTTGAAGCGTCCGTCTCCTTCGTTGCGATATAGAAAATTAGGCTCACCGTCATTTGCGACGAACAAGTCAAGCTTGCCGTTGTTGTCGAGATCGGACCACACCGCTCCCAATCCGAAGAAGTGACGAGGATCATCGACTCCGGCCTGCTTCGAAACCTCTGTGAACGTTCCGTTACCGTTGTTGTGGAAGAGAGAGTCCGGCGAACCCGGCAAACCACGAGGTCCGCACTGCACGGCAACATCGTGATACTGACACGTCTTCTTCGACCCGAACGAAGGCAAGTCGTGAAGATTCAAGTCGACGTAATGCGGCACGAAAAGATCGGAGTTGCCGTCGCCATCGTAGTCGCCGAAGACAGCACCTGTGGCCCAGCCCTCATCTTTATCCAGCCCGGACGCCTTGGTTACATCGGTGAACGTGCCGTCCCCATTGTTCCGGTAGAGAATGACTCCGCCGAAGCAGCTAACGATCAGGTCGGGGCGTCCATCGTTGTTATAGTCGCCTACAGCCGCGCCCATCGCCCAGCACGGAACGCCGACACCAGCCTTATCAGTCACGTCGGTGAAGGTGCCGTCATGGTTGTTGTGGTACAGCGCACTGCGCGCCTTCTTTCCTGCCAGGGCCATTGCGACACTCGGTGCATTGGTAAAATAAAGGTCAGGCCAGCCGTCGCCGTCGTAATCGATGACCGCGACCCCACCACTCATCGACTCCACGATGTACTTCTGGTCAGAACTTGATATGTGATCGAAGTGAATGCCTGTAGATGCGGTGATATCCACCAGTTGAGGAATATGCGCCGGCCTCTGCGCCCACGCCTGCGAGAACAGGACTCCCGCGCAGATTAAACGCACCCATCCGCGTAAACAAGACCGTCGTGTCACTTGGGCTGCTCGTCCGATGGACCAGCTTGCCTCATGTTCTGGTACACCGCCTTCAGCTTCTCGCGTTCGTCCTTATAGCGTTGATAAAGTTCCAACTCGCGCTTTACATCGTTAGGACGCTTCAGCTTGCGGTACACAACACTTAGCCGATAGTGAGCCAGACTGTTGGACGGGTCTGCAGCTTCAACTCGTTCAAGCAGCGAAGCTGCTGCCGCAGAATTACCCCTCTCAGAAAGAATATTGGCCGACCCAATCTCCGCGTCTGCATAGTTCGGCTGAATCTTTAACGCCTGCTGATACGAGGACATGGCCGCGGTCGAGTCGCCTTGCTCTAATTCAATATCTCCCAGCCTGCTCGCAGCCTTCGGATCGTTAGGTGCAGTCTGCACCGCAAGCTTGTATTGTTCCAGTGAATCCGCGCGCAGACGCTGATCGTCCGAGGCATGGAGCGCTTCGGCCAACTCAAAATGTATACCCGGCAGCGACGGATCGAGTTCAAGCGCCTTGCGCAGATTATTAGTGGTGCCGGCAAGGTCACGCTCCCGTTGAAGTTCGTGCGCCATCGCCTGGTGTAGCTGCCCAGATTCAGGCGCAGCAAGAGCCAGGTCCAGCAGCGCCTCCACGGCCATGTCGTTGTGGATGCGGTAGGACGTATAAAGCAGGTTGGCGTCGGTCGGCTTGGACTTCAAGAGCACATCAACGGTCTCGGCCGCCTTATCGAGTTCTCCCGCGCTGGAGTAGCTCTCGATCAGGTCTCTGCCAACATCCAATTTAAGCTTCTCGTCCTCAATGCGCGGAAAGGCAGCTTCAAGGTCGCGGCGACCACTGAGACCGTCACCAACGCGGCGCTCGGCAAGCCCAAGCAGCGACTGAATCTTTGGCAGGTCGGGCTTCAGCTTCAGCGCCTCCCTCAATTGTGGAATGGCCGGCACAAACTCACCCTGAAAGAAAAGCAGCACTCCTAGATTCGCATGAGCTTCGAGGTTGTTCGGATCCAGCGCAAGCACCGCTTGCAACTCCGGGATTGCCTTGATTGGCTCATGCTGCGCGAGGTATTGCTGTGAGAGCCGAATGTGATGGGAGAGCGGAGCTTCCTTATCTCCGTCAGCGGAAGTGCCTTGGCCCAAAACCGACGCTGCGGACAACATAAGCAACATCATCGCCAGCATCGTTTGCGCTTGCATCGTGAGTGAAATCATACCCCGTACCGGATGAAAAAAAAGGACGGGCGGCCCGCAGGCCGCCCAGTCCTGCTAGTGACGCATTTTAGAATGACAAGCGCAATCCGCCCTGCAGCACACGGCCACCAGTGGTCGCCCCATTAATCTGAGGTCCGCTCCCTATGTTGTCGAAGTTGGTATTTGGCTGCCCGAGGTTAGTATGGTTGAACGCGTTGGTTGCATCGACGCGAAGTTGAAGTCTGACCTGCTCATAGAAGGCAAACTCTTTTCCTGCAGAGATGTTTACCAGTTCGAGTCCAGGACCATACAGGAAGTTCCGGCGAGTGTTGCCGAATGTGCCGTTCACAGGATCACTGAAGGCAGCAACGTTATACCAGTTGTAGCTGGTGCGGCCACCCTGGGGAATGGTCGACCCGCCGTTATAGTTTGCGAAGGGTGATGTCTTTGATGGTCCTATCAATGCATCACTCTTGGTTGCATTTACGCTGAACGGATTGCCACTTCGGAACTGCATTGTGCTCGAAATCTGATAACCACCCAGGATCGCATCCACGAAGGGATTCTTGTTCAGGAACATGCGTCCCCGGCCTATCGGAAGTTCATAGACAATGTTTCCCTTGAAGGAATTGCGGATATCAAAGTTAGAGTTGCTGTAGTTGGAAGCGGCATCTTTGTACTGCCGTTGCTGCGGGCCCGCGCGGCTACCCCATCCGGACGAATCCTGATCGTCCAGGAAGTGTGACCACGTGTAGTTGAAGTTGAAGCTCACACCTCGCGCCATGCGGCGGTTTACCGACGCCTGCAGCGAGTTGTAGTTGGATATGCCATCGTTGGTGCTGCCGTTGATTTGGTTAAACGTAGGATTTACCCTGGCAGCTTTAAAGCTATTAAAGCCTGGTGACATCGCTGACATTGGCGCTTGGTTGATGTCCGTCGGAAAATTCAGATTGAAGCCATGGCTGGCGACGTAGGCCAGTTCAAACGATGTATTTGAACCGATCGAACGCTGCATATCCAGGTTCCACTGGTAGATCTTCGGATCAGGCGTATCGAACTGCGTGTAATTGACGCTCTGTCCGTTATACCTGGCCGGGTTGGTGTTATTCGATTGCGTGTAGGGCAATGGCTGACCATTGGCCACCTCGGTCCCGGGGCCGCCGAGCACGACCGCTGCCGTAACCCCGTTACTAGGATCGTTGTAGTTGCCGGAGGCGCTCAAAAGTCCGCCCATGCCACCTCCGTAGGTATCAAGGCTGAGATTGTACGCATAGAGTCCGAAGCCCCCACGAAGAGTCGTCCCAGGCGCCATCAGCCAGGAGAAGCCGGCCCGTGGCAGCAGGGTTGAGTACTTCGAGGATTGCAACGAACCTCGGCCATTCGCTTTTGTGTTCCCGTACCAGAAGGCGCCGGGAGTGTTGCTTACCGGGTTCAGCACGGAGGGGTCGTAGGTATCCTCATTGCCGTGAACTTCACTCCAGCCGCGACGGATCTGGTAGCGCAGACCAACATTGACAGTTAGGTTGGGCGTTACCTTGTAGTCGTCCTGGACAAATACCTGCGGTGTCTTCAGACGAGCGCCGTACTCGGGAGAAACGCCGGCGTTCCAGCTGTTGGCCTGGCCGAGCAGGAAGTCAGCGTAGTCCGTGCCCGTGCCTCCATTGGGAACAGCTACGCCAGCAGCATTCAAGGTCCACTGCTGCGTGTACTGACCGGAGAATTGAAAGGTTCCGGCGTTCTGGTTGCCCCAGGCGGTTGAGTTGTCGTCATAGATCAGCATCTCGCCGCCGAAGTGGAGAACGTGTTTTCCCCGAATCAAAGTGACTACGTCCGAAGGGTCGAACACGTGCTCTTTATAGACCGAATTGCTTTGCGGCTGGATCCAGCTGTAAGGATAATTGTTGATGAACTGGATTGCGGGAATCGTATCCGCCTTGGCGAACTGCCAGCCCAGGGCGCCTGAAATCCCCTTACCGAAAGAGTCGTCCGTGAAGAAGTTGCCTTGGTAGGTATAGCCAATACGCGCTTCGTTCACTGCATGAGCGCTGAAGGTATGAACCTCAGTGATCTGCGGATTGTAGCTGTCGACATCCTGATTCTGGCAGTTAACCGGGCATGCAGTAATGTTGCTCGGCGCAACCACGGGCACGTCCCTCTGGGTCACTGACATCGTCAATCTGTCCTTGGCTGTGATGTCGTAATCCAAGCGGCCAAAATAACGACGAACGGGGTTCGATCCAGGAACGGCACTCTGGAAGTTGTGTTGGATCTGGCCCTGACCGTTAGCCTGTCCGGCAAGGAAGACGCCAGTAGCAATGTGGGTCGTCGGAGTTGGGTAGAACTTTTGGAAGTTTGCCGCAACCTTGTCGAACTTGGAAGCGGGAACGGCATTGGTTCCGTACTCGCTGAGGAACGATTGCCGAATCGGGTATGGGTTTCCATTTATATCGTGACCAATGGTTTGCGTCGTTGGGTCGTAGATTAGCGGCTGCCCGGTGAAGTCCCCTCCCATAACCGCGACTGTCGGGACATCCAGGGTTGAAGTCCCGCTGGCTCCGCGGCTGACAATCTGGTCGTAGTTAAAGAAGAAAAATGCTTTGTTCTTCACGACCGGCAGCAGCACCGGCCCGCCGATGGAACCACCGAAATTGTTATAACGGTGACTGTAGTGAGGCTTCGATCCTGGAGTGTTGATCTGTGGGTTCAGCGCGTTGAACTGCGTGCTCTGGAAATAGTCATATCCCGTACCGTGGAAATGACCAGTCCCGCCTTTGCTGATCTGGTTGAAGATGATGCCACCGATGCCGTACTGCGCGGAAAAGGCGGAAGTCGATACTTGCAGCTCCGAAACCGTCTCGAAGATGTTCACATCAGCATTCTGGCTGTGCGAAAGCGTGGTCGAGGCGCCGTCAGCAAGCACGTTGCTGTACGGCAGATTGCCGTTGGCCGAAACCTCCTGGCCAGGGCTGACTTGTCCTGCAGCGCTGTTCGAACCTGAGGTTCCCGGAAGTAGAATGGCGAAATTTTGCCAATCCTGTCCAACGTTCGGCAGCTTGGACATCGACCGCGCCACAAGGGTCGTCTGCTGTGTGCCTGATTCGGTGTCCAGAAGCGGAATGTCGGTATTTACCTCGACAGTTTCGGTGGTTGAACCGACCTTTAAGATCGCGTTTACGGTCGAAACTCCCACCTGCAGCGAGATCGCAGAACGCTCCAACTTGGTAAAGCCGTCCTTCGCAAACGTCACCTTGTAGGTGCCGACCACGATGGAAGAAGTGTCGTAGAGCCCATCTTGGTTGGTGCTCAGAACCTTGGTGATTCCGGTTTCTATGTTAACGACTGTCACTGTGACGTTAGGCACGAGTGCGCCGGTCTGATCGGTAACGACTCCTCGAATATCGCCGGAATTTGTGGCCTGCCCCACGGCCACCGCAAAACTCGACGCGCAAAGTGCAATGACAAGAAAAGCGCGAATCCTCAAAAATAATTTCATACTGCCTCCTAAAGTGTGTCACTTGCTTCTAGAACAGGCCCTCGGCTTCGAAGAAAAACGTTTGTCTACTTGAGGACACGCCGCCTCGCGAAGTCTCATTGGAATCGACACAGATTTTTACGCCAGCCACCCACACTTGTCAAGCTGTGTTTCACAAACATTCTGATTGTTTGGTCTGACCATTCGCTTGAAGACAAACGTGAGCCTTTAGACTCAACGCGCATACGTCAAAGCGCTCGATAGCCGCGTATCCGAACAGCCACGGCTAATACCCTGACGAATCTGCTTTGCCGACGCCGATCGGTGAGAAAGCTCTGCTCCGGCAAATGGAAGTCAACGCGCTCTCGGTGCTTAAGGCGTTGCAAGGGTCAAAAAGAAAACTAGGTCGCACGGTCCGGAAGCGGCGCCTCGAACGACAGCACGACCATAATCAGGGTGGCAATGGCCGGAACAAAGAATCCAGCATGGAGCGAGCCTCGATGTGTGGAGACAAAGCCGGTGAGCCAAGGCAGCAATGCTGAGCCGACGCCCGCCAAAAAGAAGATCGTCCCGCCGGAGTGAAAGCGAAGAGCTGCGGCAAGCAGCAGCGGATAGACCGGCCCGATGCCAAATCCGAGACAAGCAGCGGCAACAAAGAAGGGCCAGCCATGCAAACTGACGATTAGTGTGAGTGCAGAGGCTGTCATCGCGAGTACGCTGCCCCGGATAACCCAGCGCTCTGCGGCTGCGCGCGGGGAGAAGGACCAGAAGAGCCGACTGAAAAGAAGCCCCGCCCAAAAACAGGTGGGAGCGGCGACGATTTGGGAGAAGGGGTCTCCGCCGCGTTTAGCGTAGGTGGCGAGCCAGCCGCCGGCGGAGGCTTCCACGCCCGTCGTGAGCATCACCAGGACAATCAGGCTTTTGGGAAGAGACCGAATGGAAGCCACTAAGCTGGTGGCTCGGTCGCCAAGAGCTGCCGCCACCCGCGGATGGTGAGGAATAGCCGGAACGGTATCGCCTTGCCGATCAGCAACGCTCCCCTGTCTGGATAGCCGACGGACAGCCCAGGCTGCAAGCAGCACAAACAGCAAGGCAAGAGGGTACAGGCTGGGGCGGAGGTCAGCGGTCCGGAGAGTTCGAAGGACCAGCACAGGACACAGACTTGCGCCAACGGCCCACAGCAGGTTCAGACGGACGAGTGCCCTGGTGCTATTGCCCGCCTGCTTCTGGATCAGGAGACTGATGGATGTCATCACCGTCCCCAGGCCCAGACCGTAAAGCAACATGCAGCCGGTCGCGGCCCAGGGCGGGCAAAAGCTAAGTCCAACCGCCGCCAGCGCCACTGCAGCACCACCTCGGGAGAGCGCCCGGAGCAGCGGCCCGGACAGAAGCAGCGCGCCCAGCGATGAACCGATCCATCCCACAAAAAACAGGTTTCCGCCGCCCTCGTCCGGAAGACTCCACCGTGCAAGCAGAATAGGGAGCATAACGCCCGGCAACGCGACGCCGATGCCTGTTGCAGCAAAGCCGAGATAAAGCGGCAGTACCTTCCAGACGCCCTCGCGATGCGACCCCAAATACGTACCCAGGTCGAGAGATGATGACACGACCGGAGCTGATTGCAGCTTGCTCATGGCTGATAGGATTTCGCATATTAGAGTACAGGACGGCTGCAACGGTCCTGCCTGCCCAGTCTTGCCGGCTCTCCAATTCCCACTTGATACCATGCATCACCCGTCAGCGCAACCCCACAGAGTGCCAGTCCGCATGGGCGTTTCGGGGTGCAGCAACGCTGCGTTGGCCGTGGAACAATCGGGTCTCCGCCTTCACTCAGGGGCTTACAGGGGGGACATCATCGCTATCGCGGTTCGAATGGAGCTTGGGGTTCTCCTGGTCCGGGCGAAGCTGATTACCGTAGATCAGATGAACGATGCGCTGAAGGGCCAGGCCGGACAAGGCGGCCGCTTCGGCGATCATCTCGTCGCCCTGGGTCACATCACCCAGCAGGCGCTCGATTCCTTCCTGCATAAAACACCGGTCGAGCCCGAAGACATTGAAGCAACCGGTATCGACGAAAACGAGCTGATCAGCTTGTTGATGAAGCTGATCTACACCTGGCGGCTGGAGTCCACTCGGGAGTTTTCGGACGCCATTAAACTGCCATCCCACATCGTCGTTAAGCTGGTGCGAATGGCGACAGAGCGAAAGCTTCTGTACGCGCGCGGTGTCCGTCCTGACAATGCCTCCATGATGAACTACGCTATGACCGAGGAGGGTCAGCGCTGGGCCACCGACGCGCTCCATCGTTCGCAATACACCGGGCCAGCTCCCATCACACTTGATGAATTCTGCGACCGCGTAAATTTGCAGAAAATCACGAATGAGCGCGTCACCTTCCAGCGTGTACGCGACAATATCAGCGATCTCGCTATGGAAGACAGCCTCATCGAGCAATCCGGACCCGCACTCAACTCTGGCCGCGCGATTCTCTTGTACGGCCCTCCCGGCAACGGTAAAACTACATTCGCGCTGCGCCTCGCCAAAGTCTTCACCGACATGATCTACATCCCATACGCGGTATTCGTCGAAGGTCAGATCATCCGCGTCTTCGACCCCAGCATTCACATTCCCATCACCAGGGATCCACGCAGCGCCGACGGCGGCAGTTCCATCCTGCGTGGCGAAGCGATCGATGCTCGCTGGGTCGCGTGCAAGCGTCCATTCGTCGTAGCCGGTGGCGAATTGACCCTGGAGATGCTCGACCTGCGCTACGACCCGGTCTCGAAATTCTACGAAGCGCCGCTGCATATGAAAGCGCTCGGCGGGTGCTTCGTTATCGACGATTTCGGTCGCCAGCTCGTCAGCCCAACCACCCTGCTTAACCGCTGGATCGTGCCTCTGGAAAGCCGTGTTGACTACCTCAAACTTCATACTGGCAAGAGCTTCAGCATCCCCTTCGACGAATTGGTCATCTTCTCCACGAACCTCGAACCCGAAGACCTAATGGACCCCGCCTTCCTTCGCCGGCTGCCCTACAAGATCGAAATCGGATCGCCCTCGCTCGAGATTTACAAACGCATCTTCACCAAGGAGTGCGTGGCGCAGGAAATTCCCCTTACGGACGAAATGTTTAACGCCATCGTTTACAAAATTCAGGTAGAAAAGCAGCTCGAACTCGCCGCATTTCAACCACGATTCCTGATCGAGCAGGTAGTTGCATCCTGCCGTTTCATGCAACAAACCGTGCACCTCGATCCGCGATTTCTCAACTATGCAATCGATAACCTCCGGGTGAAGGGCAATCTTCCCCGGCGCGAGCATGTGGAAGCTCTCGCAGCGGATTAGGTCATCCTCTCGCCCAATTGAAGCATCGTAATCAGTATGATCCGCGTCTTCTCGATTGCGACGTTTGCCCTCTTCCTCTCCGGTTGCGCACCAGGCAATACAGATGCGCTGCAGCAACACACCGCCGATGTAACCGCTGCGGCGAAACGCGATGCAGAGGCCATCACACGCGGCGTAGCTCAGGGGCTTGTCCGAAAAGCGCCGCTCGACATCAATGCCGCGTCGGACAAGGATCTTGCGAAGTTGCCCGGCGTCACTCCCGAAATGACCACCGCAATCATCGTGAAACGACCCTACGCTACGACTCACGATCTGGTGCGCAAGCGCGTGATGTCGACCGCGGAGTTCGACGAGATTAAGAATCTGATCGTGGTGAAGTAACGCGCCTAGAAGCTGCGAACCATGGCCAGCGCGGTCATGTCCTCGCGCATCACAACTTTCTTCCTGCCGAACGAGATTCCGAACCGCCGCTCCTCAAACCCTTGCGCCGCCTCCAACACATCCTGGCACACCTGGCTGGCCGACTTATCTTTCGAGCGCTGCAACACTTCGCGCACCTTATCGGCGCCGAACGCCACCTTGCCCTGCTTGCTCTCGGTCACTCCTTTGGTTACCACCAGCAGCCTCGCACCCGGCTCAAACGCCTGCATCGACGCCTCGTACGTCAAATGGGTAAACAGACCCAGCGGCATCGACACGTTCGGCAGGGGTCTTGCGCCCTCAGAATCATGCAACATGGCGACCTGTCCGCCAGCGTTGATGTACGCCAGGATTCCAAGCTGCACGTCGTAGCAGCCGAGCATGGTCGGGGCAAAACGAAGCCCATTCGCGGCTTTGAACAGCGCAGCGTTGATCGCTTGCACCAGCAGCTCCATACCTTGCATCAGATTCGCGTTGCGGTCGCCGAAGAAATCAGCCGCACTGGTGCGGAACGCGTCTTGAATCTCGGCTGCGATCGGTCCAGCCTCGGCTCTTGGGCCAGCAATATCGCTGAGCAGGAATGCGACTCGCCGACCCACACGGACCGCATCGAAGAAGTCGCCACCGGTCCGCTCGAAATGATACTGCGCATGCAGATCGAGACCATCTACCAACCCCAACTCGGCGCGCCGCGGCTCCCGTCCCGGTGCCGTACCTTCGCTCTTCGCACCGGCCATCGAACGCTCCTAGTTTCGGCTGCGCAGCTTTGAGAGCAGCCGGATAATTTCCAGATACAGCCACACCAGCGTAACCATGATCCCGAACGCGCCGTACCACTCCATATACTTGGGCGCACCGAACTTTACGCCCTGCTCAATAAAGTCAAAATCCAACACGAGATTCAACGCCGCGATCGTCACGACGACCAGGCTAAAGACAATCCCAATCGTCCCCGATCCGTTGATGGTGGTGAAGTGAAAGCCGAAGAAGCTCATCACCATCTCGAACAAGTAGAAGACCGCGATCCCGCCGGTGGCCGCGATGATCCCCAGGCGGAACTTCTCCGTCACCTGGATCAGGCCTGAGCGATACGCCAGCAGCAGAACGAAGAGCGTTCCGAAGGTGAGGCTAACAGCCTGGATCGCAAGTCCCGGATAGCGCGCGTTGAAGACAGCCGACAATCCGCCGAGCACCAGGCCTTCCAGCAGCGCGTAGATCGGCGCCGTCACCGGGGCCCATTCCTTCTTAAAAACTGTGACCATAGCGAAGATGAATCCGCCAATCATTCCACCCATCATCAAGCCGGTCACGCTGGAGGCGTCGCCTGATTGAGCGAATAGCCGCCAGGTCCAGCTCGCGGTCGCGATCGCGCAGAGCAGCAGGATACCGGTCTTGTTGACGGTGCCGTTCAGCGTCATTGAGCCGGCTGCGTCCAGAATGCCGGACGGCCCGCTGCTGGCGAGGTCGCGAAACGTCTTGTCACCCAGCGCCGGATTCGATGTCTTCATCAATGCCATTTGCTTCTCCCCGTGCAATCACGCCTATTGTAAGTCAACTACTCTTCTGTTCGACGCAGCTCAACCCATGAGGTCCTCATCGTACAAGTTCAGGAGAAGCGGTTAGCGGTTCGCGCGCAGTGCTGGTGCGATGCGCCGCGCGAAGATACTGCGGTGGCCACGTCATCGCGGTGCCCAACGCTTCGGCAGCATGAAGCGGCCAATAAGGATCGCGGAGGAATTCACGCGCCAGCAGCACCAGGTCGGCTTCGCCGTTCCGTACGATCTGGTCGGCCTGTACAGGCTCAGTGATCTGGCCAACAGCAGCGGTCGCAATTCCAGCTTCGCGGCGGATCTGCTCCGCGAACGGAACCTGGTAGCTGGGAGCTGTGGGTATTTTGGCGCCCGCAACGTTGCCGCCTGAAGACGTGTCGATCAGGTCGACTCCATGTTGCTTGAGGACGCGAGCGAGCGCGACGGATTGCTCGATATCCCAGCCGCCTTCAGTCCAGTCAGTCGCGGAGATGCGGACAAACAGCGGCTGATGCTCGGGCCAGACTACCCGCACCGCATCGACCGTCTCCACCAGCAGGCGGATGCGGTTGTCGAAGCTGCCGCCGTAGATGTCCGTTCGGTGATTTGAGAGTGGCGAGAGGAATTCATGGAGCAGGTATCCGTGCGCGGCGTGGACTTCTATGATGTCGAAGCCCGCGGCAAGGGAGCGGCGTGCGGCGGCGGCAAAGGCGTGCTTGACCTCTGCGATTCCTGCGGCATCAAGCTCGTGCGGTCTTGCATAGGTGTCGGCGAAGGCGACGGGACTGGGAGCGACTACGTTGGTCCACCCGTTTTCTGCGGCCGAGAGCAGGCGCTCGCCGTCCCACGGCCGATTCATGCTGGCCTTGCGTCCGGCGTGCGCCAGTTGGATCGCCGCATGTGCACCCTGTCCGTGGAGGAAATTGACGATCTGGGCAAGCATCGCGATGTGCTCGTCCTTCCAGATGCCAAGGTCATTCGGCGTGATGCGGCCCTCGGGCAGCACGGCAGCAGCCTCGGTGAAGACCAGGCCAGCACCTCCGGCGGCGCGCGCGCCCAGGTGGACCATGTGCCAGTCATTCGCGAAGCCGTCGACGCTGGAGTACTGGCACATTGGCGATACGGCGATGCGATTCGGCAACGTGATTTCGCGGAACGAGATGGGAGAGAATAAGTGGGCCATAAACATTTGATTCATTGGTTCCCGAACGGATGCTGCGAGCAGGCGGTACGTCAGGTACCCACTCCCCCTTACACCGTATCCTGGGGACAAAACATTCCGTTTCAGCGGTTTACGAGCTCAGCATGACCCCAAAATATTCAAATCAAACGAGTTAGCTCTAAAATACTCTTATGATTGGACTTACAGGCGGCGCGCTTAAGCCTCCTGCGCTTACCTTTTAAGCGCAAATTCCCCCGTATTCTCATTATATGGGTTTGACCCAAACTGTTACGCCAAGTTTATTTCCTTCCAGGTCATAGACTTAGGTCGTTTTGGGGCTTGACACGCAAGTTTGGCCCATATTTTGAAGATTTTTAGTGATTAGGCTTGCATGCGAGGCCTAAGATGTTTTGAATCAGCATTATATGATGCTACCCCAATACGGCAAGAAAGCGAACCCATTCGTTTGTAATGGGAGCGAGTTGCAGATCCTGCGACTGCGATAGAAATTGAGCGGAAGGCTTTGCTCAGATGTCAGTTGATGAGGAGTTGGGTTGGGTTAGCGAAGCTCGACTCGGACCCTGGTTCCGGCGGCATCGACGAAAGACACTTCGCGACTCGTCATGGTCACCTCAGGATCGTACTTGCTTCTGCCGATGCGGACGATGGGGTTAGCAGGAGCGTGGTCGTCGCGGGTAAGACACGCCATCCAGCGAATGCACACCAGATCCGACGGAGTTCCCGGTTTTTGGTCCCAGTTCTGCAGAATCGTGCGGTATGCCCCGGGCTCCTCTTCCTTCTCCAGCAGGACATCGTTGGAGTAGTTGATGTAGACATGTATTCCGCTCTGCTTCGCTTCGTTGCGGTAGACCGTCGCCACGGGATCGCGAATAAACACGCGTTGGCGATTGACCAGAATGAATCCCATCATCACGACGAACGCGAGAATCAGAATCGTCTTCAACATGGGCACCTTCTCTTGTGTCTGGATTCGGTGCAGAAAATGGGGTTAGCGATATGTCCCGGGAGCTAAAGCCCGTATTGGGTTTGAACTCGTTGTGCCGGGACTTGAAGTCCCGACCTATCGCAGAAGCTCTTCAGCCTTGCGGTGCAGATTCTGAGAAGCGTGCTTGAAAATCGATCTCGGTGGCCTCAGAGCAATCTTGGGTTACATTTTCTTGCCGGTTTCCTCGTGGTATTCCTGCTCGGTGTTGATCTCCCACAGAGCTTCCTTGTGTACATGCCCGGCGACGATTCCGTCCACCGCGTGCATTGCGGTCAACATGCTGTGATCCTGGTTGTTGTACTTGTGCATTCCGTTGCGGCCTACCAGGAAGAGGTTTTCGATGCTGTTCGTAAACGTCTTGAGCTCGTCGAATCGGTCGTAGGTACCGAAGTATGCAGGATACGTCTTGGGCACGCGTACTACGTGCGCATCGCTGACGTCGGCCGCGTCGAGAATACCGATCTTCGCAACCTCGGCGATAGCAAACGCTTTTAAATCATCATCGGCCATCTTCCACAGATCGTCGGTGTCGTAACAAAAGTATTCGAGGCCAATCCATACTTTGCTCGGATCACTCACCAGGTTCGGGCTCCAGTTGTTGAAGATCTGTAGACGACCCAGCAGCACATCCGGCTCTTGTATATAGATCCATGTGTCCTTGAGCAGACCACCGTCCGGCTCCGTCACTTTTAGCTTGTCGGCGAGCAGGCCGACCGTGATGAAGTCGCGATATTGCAACCCATCGCTGACTTCGAGCACATTCGCTGGAATCGCCGTATTCATTGCACGAATTAATTCGCGCATGGGCATCGTCGAGAAGAAGTAGTCGCCTTCGAAAGTACGGCGCTCTCCTGCGTCGTTGAGCGCTTCGATTGACTCGACCCGCAACTCCGCGCCCTCGGCGAAGTTGAGCTTGTCAACCTTCCAGCCCATGTGAATCTCGCCGCCCTTCTTCTGGATCAACTCCGCGACGTGTTCCCAAAGCTGGCCCGGCCCAAACTTCGGATACATGAAGCGCTCGATCAGCGAGGTATCGGTTCCCTTCTGCGCGAGGTCTCCGCTGCGACTCTTTTTGCGGAACATCTTCTTGACGAAGTGCTTGACGGCAGTCGTGAGCGACAGACCCTTGATCCGCTGCGCGCCCCACTCGGCGGAGATTTCGTGGCACGGCGTTCCCCAGACCTTCTCGGTGTAGCTCTTGAAGAATGTGAGGTAGAGTTCGCGACCGAAGCGGTTGATAAGAAAGTCTTCGAGGCTCTTCTCCGGCGTGATTTGACGGACGCGCGTTGCCGCATAGCTTGTACCGACGCGGAGCATGCGGACGACGCCGAGGTTCTTCAGCGTGTTGGCAGTCAGCGTAATCGGATAGTCAAAGAACTTGCGCAGGTAATAGATACGGCTTCGGCGTGGGCGAATCAGCATGACCAGGTCGGGATCGGCCGGCTCCGGCACCACGATCGTCTCGACGACGGAGTCCTCGGCGCCATCTTCTTCCGCCTTGGACTGGTCTTCCTCGCCGTCGCCGAGCAGAGGCCCGAGGCCGCGCAGTGGAGGCTCCTCCAGCAAATGTGCGGGCACAGCGACGACGCGACGCTTACCCTGATAGCTGATCTCGAGCGGCTCTCCATGGGCCCTGCTGTCGGCGGTCTGGGACTCCGATGCAGGCGCGCCGGGCACGGAGAGGTCGGGTGGCATCAGGTCCATCCACCACTGCATCACGCGGTCGGATTTGGAGAAGAAGCGGTGACCGCCGATGTCCATGCGGTTGCCCTTGTAGCGGATGGTGCGCGAGATGCCCCCGATCTCGTCGCTCGCTTCAAGGACTATGGGAACGATGTCGGAACGCCGGAGCAGTTCAAGCGCAGCGGTCAAGCCGGCCGGGCCCGCGCCGATGATGATTGCCTTCTTTGCCATTCGAATCTAAATCTCTCTAGCTTCAGGCTAAATGAAAGTTCGCTACCAGGTTGCGCGAAGTGGTCTTGTGCGGGCCGAAGGATACCTCAGTTCCGAACTTTATTGATTGTGCGGGCCGAAGCGCACCTCAGTTCCGAACGTTATTCATTCTGCGGGCTTTACAGATTAGCTTGCGTAGGTTTGACAATCGTAATCGTGAGGCGAATAATCCTTGTCACTTGGAGGTGTCTTATGCGCCTGCCCAGTTCTATCTTCCCGATTGCAATGAAAGCTCGAAGCACGTACCCGGTTGTGTTGAGTCTCCTGTGCCTATCGGCTGGCTCGTGGCTTGCTCCGCAAACGGTTGCCCAGAAGTCTGCTTACTCTCAAGCGAGATTACGGGCGCATGATTCAAATCAGTGGAGGGAGATTGAGGCGCATCTTCCAGACCCGGCTACGGCAACTCCGCAGTCGCTGGAACTTCAAGCTGACATTCTGCGTGCGAGACGGTTTCCCGACGATGCGTTGGAATTTTACAAGTTCGCCATGGCGCGTGGTGGGAACGTGACTTCCATGCTGAACAAGATGGGCCTGGCCGAGCTGGAGATGAGGAATGTGCAACTGGCGCGCGCCTACTTTAAGCGTGCGGTGAAATCCAGCGCCAAGAGCCCCGACGCGTGGAACAACCTGGGCGCAGTGGAATACCTCGACCATGGCGTCGCCGCCGCCATCAACGATTACAAGAAAGCGATCAAGCTGGACAAGACGCAGGCGGTCTTCCATGCGAACCTTGCGACGGCATACTTTGAGACACGGGACTTTGGCGCGGCGCGGCGTGAGATGACAGCGGCCCTTCGGCTTGATTCCGGAATATTCGACAGGGATGTGGGCAGCGGCGGCGTGGAGGCTCACGTGCTGACTTCACAGGACCGGGCACGCTTCGCTTACGAGATGGCGAAGCTATACGCGCAGAACGGGCAGATCGACCAGATGCTGCATTTGCTGGCGATGGCAAGCGAGTCGGGGATGGATGTGCAACGGGAGATGCGGAAAGATCCGTCGCTAGCACAGTTTGAGAACGATCCTCGCGTCGTGGTGCTGGTGCATAACGGGCAGATGATGCGGAACGGGCACGCGGCTACAGTGACCGCGTCCAACAACAACGGAGCCTTGCCCAAGTCGCTGTCGGAGTAAAGCTGGCCGCGGTTGGCAATGCCCGCGAAGAGATGAAAGAATCGGGCATGGCGAACTTGACTCTGGTGTACGGAATGCGGCTTCTGCCGGCGGATGAGGTTGCGTCGGTCGGCGAGGCGCCGATTGCCCTGAAGAATGGCCACGAGGCTCACGTGACGATGCATGTGCTGGAAGGAAGCCGCGAGGCGATCGAGGCACAACTGCGGCTGAGCATCGACGCGTTCTTTGACTTCTACCCCGAGATTTAGGGCTGCGCGTTTGGGTAACAGTATCCACCATAGCTGTGTCAAAACGAGACATGGCTCCGGTTCTTCACGCCTGCTGACGAAATATCAGACAGGAGGCGGGAATTGCCATGGGATCGCGAATACAAAGACAGGCGTGGGCAACTGGCTTACTGGCGTTGGTGCTGGGGACTGTGCCCGGTGCGGCACAGACGGTCGCTGTGGACACACAAGCGATTCAGCCCGGTAGCGAAGATGCGCTGCATTCGATGTCGCGAATGGCGGCGGTGATCTTTGCGGGGCGGGTGATCGCGATTCGCCGACATGCGGCGTTCAACGGTGGGACCGGCGTAGTTGAGATTGAGTTTGCTGTGGACGATGCGATTCGTGGCGTCAACGAGGGCACATATACGCTGCGTGAATGGGGCGGCCTGTGGGCTGCGGGGTATGAGCCCTTCCGCGTGGGCGAGCGATATCTGATGCTGCTGCATGCTGTCGGCGCTGCGGGGTTGAGCTCTCCGGTGGGTGGAAGCGATGGCACGATTCCCATTCGCGGCGGAGGCGGGACGCTGGCGGCTGCTTCAGTGAAGGCTGCGGTGGCGGCCACTTCCGCGACGCCGGACGGCGGGGTGGTGGATCTTCGCTGGGTTGCGACTCGCGCTACGCGGACGGTCGCATATGTGGCTGAGGTAGTAGCGCATCCGACCTCCGAGCGGGTCACGGTTCAGGCCTATACGGCGGATGCGCAGGCCCGGCAGGTGGATGTTTTCGGGCCTTCGACAAAGGACGCTGGTTCAGCGGAGTCTGCCGCTTATCCAACCGTGTTGAAAATGCTCCGGAATTGGGACAAGGCCGATTATGTCGCACGCTAATATCCCGCGAACGGTCTTCGTGATTTACGAAATTCTGCTCGGGCTTTTAATGGCCGCGGCTACGGCCGGTGCCAGCGGGCCACGGTGGGTTGCGGGTCCGCCATACTTCACCGCGCGCGCAGGCACTCCGGTGGTGTGGTTTACCGCGCAGCCACTTTACTTTACCGATCCTGGCGATCTGAGTGCGTCCGTGAATCACGCAGCCGCCGATGCGATCGTCGCAGCCGCTGCGGGGGTGTGGAACGTGCCTACTTCGGCCATGGTGGTTAGCTACGGCGGTGCGATGGCCGAGCATGTAAGCAGCGCAAATGCCTACCTAAGCAGCAACGGGCCGGTGTTTCCGTCGGACATCCAGAGCAGCAACTATGCGGCGAAACAAATCGCGGTGATCTACGACAGCGACGGCTCAGTAACCGACATGCTGCTGGGTGGAGGTGCGAGTTCACCGGCGGAATGCCGCCAGAATGCGGTGACTGAAAGTGTTGACTCGATCGTTCCTGCGGGATTGATTCAGCATGCGATCGTGGTGTTGAACGGACGTTGCACCGGGCCCGCTCCGCAACAGCAGTTGCAGATGCAGTACCAGCTTCAGCGCGCATTCGGACGCGTGCTTGGCCTGGGCTGGTCGCAGACCAACGACAATGTATTCACCGGGATGCCGCAGCCGACCAACAACCAGGCACTGCATTGGCCGATCATGCATCCGATCGACATCGTGTGCGGGGCGTATACCTATCAATGCCTGCCGAAGCCGTTCACGCTGCGCGACGACGATGTGTCGGCGATCTCGCAGCTTTATCCTTATATCAATTTTTCCAATCCAACTCCGCCCCCGCCCCCGCCGGGAAAGATCTGGACTTACACCCAGTCGAGCCGGGTGAATGGCACGGTGACCTTTCCTACTGGCGAGGGAATGCAGGGCGTGAATGTGGTGGCGCAGCGGCAGCAGGGTGGATGGAACATTCCTGAAGCGTGGTACGACACGTCGTCAGTGAGTGGATATCAGTTTCAACAGAATGGCGGGAACGCAGTGACGGGGCCGGTTGTCGGGATGGCCGGGAGCATGGGTTCGACCGACTTGTCGCTTGAGGGATCTTACGATTTGGCGTGGATTCCCGACATTGATCCCGGAGGCGCGCAGAACGGTGCGATGGTGGTGGTGGTAACGACCGAGGCGATCAATCCGTTATATACCGGCGCGTACGCGGTGGGGCCCTATGTTGTGGGGGGTGTGACGCCTTCCGGTGCGACGGAGCGCCATCTGCTCAACCAATATGCGCTGGAGCCTTATATGACTCCGTGGGCGGCGGTGCAGGGGAACTTCGCGCCCACCGATGCTGCGAGTGGCTGTGCCACTGGCGGCGATGGCGTGGAATCTTCGCCACTGCCGGTTGCTGCGGACGGTTTGTGGACTGGCGTGCTGTGCGCGCATGGTCATGCGGCATGGTCGAGCTTTGCGACCAAGGCGGGGCGGACCGCGACGCTCGAAGTCATCGCGCTGGATGAGAGCGGGTTCGCCACTACAGCGAAAGCTATGCCGCTGATCGGGGTGTGGGCGGCGACTGACGCGACGGGTGCGCTGCCGACTGTGGCGGCGACGTCTGCGGCGTTCAACACGATCACGCTGGGTATGACGGCGGCGAGCGTAACAACGGCGCAGGCGAAGAGTCTGCGGTTTGTCATCGCGGATGCGCGCGGCGATGGGCGTCCTGACTTCGCATACCGCGCGCGCATGTTGTACGCGGATGCTATTGAGCCAGCGATCACCAGCGTGAATGGTGGACAGATCACAATCAGTGGAATGGGCTTTCGCTCGGACAATGTGGTGATGGTGAACGGCGTGGCTGCGGCAGTGTCCAGTTGGAGCTCGACCAGTATCGTCGCGGTGGCGCCCGTGAAGAGTGCGTTTCGCGCTAATCCGGCTGGGGCGGTCGACGTCGCGGTGGTCGATCTCTCGACTGGCGGATCGACGGTGATGACGGGGGCGCTTCGCTATGGCGGTGTTGCACCGGACTTGATGAGGCTGGTCTCCGCACCTGCGGATTCGCTTGCGGTTGGGACGGTCGCGGCGACACCGTTCTCCGTGCGTGTGTTGTTGAGCGATGGAGTGACTCCGGTTGTGGGATTACCAGTGACGTTTTCGGTTGCGACTGGAAGCGCGCGGCTTGGAGCATGCACGGCGACCCCGTGCGTGACGTTGACCGACGCGACCGGCATGGCATCGACCACCGTGATGCCGACCGCGTTCGGCGCCGTGACCATACAGGGGGCGGCAGTGGGCGCGGTGCAGACGGCTGGATTCTTCTCGGTTCTGCGAGATATCGCAGCGATGAAGTGTGTCGCGTACGTCGCTGCCGGAGCCACCGTCGCATGGACTCCGCAGGTGAGCGTTGCGCAGAACGGCGCGGCGGCAGCGGGCACGGTGGTGCAGTGGACAGCTTCTGGCGCGATGAGGCTGGCGCAGGATTTGAGCGTAGCCAACGCGCTGGGGCTGGCGGAAGTTTTCACTGTTGTAGGGCCTCTTTCGGCAGGTGGGCAGGCGAGCGCGCAGGCATGTGCGTGGACGACGGTGTGCGCGAACTTCACCGCATTGGGAGTTGATGAACCGGCTTGGCGGTTAGTGGTGATGAACGGTGCGAGGCAGATTGTGGTGGCGACCGGGATGTTCTTGCCCGTGATTCTGATGGTGACCGATAGCAGCGGCAATCCCGTCGCAGGCGCGCCGGTCGCGGTGTATCAGACAGTCGATGCAGCGAACATGCCTTGTCCAGCGCGGGGAAGATGTCCGATTGCGCCGGTGCTGGCTGCGTCCCGGGCAGCGGCGATCTCAGACGCAGATGGATTGGTCAGCGTGACTCCGATGCAGATTCCGGGCGTTGGCGAGGTGACCAACATCGCTGCGGCAGCTGGGACGCAGGGCTTCGTTTCGCTATCCATCGCGCAGCAGCCTTGACCATTCTCTAAGCACTGCGTTTTAGGCCCGAAAGCCCGGATTGCCCCAGACGTTATATCTTGGATAAGGAACGATTGCGATCTCCACCCTCCGGACCCTGGCGCCCGGAGGTCGATTTGCAATACGGCCAGGTCCGACAGCCAAGGCGCGCTACGAGCCGCACCCGATTTGGAGATGAATGCCAAGAATGACGAAGAAGATTGAGATGGGAATCGACTGGTCCGCCAAGGTTCCAATGTACAGCCGAAGAGCTACCCGCCTCGCGGCGATCGGATTGGCCTGCATGCTTCCGGCGACGGCCCGCAATGCACAGGCGCAGACCAAGCTTGGGCTAGCCGCACCCGTCACCTACGATAATAAATATGAGTTGTACGGCGGCCTGAACTACATGAACTTCAAGGCTGGCGAGAACCTGCCCAAGCGCATGAATCTTGGCGGCGCAGAGATTGAAGGCACCTGGTGGGTAACGCCGAAGCTGGGCGTGGCGGCAGAATATCGCGGCGGAGCGGGCACCACGCAGGTCTTCCCCATTGGCAATGCATTTGGCATTCACCGGCCCCTGGTTTACATGAATATGGGCTTGGCCGGCGTGCAGTATCGAGGGCCGAAGAATCAGTATGCGGCGCTCAACTACCATGCGCTGGGAGGAATTGCGAGTGGTGTCTTCGACGGCGGAACCCAGGGCGCGGGAGCTACTCCGGGTGCCAGCGCGACTTCAAATGCGCAGATTGTGGGTCTGTATAACAACCATACGGCGCCGATCGTTGCGCTGGGCGGTAGTCTCGACTTCAACCGCTCGAAGAACTGGGCGTTTCGCCTGTCGCCGGATTTGATTCTGGAACGCTTCGGCAACGAGACGCGGGAGTTCTTCGCGATCTCCGGCGGCGTTGTCTACCGGTTCCCGTTGAAGAAGTAGTAGTAGTGGGAATTTTCGCTGCGTGAGGCAAAGGCAACTACGGAGATTCTGGCTGCGCCAGAATGACGACATTGGCGAGGCAGGTTGCAATGGAAGTGATGAGAGATGTGCTGCGCGGATCCTTGAGTAAGAGCCTGCGCGGCATTTGCGACGAAGACCGGTTGGCTGCGGCGTGGACGGTAGCGTGCGGATGCGCGATGGCGGATCGCGGACGAGTGGTTGGCTACGATGCGGGCGTGGTGCGGATCGAGGTGGCCGACGCGGTTTGGTTGCGCCAGATGATCTCGTTACGCAGCGTGTTGGAGCGCGAGATGGCCCGCATCGCAGGACTGCCGGTGAGCGGCATACGCTTTGAACTACAAAAGGGTTGAGAACCGATAGGAGAAAGTGCGAATGGCTAATGCTGCCGGCGTAACCATCGACGAAGTTCTGCGAGTCGCGGAGTTGGCGAACCTCGATCTGACCAGCGAGGAAGTTCCGCGGATGCAGCGCGACTTGAACGCCATCCTGGGCCACATCGCGGAGTTGAATGAATTAGACACGACCGGCGTTCCCGCAATGTCGCAAGTCGGCGAAATGCTCGGCACGGCTGCTGAATTGACCGGCGCGAGCCTGCGTGTGGATGCGGTGCAGCCATCTCTGAATCGTGCCGCGGTGATGGCTTCGGCGCCGGAGAGTGATGGGCGATTCTTCAAAGTGCCGAAGGTGATTGAGAGATAGGTACCAGGTATTAGGTATTAGGTTCGAGGGCGCGATGAGTTTGGGTAGCATGACGATTGATTTGATTCGGACGGCGGTTGCGAGTGGCGCTACTACTGCGACCGCAGTGGCTGAGCAGCACTATGCAAAGATCGCGGCGGAGGATGGGCCGGACGGCAAAAACATTCACAGCTTTCTTGCGCTGAGCAAGGACCGTGCGTTGGCGCAGGCGGCGAAGATCGACGCAATGGTCGCGAAGGGCGATGCGCTGCCGGTGTTGGTTGGTGTTCCGGTAGGCATCAAGGACGTGCTGACGATGGTGGGTTCGCCTGCGACTGCGGGTTCGAAAATTTTGCAGGGCTACATGCCGCCGTACGACGCGACTGTTGTGCAGCGACTGGAGGCTGCGGGCGCTGTGATCCTTGGCAAGATGAACTGCGACGAGTTTGCGATGGGCTCGTCGAATGAGAATTCGGCCTATGGGCCGGTGCTGAATCCGTGGGCGCTGGATCGTGTGCCGGGCGGGTCGAGCGGCGGGTCGGCGGCGGCGGTAGCGGCGGGCTTCTGCGTGGCGTCGTTGGGCACGGATACAGGCGGATCGATTCGCCAGCCGGCTGCATTTTGCGGAGTGGTGGGAATGCTGCCGACGTATGGCCGCATCTCGCGTTACGGGCTGATTGCGTTCGCGTCGTCGCTGGATCGCGTGGGACCGTTTGCCACCAACGTGCGCGATGCGGCAACGATGCTCGGCGTACTCGCGGGCAAGGACGTGTTGGATGCGACGAGTTCCGAGCGGCCAGTCGGCGATTACGTTGGCGCACTGGAGAAGCCGGTTGGCGGGCTGAGGATCGGCGTTCCGGCAGAGTACTTCGGCGATGGGCTTGACCCGGAGATTCGTGCTGCGATTGAGAAGGCGATTGATGGACTGCACGCTTCTGGCTGCGAAGTGAAGCAGATCTCGCTGCCGCATACCAAGTACGCGATTCCGACGTACTACGTGATTGCGACGGCGGAGGCTTCGGCGAATCTTTCACGATTCGATGGCGTGCGCTTCGGCCTGCGTGCCGGCGAGGCGAAGACCCTGTCGGCGATGTATCGCGAGACGCGCGACCAGGGATTCGGCGCGGAGGTGAAGCGTAGAATCCTGCTGGGCACGTATGCGCTGTCGGCCGGATACTACGACGCTTACTATCGCAAAGCGCAGCAGGTTCGCACGCTGCTGACTCGCGACTTTCTTGCGGCATTCAGCGAGGTGGACGCGATCGTTGCACCGGTTACGCCGACGCCAGCTTTTAAACTGGGCGCGAAGACGGACGATCCGGTACAGATGTATCTCGAGGACATCTACTCGGTCGCGGCGAGCCTCGCGGGCATATGCGGCATCAGCGTTCCGTGCGGCGATACAGCGGCAGGTCTACCAATGGGCGTGCAGGTGATGGGGCGGCACTTCGACGAAGAGACGATGCTGCGGGTGGCGCTGGCAATTGAAACTGCGCAGTAATAAATAGGGTGCTTCGATTTGATGACGCGACAACTTGAACCGCCGATATTGCCTCTTGCAGAATGGAAAAGTTACCAGTGAGGCATGCAATGGAGAAGCAGCCGCTCGAAGTTCAGACTCGGACGACGAACGATTGGTTTGGACGCTTTGCTGCGGTTACTTCCAGTTGGCTCGGCTCCAAGTGGGGCTTCTCTGGCGCGGCGTTACTTGTAGTTGCGTGGGCGGCATCGGGTCCGCTCTTCCACTACTCCGACGGCTGGCAACTCATCATCAACACGGGCACGAACGTCATCACGTTCATCATGGTTTTTCTGATCCAGAACACGCAGAACCGGGATGCGCGCGCCATCAACCTGAAATTGGATGAGTTGATTCGGGCTATCGATCAGGCCGGCAACAACATGATCGATATTGAAGACCTGAGTGACCTGGAACTGGACGAGCTGCAGACGCGCTACGAAAAGGTAAGGGCTGCATGCCTGGCTCGTGAGGCGCGCGACAAGCACAGCGGAGAGCTGAAGTAGCCGTATGCGCTATGGGGCACCCGGAAGTTGGGGCGAAGTCAGGCTGAGGCGCGGGCCGAGGATGCGGACCAGATCGGGGATGTCGTATTTCAGCAGCACGCCGGGCAGGATGTCCTGCGGAGCGTCGATCGGCAGCTCCGCGTCGAGCAGACTGCGGTAGCTTTCGAGAGTGTGATCGATGGTGATGTGTTTCAGGCGCGGGTCGAGCACAGCCGCGTGGAGCAGTACCAGGCCGAGGTGCCCGCTGGCTTCGGCAGTGATGTTGTTGGGCTCTTCGGTGTAACCGGTAGAGAAGAGGTCGACCACGCGGATGACATCGTCCACGCGCATGCCAAGCAGCGTCTTGCCAACTAACTGGGCGCGGAGTTCGATGATGTAGAACGGGCCGAGCAGTGAGGACTTGGTGTCTTCAACGCCCGGAGGCGACGGGCGGGGCGCGGCAACGAAGACGGCGGTGCCAGCCTTCGCAAGCGAGCGGAAACGATCGATCTCACCGGCACGCTGGACGTCTAATGAGCCATCGAGGCTGTCGCGGAGGAGAAGCAGCGTGGGATGTTTTCCTTCCGTCGTCGGACGATAGAACTCAGCGTCGATGGTGATGCCTGGATCCGTGGCGAGCCTGAGGCGGTGGCGGATGTGATCCGGATCTTCCGGGCTGGAAGCGGCGCTCACGGGAGATGGTGTTCCGGGAACGGCTTCGGCGTTGGTGACTTCGCGAATGTCGGTCTGGAGTTGGAGGAGGGTCTGAGGATGGACTGGCGGGTGGATTTTTTCTGCTGCTCGCTTGATGGTGAGGGTGTGGACGGTTGCACTGCCCTGATAACTAGTCGCAACCTGTCCGGTTGGGGTGACTTGCAATGCTTCGGTGGGTATGCCGGGGATGGAATCTGGTGGCGGAATGGTCAAAGTCGTTGTGGCGTGAGCGGGGCTTTCGGGGTCCTTCGACTGCGCGCTGCGCGCTCCGCTCAGGATGACGGAGTTTGTGGCGGGCGGGGACGGCACGATCGGCTTTGCGGTGGAATGGGCGAGATGAATCAGGAAGAAGCGGACGATGTCAGGGTACAGCGGGCGCAGGTTTCCATGGCCGCCGATGCCGGCGATGACTTGTAGCGGGGCGGTGGGGGCGATGATGTTCGGAGTGTCGGGATTCAGCGTTGGGCCGGTTGGCGTGAGCGGCATGGGCGCGTTCGTTGGCGTGCCGGCAGCGGTGGAGTCGAAGAGCGCGTAGAAGCGCCGGGCTTCGGTAGCGGAGGCGAGCAGTCCGGCCCAGGGAAACATGTCGGAGACGGTGCCGACGATGGCGTAGGGACGCGGCGCCACGAGTTCAACCCAGTCGGCGAAGTCGAAGCCGGAGGAGATGAAGTTGGGGATGGATTGTTCTGCATCCTGCGGGCCGAGCGTGGGCAGAAGCGTGTCCATCGTAGTGATGTAGCAGGCGGTGGCTACGGCGTGAATGCGGCGGTCGGCAGCGGCTAACATTGCGGTCATGACTCCGCCGCCGGAGCAGCCGAAGGCTCCTATGCGCTCGGAGTCGATCTCCGGCCGGGAGACGAGGTAGTCGACGGCGCGCATTCCGTCCCAGACGAAGAAGCGGGCTACTGCGTCGCCGATCAGAGTGGGTTGAAGGCCGGCCTCGGCGTGCTCGCCGGTTGATGCGCCTGCGAGAGATTTGCCGGGATGAGCGGGGTCGGGATACTGGAGCCGTTCGCCCTGGCCGATGGGGTCGTAGGAGAGTACGGCGAATCCATTGCGCGCGAGGGTGGATGCGATGGCGTAATCGGTGGCCTTACCCGTGGCTCCGTGGCCGGGGGCGATAACTATGGCCGGAAGTTTTTGTATTCCCGCGGTCGGCGATGAGACCGCCGAACGTGGGGTACCCGAGTCTTGTGGGATGATCGGACTTTGTGGGTCAGGTAGATAAAGCAGCGCAGTTACAGGAAAGTCTGGTTGCGAGTCGAAGAGGATTTTTTCGATGCGGAAGCCGTCGAGTTGAGTACTCCCCAGTACCTTTGCGTTGAGGGGCGTCTTTTCAAAGCTGCCGCCAACTAATCCAAGTATTTGAGCGCGAACCTCGTGTTGGCGTGCCTCGGCCTGCGCTCGGGTAGTGATGGCGGCGATAGCAGCCCGGCGTACAGAGGTCTGCTGCGCGGCGATGTCGTCTAAATATTTGTTGAGTTGATTGCGGCCGGCTTGCGCAGGACTATTGGGATCGGGCTTCGTCGATGGTGCAGGGCGTGTTGAGGACGTCGTCTGCGAGAGTGCAACGGATGAGAGGGAAATGAGTGCGCAGAGAGCGGCAGTGGAGGGGAATCGCATGGTCTTGCCTTGATACGCCAGTGGGAGGCAAAGGTCAAAAAAACGTCTCTCGATGCTGATTGTTGGCGGCAGAGAGCAACTACAGAGATTCTAGTTTCGCCAGAATGACGATTTTGTGGGGAGACCTCGGACTACCGGCCTCAAACCGTTAGCCTAAGTACGCTGATTAGCAAATCGCGCAGACGTTTGCGCAGGTCGCAGTTATGATTTGGTATCCGCCGAACCTTACCGGCCGGTTACGGGCTGAAGCTTCTTGACAACCTCGTTCAACTGGTCCTGGATAGCGGCCAGGGAGTCCTGTTCCTTTCGCAACGCGCTCTCCGCGTCCTGAAGATCGTTCGCGCGGTCCTGGTCCTGGATCTTCATCATCGCCAGCGAAGACTTCAGTTGTTCCTCCACCTGCGTGAGCTGTCTTTTTTGTGCAGGGTCGATCGTAGCCCTGTCTCGGTCTTCGAATTGAGCGAGTTGTCCGGCAATATTCTTTTGCTGGGCCTGGATCTGCGCCACGTTTGACTTCAGAGTGTCGCGTCGCTGACTCGCCAGGTTCACCGCAGTCTGCTGTATCCCTAATTCGGTCAGCAGAATCTGGGTCGTTTCGCTGAGACGAACATCATTATGAAGTCCGCGCATTTCAACCAATATTGCTTGCAGCGTTTGGGAGTCCGTCTGAGTTGCCTGACCGAAGCAAGGCAGCACACTGAAAATTACAAGAAGAATGAACGTAGCAACGTATCTCATCTGACCTCGTGACGAACAATTCGCTTATCGTACCGGAACGACAGCATGGAAGGCGTCAGCGGGTTAGCTGAACATATATAGTCGGAGAAAAGATGGCAACCCACTTTACCCCTGAGACTTTGAAATTTTTGCGCGGGCTGGCGCGGAATAACGATCGCGCGTGGTTCGATCCGCGCAAGGCGGTGTATGAGCGCGAGCTAAAAGCGCCCATGCTGGCGCTGATCGAAGAGATCAATCATGCGTTCGCAGACTTTGCTCCGGAGCATGTGCGCCAGCCGCATAAGGCGATGATGCGCATCTATCGCGACACCCGGTTTGCGGCGGATAAGCGACCGTACAAATTGCATGTCGCAGCATGGTGGGTGAGGACCGGCCTGGAGAAGACTTCGGGTGCGGGTTACTACTTCAGCCTGAGCGCAAAGCAGATGGTGATTGCCGCAGGGATGTTTATGCCGACGCCAGAGCAGTTGCTCGCGGTGCGGCGATACCTAGTGGAGCATCACGCGGAGCTGCGCGGGCTGCTTGCGGGACGCAAGCTCCGTGCGGCGATGGATGAGTTTGAGGGAAACCCATTAAAGCGACCGCCACGGGGATTTGCGGGCGCGACGGAGGCGATGGATTTGCTGTTGTGCCGGAGGTGGGGAATATCGGCTACACTGCCGGCGGAGCAAGCTACGGACGCAGGATTGGTGCAGGAGATCACGCGCCGGTTTGCGCTGGCGGCTCCGATGGTGAACTTTTTGAACAGACCAATTTCGGGTGGCCCTTCTGCTGAATAGCGGCCAGTAGTGCTGACTGGGCCAGATCGTTCAAGCGACGGAGGACGCCGAGGCTGGCATGACGGAGTGGGACCACAACGTCTTGCGAGGGCCGGGATCGGTGGTCTGGATGACGGCGTAGTCGATGGGGGTTTGGCAATGGTCGCAATCAGCCCTGCACACGAGGGTGGCGGCATCCTCGTGAGTGTGCTCGGTGGTCCGCAGGCATTCGGGACATGCGATGACGATAGGAACCTGGCCACCGTTCGCCGACTTGTCTGTGGCGATCCAAATGGGAGCGGAGCCTCGCGGCCGCTTCTCCGGAGGCAAGTTTTTCATTCTGGCGGTTTCGTCGACGAGACTGAGCAGGGGTTCGACGCCATTGGCTTTTTGATAGAAAGCGTCGGCGGCGACTCCGTCGGGAACCTCTTTTCCGGAAAAGGCGCTGCTCATAGCAATGACTGGGATTGTGGGGAATCTGCGGCGCACGACGGATAGAAGTTCGAAGCCGGACATGCCAGCCATGTAGAGGTCGGAGAGGACAAGATCGGGCATGTCGGCACGGATCTGATCGAGGGCGGAGAAGCCATCTTCGGCCGCGCGGACACGAAATCCGGATCGTCCTAGGATCGCGACGAGCAAAGTTCTAAGTTCGGCATCGTCGTCGACGATGAGCACGCTGCTTTTCGTGGCTGGCATCGAGAACCTCCGGCTGGCATTTGTGTATCAGCGCATGGTCTCAGCCGCCCAAGGTCTGAGTCTGGTCAATTTTGACCGAGATCATGGCGGTCTATTCGTTAAGGCAAACAAATAAAGGATTTGATTACCTTATCTCGGCACCATCTCCCCAAATTCAACCGCGAAGTTTACGCAGCGAGAGGTGGGGACTGGGCCTTCGCTTCTGCTATGAAGCTGGCCATTTGCTGGGCGAGTTGCGAGTCCACCTCGTCCGCAATTGCCATGACGCCGACCAGAAGGACGCTGAAGTCAATTTTGTTGAGATTATTCTGCAAGGTTTGGAAGATGCTGACCTGCAACATGCGCGACTCTTCCACAAGCATGGCCGCGGTGTATCGCTGTCTTCGCCGATCGATACCGTGCTGCACTGCGGCGGAAGACCCTGGCGCGCGCTTGCCCAGGGGCACGGGAAAGCGCAGCCGGGCAACCAGTTCGCGAAAGAGTTGGGGCAGGTGGGCGCAGCGGGCATCGTCGTCCAGATGTGCAGAGATGATGCCGGGTTCGTCGTGAACGAAGTGGATCCATTCTTCAATGGTGGATTGGGTACAGCGCTCGAGAATGTCGGCGACGCTCTGGATCACTCGGGGAATGGGGGTTGGGCCCTGCTTGAGCCGCTCGCGGATGACGCTGACCAGGTTCTCCACGCCAAGCGGCTTCACAACCACCTCGTCGGCCTGCTTGAGGAGCGCCTCGGCTGCGAGCTTCATCTCGGGATAGGCGCTGAATATGACAGTAACTGCGTTGGGGCAGAAGTGCCGCATGGCGCTCACTACGGTGAGTCCATCTCCGTGAGAAGGCATATGCAGGTCGCTGACGAGAATGTCGAAGGTCTGCGACGCAATCAGGACAAGCGCTTGGTTGACGCTAGAGGCGGAACTCACTTCAAACCCGTTGTGTTTGAGAACCTGGGTGAGGAGGTTGAGGACGGACTCATCGTCATCGACCAGGAGAACCCTGGGATGAACAGGAAGGCTGGGTGGCAGGAGAGCTAGTTCTGCGTCGAGATGGGGCATTGGACACCTCTCTTCTAGCTTCAGGGACCGACTTCTTAATAGCGAAAGTTTCTCATCTTCGGACTTGCATTGTCCGGTCAATCTTGACCGCGCAAAGCGATTGCCTGCCCGACTATTTTGCGCTGCTTTGGAGTCTCCAACATCGCGCTCACCGCGTTGCCACCCGGCGATTGATCGTTGAGGATGACATTCAGCAGGGACTTGTGTACCCGGATGCGGCCGTTGTATTCGATGAATCCGTGCTGGCGAAACTTGTTCATAAAGAAGCTGACCCGGGAGCGTGTCGTGCCGATCATCTCGGCGAGTGTCTCTTGGGTAATCTTGGGGATCAGTGATTCAATCTCGCCGGGCTGGCCGAACTCCGCCATAAGCAGTAGGATGCGCGCGAGGCGTCTCTCGCTGTTATTGAAGAGCTGATCGACGAGATCAGCTTGGGCGCGCATACCGCGCACCAGTAGAAACCTCAGGAATACATCAGAGAAGCCGGTCTCCGAGTGCATGACGCGGATCATCTCATCGCGCCCAATCTTGAGCGCAGTGCAGGCGGTTAAGGCCGTGGCGGTAGCGAGGCGCAAGCCGGGAACGCCGGCAACCGAATCTTCGCCGATAAAGTCGCCTGGAGAAAGCAACGTGATTGTCGCCTCCTTACCGCGATCGGAGACGACGGTAAGCTTGGCTCGGCCAGTTTTCAGATAGAAGACACAATCTGATTTACGCCCCTGGACGAAAAACGCGTCATTGGTCTTCAGGGCAACCAACTTACGGCCCGACCCCGGGGTGGCCAGGAAGGAGGTGATGTCGAACTGTAGCGCTGTTACGTCTGTCATGTATCGCCCTCGTTGGGTCGTGCTGCGCGATAGGACCTTTTGCAACGTGACGAAGACCCTGGTAGGGCTGCACCTCACCCAGATCGAAATGAGCACCCTCACACCGTTGGATGCCCATAAGACGACTTAGATAAAGTTAATGTAGTCCATCCGATTTAATATTAGTTGTGAAAAATGATCACCGGCGCAATTGGACGATGACGCGAGTCATCCTCTCAAGGAATGGCAGGTGAAATCGGTGCCGACAACATCGCAAAAAACCCGGAATCCCGTCCGCACGGGATTCCGGTAAAGGTGCTGCCGAACTTTGTCAGACCTGGAGTACCGCCTGCGGAAAGCTCAGTGACTAATCGGATGCATAACTGCGTTAGTAGTTCGCTGCAGTAGGTAATTTTTATTCGTTAGGTTGAACATTTTTTCCACCTAACCATTGGATGGCAGACACACCACCCGTAAGTGGTATGTTTTCGTCTACTTCTCCGCAATTTACACCAATCCATGGGGCTATAATTACTTATTGCCCTAAGGGCTTTCAGCCTGTGTGCTTGAGGCGTTTTACGCTTCGCACGACCATAGGTCTTGTCGAACTCCTGCTTGAATATCCGCTGATATTGCAAGTCATCAGCCCGGCACGCACCACATCTCTCGACGAGGTTTTTTGATCCATGCGCATCGCATCTGTAGGCACAGCATTTCCACCCAACCGCTACACACAAGCAGAGATAACTGAATCCCTTTTAGCGCGGATGCACGACAAGATGACGCTCCCAGGCATAATGCATCGTCTGCATTCGAACTGTGGCGTAGAGTATCGCCACATGATGTACCCGCTTGATACGCTGGGCACACTTTCGGGCTTTGGGATCAGCAACGACTTGTGGATCAAGGGAGCGCTCGAACTTGGACAAGCCGCTATCACCAAGGCGTTAGACCAGGTTGGACTGGCACCCTCCGACATCTCTGCGATCTTCTTTACGTCCGTCACCGGAATCGCATGTCCCAGCATCGATGCGCGCCTCGCCAACCTGATGGGCTTTCCGAGGAACATCAAGCGCACGCCGATCTTCGGTTTGGGATGTGTTGCCGGCGCCGCGGGAATTTCGCGCGCAGCAGACTACGTGAAAGCGTTTCCGAAACAATATGCGATTTTGCTTTCGGTGGAACTATGTTCGCTGACGTGGCAGGAGAACGATTACTCCATGGCCAACATGGTTGCCAGCGGGCTGTTTGGAGACGGCGCCGCCGCAGTTGTGCTCGCCGGAGAAGAGACCCCACTGTCGCAGAGACCTCGCAGCGTCGAAGAGCCATGTCCGCGCGTGGTGGATACGCGATCGACGTTCTATCCCGACACCGAACATCTGATGGGTTGGAACATCGACCACAACGGATTCAACATTGTCCTCTCAGCCGATGTTCCCCAACTGGTTCGCACTCAGCTCCGCGGCACCGTGGAGGAATTCCTATCCGACAACGATCTTGATATGAGTAGCATCTGCAGCTACATATTCCATAGTGGAGGGCCGAAGGTGTTGCTGGCGATGGAGAGCAGTCTCGGATTACCCAAGGGAGCTTTGGCCGCATCGTGGAATAGCCTGCGCCAGCGCGGGAATCTTTCTTCCGCGTCGGTGCTGACGGTAATGCAGGACTTCTTGCTGAACCGTCCGGGCAGCCCCGGTTGCTACAGCATGATGGGCGCGATGGGCCCTGCCTTCTGCTCCGAACTGCTTCTACTGCAGTGGTAGTCCGCAGAAATTAGGTGGTCTGCACAATGAAAACGAGGGAGCCTCAGGGCTCCCTCGTTGGTTAGGACGGCGAACAGGTTTAGGCGCGGAGGAACTTGCGGCGAGCCAAGCCCACGGCGCCGAGCATGCCTGTGCCAAGCAGCATCAGCGAAGCCGGCTCCGGAGTAGGCGCTGCTTCAGTACCAGTGGCAGACAACGTTACTTCGGTTGTGCCGGAGAGATCCACTGCCTGCGTTGTAAACGTGAAGAGACCATTCGTGTTGGGCAATCCCGTCTGCTGGAAGAAACCGTTGGCGGTGACGTCCAAACAAGTCAGCGAGCATCCTGTAACGGCACTCATGAAGGTGACAGTGTAGTCAGTCATGAAGAAGTTCAAGGTGTTGGCACCCTGCGTCGTTGTGAGCGCGAGCACGTTGGGCACCCCAAGCCTTGACATCACTGTCTGGAACCCAAGCGAAAAGGGAAGGGCCGCTGTCGGGTTGCACATTACCGTGCAGGAAGAAGGTGAGATAGTCGCAAAGCCTGGAAAGAACTGAACGTTAGTGTCGGCCGCTGTGAAAACTGAGAAGTTGCCAGTAGAGCCCGGGCCGACGAAGCCAGGATTGTAGAAGATGATGGAATTGTTGGTAAAGCTGTCGTTACCGCCAATCGAGATTTGAGAAATGGTTGCGGCGTTAGCAAAGGAAGCGGTAGCAACGACGAGTGCGGAAAGTATAGCGAGGCGCTTGAGCATTAGGGGTCTCCATGGGAAAGAAAATGAGCTGCAATAAAGAAGTGCACTGTGCGAGAAAATCCTCGCGTTTCAGTTAGGAAAGTAGTTCAATACCGCGGGTTGCCTAAAGCTGGAGGTATGGTCATGAAAAGTTTGACTGCTTTACGGTCTTTCCTGACCACAGAACTAGCCCTCGCGAAACGCTCCCGGTAAAGATGTATGAGCGGGGTTGACTGCGCCGTTGATGAAGTTCTCCCGCTGCTGCGAATAGGGCCGCAACAGTGTGGAGTTCCTGTAGGAACTAATTGCGCTTGAGAGGTCGAACGTGGGCGGAAGGTCGTGCCGTATGACCGGTAGCTTACAACCGGTATCCGCTTGATCTGCGTCCACACACAATAATGATTCCGAAATCGTAACTTTAGTTGTATATCTTAACAATTTAGTCTATGTATATTTTTCGGCTTATAGGAAAATTTTCCCATATCACGGAAACAATTACCCTCGGCTAGTCTGCAGCCGACATTGCCCAAGCAGGTCGCAAAGGCGGGCAGATCGTCCTTGAGACGTATAATTTAGTCGTGAGGCGGAATATGCGCATACGCACATACCGCTGAACCAAATGATGAGATAGGTGGAATCAGGTAAGAATTGTGTCTAATCCTTTTCCTCGCAAAGAAAGCCACTGTACACTACGACTCAAGCGTCAGAGGTAGAGCGAGTCTGTCGTTTCAAGGCAGAATCCGGAAGGCCCCATGCCAGAACATATTAAGAAGCGGCTCGAAGAAGAGATTAAGGCGCTGGAGCGCGAACTGACGACCGAACTGCCAGCCGAGATCAAAAAAGCAGTTGCGCTCGGAGACCTTAGCGAGAACGCCGAGTACCATATGGCCAAGCAGCGCCAGGTGTTTGTGAACGCGCGCCTCGGCCAGTTGAAGAAGCGTATGGGCGAGCTGGCCATGGTCAATCTGGTCAACATACCGCACGATCGAGTCGGCTTTGGCGCGACTGTGGTAGTGTTCGATTCGAGCAAAAACGAAGAACTCAGCTATAAGCTGGTGACCAGCGAAGAGTCCGACGTAACCAAGGGATTGATCTCCACCACCTCCCCGATTGGGCGCGCCCTGCTGGGCAAGAAGCTCGGCGAAGTAGCAATGGTCGTGACCCCCAACGGCAACCGGGAACTCGAAGTGTTGAAACTGGTCACGATCCACGATCAGGCACAAGAAGAATCTGCTGATGTCGCGGCTAGCAATAAGTGACCGCAATTCGATCACCGTATCCAAAAGACCGTACTCAATGACGTGGACAAGCGCTTTCGGCAAAGGCAGCGGATGGTTGCTGCAGAAGATCGTGAACGGCCTCGCGCTGACGAAGATCTCGCCTAACGTGCTCACGTTCCTCGGTCTGGTAATCAATATTGTGGCCGCGTGCTTCTTCGGATTCGCCCGGGTTTATAACGCCAATAAGATGTTTATGATCGCCGGTCTGATCATCATCGGCGCAGGCGTCTTCGACATGGTCGACGGGCGCGTAGCCCGCAAGACCAACCAGGTCAGCGTATTCGGCGCGTTCTTCGATTCGGTGATGGACCGCTATTCCGACGTCGCGATCTTTTTCGGCCTGCTGGTCTACTACGCGCGCGGCAACCGGCTGTTTTATGTGGGCTTAGTGGCCTTCGTGATGACGGCGTGCGTGATGGTGAGCTATACGAGAGCGCGTGCCGAGGCGCTGATTGGAACCTGCAAGGTGGGTTTCATGGAGCGGCCGGAGCGGATTGTCTGCGTGATTTTGGGCGCGCTCTGCAATCGCTGGGGAGTCATGGCGCCCTGCCTCTGGGTGCTGGCTCTGTTCTCGACAATTACGGTCATCCACCGCATCCGGTACACGTACGTCGAGACCGAGCGGCGCAGGCTGGGAACTCCAGTAAGTTAATGGCCCTGCACGCTCAACTCGACTGTGATCAGATAGACGCGAACCAGATAGCCGCTGAGATTGCGCCCCTTACGGAGCGCGGCAGACGCTGACGCGGTTTGCGTCTAAATTCGGATTCTCACCCGCGGGCGTCGGTGAGTCGCGGTGCAGCCATCGCATTACGTTAGAGCGATTTCGCAATCCATTTGACTTGCATAGACTGGAAAGCGCGAATGGAGTGTGCAAATGGCGGATGTGGCAGAGTTGAAGGAGAAGTTTGCGATACCCGGGGTGCTGGCGTTTGAGAAGACGGCTTCGGGTTTGGTGGCCGCGCGAGTGACCACGCCCGCGGCTGAGGCGACGATCTATTTGCACGGAGCACATCTGACGCATTGGAAACCCGCCGGCGAGGCGCCGGCTATCTTCGTGAGTCAACGTGCGGAGTTCGTCGCAGGTAAACCGATTCGCGGCGGCGTGCCGGTGATCTTTCCATGGTTCGGCGAGCGGCACGATGGCAAGAGCGGGCCGATGCATGGGTTTGCGCGCATCTCGGAGTGGGAGCTGGCGTTCGCGGCGATGACTGGCGATGAGTTGCATCTCGCCTTCACGCTGGCGCCTGATGATCAGAGCCGCGCTCTGGGATTCGACCATTTCAGGCTGAGCTATCGCGTCACTATCGGACGGACGCTTACGCTGCAGTTGACGGTGGCGAACGACTCGGGTTCGGGCGGTGCGCGCGAAGCTTCAATTGAGACGAAGGCGATGGGTGCGCCGCTGGTCTTCGAAGAAGCGCTGCATACCTACTATGCCGTGGCGGATGCGCAGAAAGTATCAATCGATGGGCTGGGCGGTACGACCTACCTCGACAAGGTGGATGGAATGAAGCGCAAGGTGCAGCCTGCGGGCATGCTCAAGTTGGAAGGTAGAACCGATCGGCCGTATCTGAATACAGAGGCGACCTGCGTGCTGCACGATGAAGCGGGTGGGCGACGGATCGTAGTTGCGAAGAAAGGGTCCGCTACGACAGTGGTCTGGAATCCGTGGAAGGAGTTGACCGCGACGATGGCAGACATGGAGCCGGACTCCTGGCTGCACATGACCTGCATCGAGACGGCAAATGTAGGAGAAGATTCTTTAACGCTTGCGCCGGGCGAGCATCATTCAATGCGCGCGCATATTTCGATTGAGAAGATCGCGTAATGGCTCGGCTGGGTGAGATGCGGCTGATTCTGGCTTCCGGTTCGCCGCGACGCCGTGAGCTGCTGGCGCAGGCGGGGTATGTGTTTGCAGTCCAGCCTGCGGATGTCGATGAGTCTGTGCGTGCGGGTGAGGCGGCTGGCGACTACGTGCGCAGGCTGGCCGAGGAAAAGGCAAAGGCGGTGTACCAGAAGTTTGCGAATCCCACCCTTATCGATAAGACCCATAAGCATGGGGCACTCGGACTCCTGACGGCACCGCAAGAAAGGTCGGAAGCGCAGCCGGTCTTTGCGAGGTTAGTCGCGCAAGAAAACTCGGAAGCGCAGCCGGTCTCTGCGAGGTTAGTCGCGCAAGAAAGCAGCTCGGGTGCCCCATCCTTGCCAGCTTCATCGGCAAGGGTGGGATACACAAATGCCCCGCTGATGGTGCTCGGTGCAGATACTACCGTTGTGTGTGATGGCAAGATTGTGGCCAAGCCTGCCGACGCGGAAGATGCGAAGCGAATGCTGCGCAAGCTTTCCGGGCAGACGCATGAGGTGCTCACAGGCATCGCTTTGGTGACTCAAGCGGAGGTGGTCAGCGAAGTTGAAACTACTTCAGTTACTTTTATTTCGATTCCTGAAGATGAACTCGATTTTTATTGCTCGACCGCTGAGCCGATGGACAAGGCCGGCGCGTATGGAATTCAGGGATACGCGGCGCGCTGGATTCCGCGAATCGATGGCTGCTACTTTAACGTGATGGGCCTTCCGATTGCGCGCGTGGTGCGGATGATTGAGGCTGCCGCCGGCTTTAATTGATTTCGTCTCGTGAAATTCTTTTTGGATTCGATTCGATCGTGTATCCCAGCAGACAGACGCGGTGCTTGCCAAGCGAGATCATGAAAGCCATGGATACGCATAGTCAGCCCTGCATCATTCGCCGGGACCACGTCCGCAATGGAGTAGTGGTCACTATCGGCGACTCCTTGCCGTCGTTCTACTCTGCGGCCGCGCTGTATTCCAAGCAATCTTCACAAGAGGAAGATATTCCAGGAGAGAAGGACTTTCAAATTTCGTCCATCGATCGTAGGAATGACGGGTCTTTGATTGTCGAGTTTTCAGATGGAAGCATAGCAATATACACAGTTGCGGACCTTGTGAAGATGCGGCCCGACCGGGAAATTCCTACAAATAATCAGTTTCAGTGAAGATACAACCAAGGTTAGACACTCTGGACCAGAGCATACGGATCAACTGTAGGAGTTAGCCGCATTGGCGAGTCCCTTGCGAACACGAATCATCGTGTCGAGGTAGAACGTTAGATTATGGATCGAGTTGAGCGTGGCACCAAGTGGTTCTTTTGCCATGAACAGGTGGCGTAGATAGGCGCGCGTATAACGCTGGCAGACCATACAGGAGCAGGCGGGGTCGATTGGGCGCTGATCTTCAGCATACTCGAGCCGCTTGATGTTCATGCGGACAGCAGAGGTTTCGGACTCGCCGGGTTCAGGCATACGGAAGAGCAGGCCGTGGCGTGCGGCGCGTGTCGGCAGAACGCAATCCATCATGTCTACGCCCATGCGCGCGTACTCTTCGACCTCGTCCGGATAACCAACGCCCATGACGTAGCGCGGCTTGTCTGCGGGTAGGATTTCTAGGGTGCGGGCGATCATCTCGCGGGTGACTTCGCGAGGCTCGCCAACCGCTAGGCCACCAATGGCGTAACCGGGAAAGTCGAGTTCGACGATGCGCTCGGCGGACTCGCGGCGCAGGTCCGGGTACATTCCTCCTTGAACGATTCCGAAGAGGGATTGTCGTTTCTCCGGGAATTCCGCGGCCCACGGTACTTCGTGTTTGTGGGCTTCGAAGTAGTCGCGGGACCGCGCCGCCCAGGCGTGCGTCAATCCCATCGACTGCTTGGTGCGTTCCCAGGTTGCGGGCGTTTCGACGCACTCGTCGAAGACCATCATGATGTCTGCGCCGAGCGCGATCTGGACTTCCATCGAATGCTCGGGTGAGAAGAAGTGTTTGCTTCCGTCCAGGTGCGAGCGGAACTCAACGCCATCGTCAGTGACCTTGCGCAGCTTGGCGAGGGAGAATACCTGGAAGCCGCCAGAATCGGTCAGCATCGCGCGCGGCCACGACATGAAGCGGTGAACTCCGCCCAAACGGCGGATGAGTTCGTGGCCAGGCCGCAAGTACAAGTGGTACGTGTTGGCGAGGATAATCTCCGCGCCCGCGCCGTTCTGGCCGATGTGTTCCAGCGTCTCTTGTTGCACCGTCTTCACGGTTGCGGCGGTTCCGACGGGCATGAAGACTGGCGTTTGCACGTTTCCGTGGGGAAGATGCAGCGTTGCGTTTCGGCCTCCGCTGGAAGATGTCGCGCTGAATTCGAACTTTAAGTCCATCTGCTGAGTATGCCTGCTGAGGACGGTCAGGGTTGCTCGACGACTGCGACTGCCTGGGCGACCGTGAGGTCGTTCGACACGCGGACGAAGTCACTGTGCTCGGCATGCTCATTCTTTGCGATCGATTTGAAGAAGATGACGCGGCCGTTGATGGCGGTGTCGAGTTGCGTCGTCTTCCAGTCGGGCTGGCCGAGGCGGTCGCGTGTGGTGGAGAAGCTGCTACCCGCATGAATTGTCGCGAGCAGGCCGAAGCCGATGCTGACGTCCGCAGGAAGCCGGCCTTCGATGCGGTGCAGGCGCATGGACTGGGGATCGATCAGCAGGGTCCCGGACATGGCGTGGAGAACATGCTCTTCGATGGACTGCGTTTCATAGTCCGGGTTGGGATGGAAATCGATGTGGAGGAAATTACCCTCTGGCCGCGGTTGGTCGAAGAGAAAAGCCTTCGTGGCGAGCGACAACATCTGACGAGCGTGGGCCTCGTCATCCTTGGTGGCTTGCGATTTGCGTGCAAAGGCGTCGGGATCGGCGACGATCGCGGCCAATCGGCCGCGCTCCTGGGCCAGCCGATCCGGCGAAAGCGGCTGGCCGTCTTCGGTGAGCAGCATGCGTACCCTGCCGACGTTGGTCTCGACTACTTTCTCTGTCCACACGTGTCCGCCGGTGCGGTCGGAACGTTCTTTGGAGAGATAGACGTAATGATCTCTGTGCAATGCCGCGGCGTTCTCGTTGGCCATCATGGTCGCGACCATCTGCTTCGTGGCCGAGTCTCGCGGAACGTCGGCCGCGGCGTGGGCGCGTTGCAGCGGCCACGCGAGTATTGATACCAGGCACAGGGAGGATGACGCGGCCATGCAGACGATCGCCGCAAGGCGGAGGCGCGGTAGAACTGTTTCTGCGTGCTTCGAACTTGCGCGGTTTTGATTCATCGTTGCCATTCCCCGGGACCTGGTTCTGACCACCCGACTTAGGATGCGTGCTGGGGGTTGGACGGATGGATGGGCAATTTTGCTCATGTGGCCGCCTCTGCGGACGCTTTGCGCGGCCTAACCCATTGCGCTACAACGAGCGAGATGGCGAGTAGGCTGGCGGCCATATAAAACGATGCTCCGGGCGCGTGGATTGCGGCTCCTTGACCGAATGTTTTCGAGAATACATAGGTAAACATGAGTGGGCCGACGATTCCAGCCAGTCCGCGGAGGCTCTGTATGGCTCCCTGCATCTGGCCCTGCTGCGTCGGTTTCACTTCGCGGGACATCATGCTCTGCGCGGAGGGCCAGGCGACGGACATGAGGTTGAGCACGGGAATTCCCCACAACATCAACAGGCCCGTCTTTGAGAAGCCAAACATGAGATAGCCCAGCGTGCCTCCGATGAGACCGAACGAAAGTGCGCCGCGTTCGCCGATGCGCTTGACCAGGGGCTTGACCAGGCCCGCGCCGTAGAAGCCGGAGAATACCGCCACCAATGCAAGCGACCAGCCGACCGACTTATCCGACCAGCCGTAGCGATAGTCGGCGATGAGGACATACACGTTCATCAGCGATTGCTGCGCAAGGTAGCCGAGGATGAGGACGGCGGACAGGCCGAACATCACCTTGTTGTTTTTGAGGAGACTGAGGGAGCCGACCGGGTTGGCGCGCCTCCACGAAAAGGGGCTGCGATGCTCGAGGCTGAGCGATTCGGGTAGGACGAAGATGCCATACATTCCATTGAGCAGGCTGAGGCCGCCGGCGATCCAGAAGGGCAGGCGCGGATTGACGCTGCCGAGGATTCCGCCGAGCGCCGGGCCGAGCACGAAGCCCACGCCGAACGCCGCGCCGAGCAGGCCAAAGGCTCCCGCACGCTTTTCGGGCGGCGTAACGTCGGTCATGTACGCCATTCCGGTTGGGATGCTGGAGGCGGTGACTCCGGCGATGATGCGGCCGAGGAAGAGCCAGCTCAGCGCGGGCGCCCAGGCCATCAGAAGATAGTCGAGTCCCAGGCCGAAGTTTGACAGCAGGACCACCGGGCGGCGGCCGAAGCGATCCGAAAGCGATCCGAGCACGGGCGAGAAGAAGAATTGCATGACCGCGAAGACGGTGCCGAAGAGACCCAACATGCGTGCGGAGCCGGAGACGTTTCCGGCCATGAAGCTGGCGATCAAGCGAGGAAGAACTGGCGCGATCATGCCGAGCGCGAGCATGTCCAGCGTGATGGTGAGGAAGATGAAACTGGCTGCGGCGCGGCGACCTTTGTGCTGGTAGATGGGGACGGCGAAATCGGCTTCAGGCAGATCGATGCCGGGCGCGGTGGCGACTAAATTTTCTGCCACGCCTGCATTGAGAGCGTCGTCTGCCCGAGTATTGCCGGTGCCGTGCTGCTGATCCATACTGCCCCACCCCTACCCTGCGCAATTGACAAAGTCTAAGAAGCAAACGACTTAGGCCCTACCGGAATTCCCACTTCGCCGGTAAACATTTGAATACAAATAACTTAGATGCAAATATCTCAAAACAAATGACTTAGCTGATGCTTTAATTGCTTTTGAGCGCCGGAGCCGAGGGCCAGGCGCATCGCCGCGCACCTCTTTTCCTATCTTCCATTATACGGGTCGTGTCAAGCGTTTTCGGGTTCGAGCGAGGACTTCGGTGGCTGGGCGATCACGACTTTCCTGCGTGGTCTCCATATTCCCAGTCGTAGGGCACGCCGGTATCTCCGAGGATGAGCCTGACCAGCTCGGCGAAGCCTGCCTCCGAGCGAACATCGTTAGAGAGGATTAAGACACATCGCTGACTGGCCTCGATGCAGACCATGGCTCCTGCTTGCTCAGCCACCATTTGAAATTCTGCACTCTTCACTTCGAGACTATAAACAAAAATGTTTATAGCGACAATGGCGGAGGAGAAATACAACTAGGGAGATTCTGAGCTTCGCGCAGAATGACGACTTCGCGGATATTAAGAGTGGAGGCTGAAGCCCGGATTAACTGGGGGTGTCCCAATTCGCCAAAGTAACAAGCCGCTTCTGAAGCGTGAACAGCCGGGCATACGTAGAATCCACTTTTCCGAAATGCCGAGTTTTCGGCCCTGTAAATTGCTGCACTTGCCAGTCTGTTCTCCGATGCTGAGGTCCGACGTCGATCGCGTGTGGCAAAACGTTGCGCATTTGTTTTCTCAAATATGCGCAAGATTTTGCACGATTCTTACACGCCCAGCATTAAATATGGTGGTTGAACTATTGTTTTGAGGGATTTGAATAACTCTAGCTCCGAAAGCAGTTCGGCCTGCGAATTGCATGATCGAGAGTAGATAAACTTATGCCGGAAGGTCTGCCTCTCATGAAAAAACTTTTTTCCGCTCTTTTTGCCGTTGCGTTTTTGGCGACGGTATCGCTGAACGCCCACGCCGACGCCATCGGCACAACCAAAACTTTCACCCTTACCGTGGACGGATGCAGCGCCGGATGCGGAATTGGCCCTTATGGCACGATCCTGCTCACCCAGACAGCCGCCGGCGTCACGGTCCTTGAGACATTGCTCAACGGTGATCTGTTCGTCAAAACGGGCGCAGGAGACGCGCTTGAATTCAATTCCGCCGGCGCCATTGGGAATATCACAGCGGGATTCAGCATCGGGCCAGCGCCTGATACCGCCTCGAAGTTCGGCTCGTTTCTGCAATCCGTGATTTGCTCGGGCTGCGGCAAGGGCGCAAGTGCACCTCTTTCGGGGCCGTTGGGCTTCACCGTTGCGGGTGCGACCGTCTCCGGATTTTCTGCGAATGTCGATGGCTATTACTTCGCCTCTGACATTCTCGGGAATGGCAACACCGGAAACGTCGGCGCGAATGGTTCGACCCCAGTGCCTCCATCAACTACCCCGGAGCCGTCTTCGCTGGTGCTGCTCGGAACGGGCATCATCGGCGGTGCTGGCATATTGCGCAGAAAAGCTCTCTCCGCATTAGCGAAGAGGTAGTGGTTTGGATGAGCCTCGCAATGAGACGCGCATGACTTGGCTCACCCTTGGGCAGGGGTGAGCCAGTCTTGCTCAGTCGAGTGCTTTTCCAGCCACTTTTCCGTATAACGGTCATATGGGACATCTGCCTCTGGCTGCCGTCGCTTCTAGACCTTATGCCGCCACTCTGAACCCTGCGGCGCGATTCCCTATTTTCGTCGTAGCGGGCCATCAGAGGATGAGCGCCAATTAGTGGGCGGCTAATTCTTTGGGGACGGGCTCGGGGGCTTTAGCGCCGGGCACGGCTTTGCGATTGGGCGGCAGGCGCATCAGGAATGGGAGCGGCGAGAGCAGCAGGACCGCGAAGGCGAGGATCGCGAAGGCGTTCTTGTAACTGAGCATCGAGGCCTGGCGAACCATCATGCGATATGCTTCGCCGACCGCAGCCTTACTGGCCTGCGCGGAGGGCATGCCGCCTCGCATGAAGACTGCCTTCATTCGATCCATGTAGAGGTTGTACTGCACGCTACCGGGGACAACGTTGGCTGCGAGCGCTGCCTGATGGACCTGCGAACTACGCGCTATGTAGGTGGTGAGCAGTGCAGTCCCTGCGCTGCCGCCGAGGTTACGTGCGAAGTTGGAGAGGCTGGAGATCTGGTTGGTCTTGGTCGCGGGAACGCCGACATAGTTCAGCGTGCTGATGGGGATGAAGATGAACGGCAGCGCGATGACCTGCAGCATACGCAGCACGGTGACGTGGGCGAAACTGGTGGTGAGGTCGAGCTGGGTGAGGTTGTAGATACCGATGGCGGTGCCGATGTACGCGAGGCAGACCATCAGGCGCGGATCCATTTTGCCTACGGTGCGGCCGGCAACGAACATCATCGCCATCATCAAGAAGCCCGCTGGGGAGAGCACCATGCCGGCGCGCTCCGCAGTGTAGCCGAGCAGGACTTGCAGATACTGCGGGATGAGCACGGTCGATCCGAAGAGCACCATGCCGAGGATGAGTTGCAGAAATACTGCGGTGCCGAAGTTGCGATTCTTCAGCAGCTTCAAGTCGACGATGGGGTCGGGGTGGTTCCACTCCCAGTAGGCGAAGAAGACCAGCAGGCACACGGCGAGCGCGGCGGTGGCGCGGATCATGGGATCGCCGAACCAGTCTTTCTCCTGGCCTTTATCCAGCGTGAACTCGAGGAAGCCGACGCCGAGCGCGACCAGGCCCAGGCCCATGAAGTCGACCTTGAGATGCTTGGAGGCTTCCTTGCGCGCCTTGAGGAACGGTGGATCTTCGACCATGCGATTCGACAAGTAGAGCGAGAGGATACCGACGGGCAGGTTGATGAAGAAGATCCAATGCCAGTTGAAGTTGTCGGTGATCCAACCGCCAAGCGTGGGGCCGATCGCGGGTGCGACGACCACCGCCATACCATAGAGGGCGAACGCTTGACCACGCTTCTCGATGGGGAAGGTGTCGGCCAGGATAGCCTGTTCGCTGGTGGCGAGACCACCGCCGCCCAGGCCCTGCAAAATGCGCGCGGCGATCAGCATAGGCAGCGTTTGTGCGATGCCGCAAAGCAGAGAGCAGACGGTGAACATCGCGACGCAGGACATGTAGAAGCGCTTGCGTCCGAAGCGATTGGACAGCCAGCCGGAGATGGGAAGGATGATCGCCGAGGCGACGAGGTAGCTGGTGAGGACCCAGGTTGCCTCCTCCTGGCTGGCGCCGAGCGAGCCGGCCATGTGCGGCAGCGCGACGTTGGCGATGGAGGTGTCGAGGACTTCCATGAAGGTCGCGAGCGTGACTGTGATGGCGACAGCCCAGGGATTGTGCGAGGGCTTCCAGTGGAGTTGATCGAAGGTCAGCTCAGCCATGACCCTCCATTGCTGTTCGTCGACGTCGGCCCGGAATCCCCATCGTGTGATTCTATGGACGCGGGGACGATCCGCCAAAGTCGGCTGTTACGGGAGTAGCGATGCTCAGTTGAGTGTCACTTTGCCGGTGCCGGCGCATACTTCGCAGGGCTCAAAGAGTGGAACTTCTCCCTCCCAGTCCACGGGTGTGGAACGTTTCCCTGAGGCTTGGCAGGCGATGCACAGACCGTGTGCTCGGTAGTAATCCAACAGCCCTGATGGGCGTCCGGCCAGGATTTCAATATCGCGCCAGGTCTTGATCTGGGCGAAGCTGGTTGCGGCGGGCGCTAATTTCGCTGATGGGAGATCTTCCCATCGATATGCGCGGCAAATCATCGTACGTCCTCCGGCATTCCGTGCTGGGTGAATTTTGCTGCGGTCTATCCAGGTGCTCGAACGGTGGAGAGTAGGGGAATTCGCATGTCGCTTGTCGTCGATTCGCGGTTCCCCTACTCACCATGAGCAAACATTAAAGTGGGTGGGGTTGGAACTGAGAGGTCGATCCCGTCGAAGCCGCTCTGCGGAAGGGATGGTGGAAGAAAATTATGCTACGACTTGGAGTTGTCTTGATCGGAGTCATCTGCTGACATCTGCTGGATCCGATCCTCCTCGTCGAAGTCGCACGCGGCTGGCACCATAGAACAGCGGTCCTCAGCGACTTTTCAGAAGATACGGCTGATTTGCGATAACTCCAATACCTATTAGGTGTTACGCAATCACCAGGTAGGTGTTAGCTTTGTGAGCATAGTCACTTGCTGATCGACGTTCGAGTTATCTGCAGAGCGCTGTCATGTAGTCCGATGTTGCATCGGCGCAGTTATTCACCAGACGCTGTTGCGTGCGTTGATATCCACGCCTTGGCGGCAAGCACTTGCGGCAGGCTTGGGTCGGCGGACTTCCAGGCAGTCAGCAACGTTTGAAAGTCGGCGTTTGCGGCGGTGTTATCGCCCGCGGCATTATCGGCCTGCGCGATGCCGTACAGCGGAAAGCCTGAGTTTGGCCTCTCGATGAGCGCAGCCTGGTATGCCTTCTTCGCATCGGCGAATCGCCTGGCTCGCATCAACGCATCGCCGCGGGTCTCGCTGACTGGGCGAATATAGTAGGGAGGCTCGCGGTAGCCAAGCACACTCTCGGCCTCGGTCGCCTTCGCGAAGGCGGCGTCGGCATCGGCTGTATTTCCCTGTGCCATCAGCACCGCCGCATGCAGTTCCAACGCAGCGACATCCAAAAAGCTGTGCACGGGCATGGCCAACACATCTTTCGCGAGCATCATGCCGGGCATGCTCATCGGAATCACTGGCTCGACTGGCTTTATCGCAACGCGCTCGTCCAACGATTTGCTGAAGCCCGCGGCCGCATTCGCATCGCCATTATCCAGCGCCGCCATGCCGCGCGTGTAGTCCAGCAGAGAAGTACGCATCGCCGTAAGGTTCTTCAGCTCGGCCGGCGGCTTGCTCGCTTGCAGCAATTCCGCCGCGCGCGTCCAGTTCGCCGAGCGCACCGCCACCGGAAGCAGCGGGTCAAGCCGCGTCATTCCATCGCGCGGGGCCTGGCGGTAGAGTGTCGTGAGACGCCCGCCGCGTGCCGCGTTCAGCTTCGCCGACATCGCCGTCGCCTCCTCCAGACGGCCCGCCTCCAGCAGATTGGCGATCAGGTACATCAGGTTGTGCACATAGTTCCAGTCGTCGTCGACCGATACATTCTGCGTGTGCATGTACGTCTCGTCCACGTTCACGGAGTTCTCGAACGAGGTCCGCGCCGTTTCGTAATCTCCAGTGCGATAGAAGATGTGGCCGGGCATGTGTACCATGTGACCCGAGGCCGGGGCCAGCACGCCCAGCTTGCGCGAACTTTCTAGCGCCGCCTCAGGATGCTGTCCAGCTTCCTGCGCATGAATCCAGTAGTGGTTCGCGGCCGAGTCGTCGGGATGTGCCGCGAGCAGGGCGGCGAGCATCGTCTGCGCCTCCGCGGTACCGGGCTTTGGCCTGGCCTGCTTATCGAATCCGTCGATCAGAGACTCGGCGAGAAAGATCCTGGCCTGCACATCGTCGGGATTCGTGGCAACCAGTCTGCGCAGTATCTTCGTCGGTTTGGAATCGATATGCGGTGCGGCCACTTTTGTGAGGCTCCATGCATTCTCCTTTGGATCATTCCCCCGCTTCTTCTTCGCCGCGAGATCTACTTTCTCCTCTTCCTTCGCGGCGGCGATGTAGAGCTTCTCCGCAGGTGTTGCGTGCTTTGCGAGCTTCTCTGCCTGCAGCAGCGCTGCATGCGCCAACGCGTCTTCAACTCCGCGAAAGGCCTCGGCGTGATAGATACCCCAGAAACACATCGCACACTTGGGATCGAGGCGCACGCTCTGCTCGAACGCACGCGCCGACTCATAATCCCAGAAGTCGTGGAACGCGTTCAGCCCCTGATTGAACCACTTCTGCGCCTCGGGACTCGTAGTGGTGATGGTCATGAAACTATTGCCGAGACCGGCGATGAGGATTGGCGGCGGAAGCTCTTCGGGCGGCATCGACTCGCCCATGTTGGACATTCCGGCCATCCCCTGTGGGGCCGCCACCGTCGGCGCGAAGATCAGGACAGCACCTAACGCCAGACCTGCAATCAGATTTCGCATCTCCGCTCCTTGAACGCTTTTGGGCCGGTGGAAAGCCCTATAGGATCTCTCCACAGCGGCTCATTAAAGAAGAATTAGCTTCGCGTGATACAAGTTCGCTTGGCTAGTCACCACCCGTTGACTAACTTTGTCCCTTGCTAGTGACATGAACGCAGAGGTCATCCGATCTGATGCAGGATGGCTGCGCTTGCTGCTGGGACCGTCATCCCACGCGTTGCGGCTACGGCACCGAACTTGATCGTTGTTGAGGTCAGCGACTCGGCGGTGAGCCGCTCGGCGATATGCCAGCCTGGCAGCGTAATCTCGATATCCTGTGTCGTGTCCTTGTTGATCACGGCGATGATCTTGCGGCCATCTTTGAACTTCGCAGCGTATGCGGTCGCATTCACTTCGCCGGAATCGAAGTTGAGCGGGATCATGGTTGCGCCCGCGAACTGCTGGGCGAAGCGCATGCCGTAAAAGACGGGCTCGGCGATATATTTCCCGTCGATATCCGCGATAGGCGTGTAGAACGGGCGAGGATGCGGGGCCTTCGGATCGGGCATCAACTCTTCGCCGGGAAGCGTGCCGCCGAGCGAGTTGGCGACCATCTGGCCTTCGCCGCCGTGCAGATTCACACCCGCGTAGCCCAGCGATGCAAGCTTGAGCAGGTAATCCGCAGCCCACAACGACGCGCCGAACACGTCGGAAACGCCAGGCTTGCCGCCGCGATAACAGGTGTTGCCCTCGGTCATGCGGTAGAGCACGGTGCGATGCTCGCCTGCGCCGAGACGTGCGGCGGCGGCGTGAACGTCCGCGTAGAGCTTATCGACGTGAGGATCTGCATGCAGCACGGCGTCGAGGTTGACCTTGGGATTGGAAGGCGGTCCGCCAAAGTAGTAATGATGCGTGAGCGCAGCGACATTAGGGCGATCGTGTTCGGCCAGCGCGAGCAGACGCGTCACGACGACGGCATACCACTCGGGATTGCCGGCAGTATCGGGCATGCCGAAACTCGCTGTCGGCACGCGGGCACGGATGGCATTGGCAAAGGTGAGCCACTCGTCGAAGTAGGTGTCGGCGGTCCAGGTCTTGGGATCGCGAATGGTGGTGCCAAAGCGGTCCGCCTCGTTGCCCACCTGAAAGTATTCAAGCTTTGCGCCCAGTGTTTCCGCTGCGAAGACCGCTTCGTCGGCAGCGAGTGCGGGAGTATTTGTCCCCAGGTTGAAGCCATAGAGACAGGTCCATCCGGTGGCGTCGAGGAACGCGCGCAGATTGTGTATCGCCTCGGGCGTGACCGCGTAGGAGAGATTCGGATTAGGGTCGCCCATCTTGTACTCGCGTTTCACACGCAGCGGCGCAACCGAAGTCGGCGTCGGTTTCCAGAAACCATAGTCCGACGTATTGCCGCCGAGGCGCAGGACTCCGTGCGGTGCAAGCGCGCGGAATTTCGCTATGAGACCGGCGTTTGCCGGAGAGAAAAAGGCGGGCTCGGAGAGCTGCTGCGTCTCGTAGGAGAGGCCAACGAAGTTCGCGGGAATCACCGGGCCCGGCTGTTCGCTATGCAATGTCAGCCCTGCCTGGCGCGCGGTGGCGGGTGCGGTTTGGGCGAAGCTCTTCAGGCTTGCAGTTGCGGCAGCACTGGCAATCAGAAAGCGGCGGCGATCCATACTCTTCATGCGGAGAAGCATAGGAGGGGTGGTCGTGTTCTGGCAAATTCGAACATTCAACGTAATGCGTGATGTATGATGATTGATGCGGAAAGGAGGCCCATAAATGAGAACCACGCTGGCTATTGATGACGATGTGCTCGCGGTGGCTAAGGAGTTGGCAGTTACCCAAAAAAAGACCGTGGGCAAGGTAATTTCTCTGCTTGCCAGAAGTGCTTTGCGCCCGGCCGGATCGAGCAATCGCACGCGGAACGGAGTGCCTTTGCTGCCGGTTGGTCCAAATACCGTGCCGATCACTTCTGAGTTGGTCCAGCAACTTCGAGAGGAGTTGCTGTGAGTCGGTTTCTTCTCGACGTCAACGTCCTGATCGCCTTAATCGATTCTGCCCATATCCAACATGACCGAGTACATGATTGGTTTGCCGCATCGGGAAAAGAAGCTTGGGCCACATGTCCGTTGACGGAGAATGGCGTACTCCGAATTGTCGGACATGCGCGGTATCCTAATTCGCCGGGAACACCTGCGGCCGTCGCAGAGACAGTGATGGGTTTGCTAGCACTTTCCGGGCACGAATTCTGGCCGGACGATCTGACTCTATTCGATGGCCGGCACATCGATACCGCGCGGTTGCTAGATTCCGCCCAAGTGACGGATAGTTACCTTTTGGCTCTGGCTTCCATGCACGGTGGACGGCTGGCGACCCTTGACCGGCGTCTTGTTACCAGTGCCGTAGTTAACGGCACCTCGGCTATCCATTGGATCGACTGATCTAAATCAAAGGGGTTTTCAACCATGCCTACGATCCGCGTTGAACTGCCGGCTCATCTATGCACGCTGGCGCGCATCAGTGGCTACGAGGTGAGCGTCGAAGTGCCTGCGCCGGCGACTGTCCGCGTCGTTCTTGACGCTCTCGAAGCCGCGTACCCGATGCTTAGCGGCACCATTTGCGATCACGTCACGCTTGAACGCCGGGCGTTTCTGCGCTTCTTCGCGTGCCAGCAGGATCTTTCCCTCGAGCCAATGGACGCGCCGCTTCCCGCTGCGGCAGTGAATGGCCGCGAGCCGTTTATTATTCTCGGCGCGGTCGCTGGCGGCCAGGTTGGTGGCCCCGATCAGGGTAGACGGGAGTCCTTCTCGTTTATCGTGGGGTGAGTCTCTTTTGCGACTCGCAAGGAGCGCCAGAGTTGCGCAGCCCCGTCCGCATATCGTTTGCATTCATCTGCTTCGCTGCTTCCCTGTCATTCGCCCAGTCACCGCTTCTTGCGCTGGATCAGCCGACTGCGGCCAGCGATTTTGCAATTGCGGCGAACGCCAGCGCGACTGCAATTTACGTAGCGCCGCAGAATCCCGACACCGTGCGGGTTGCGGCGGAGGCGTTCGCTTCGGACGTAGAAAAAGTCACTGGCACGAAGCCAAGCGTGCTAACTTCCCTCACTAAACCGCTGCCTGCGAACCTGATCATGGTCGGCGTGCTCGGTAAGTCGCCGGAGATCGATGGCCTCGTCACAACCCACAAGCTCAACGCAGATGGCGTCGCAGGCAAGTGGGAGTCCGCACTGACCACCGTGGTCGAGACACCGATGCGTGGTGTGCAAAGCGCGCTCGTCATCGCCGGATCGGATCGCCGCGGTGCAGCCTACGCGTTGTTCACGCTGTCTCGGCAGATGGGAGTCTCGCCCTGGACATGGTGGGCCGATGTACCCATCGCGCATCACGACGCTATCTATATACACGCGGGTCTGCATATTCAACCGCCGCCATCGGTCGACTATCGCGGGATATTTCTGAATGATGAGGACTGGAGCCTGCGCACGTGGGCCGCTAAGAAGATGGACCCGGAAGTGGATAGCGCCCGCGGCACTGGAGAACCAGCAAAGGGCAACATCGGACCGCACACCTATGAGCGCATCTTCGAACTGTTGCTGCGGTTACATGCAAACTCACTGTGGCCGGCGATGCATCCTGGCTCGCTCGCTTTCAACGCGGTCGCTGAGAACGCGAAGCTCGCGGACCAGTGGGGCATCGTGATGGGCTCGTCGCACTCAGAGGCACTGCTGCGCAACAACGTTGGCGAGTGGAACGAGAAGACGGACGGACCTTGGAATTATCAGACCAACGCACCTGCGATGAACGCATATTGGGACAAGCGGCTGGTAGAGAATGGCAAGTTCGAAAACTTCTACACGGTCGGTTTGCGCGGCGTGCATGACTCCGGGCTTGAGGCTACCGGCTCGCCGCAGGTGAAGGCGAAACTGGTGGAAGATGTATTGGCGGAGCAGCGCAGACTGCTGTCTGCACGCGTGAATCCGCGTGTGGCGAGGGTGCCGCAGATACTCTGGCTGTATAAGGAGTCACTCGATCTCTACCGCGTGGGGATGAAGGTGCCCGACGACGTGACGCTCGGCTGGACCGACGACAACTACGGGTACATTCGCGAACTTCCAAACGCCGCGGAACAGAAGCGCGCGGGCGGCTCAGGCGTTTACTACCACGTGTCTTACTGGGGCGCGCCGCACGATTACCTGTGGCTGTGCACCACGCCGCCCGCGCTCATCCGCGAAGAGCTGACCAAGGCATATGACCACGGCGCACGGCGGTATTGGATCCTCAACGTCGGTGATCTGAAGCCTGCGGAGATCGACATCGACTACTTCATGCAGCTCGCCACCGACGAGCCCACGATGGCCGCAATGTCGCAACGTGAATTCTTAACGCAGTGGTTCGCGGAACAATTCGGAGCTACAAATCCGGGTGCCCCAGGTTCGACAGACTCATCGTCGACTTTGGGATCTCACATCGCCGACGTGATGATGCGCTACTACGCGCTCAACTTCATTCGCAAGCCGGAGTTCATGGGGTTCAACGGCTACAACGATGGCATCAATCGCACGGCGTTCAACCCGCTGGCATGGCCGAGCAACGGACAGCCAGACCAGAATCACGCCCGCACCGCCGAAGGGTCCAGCCTGCGCGAAGAAGAACGCAAAATCGCGAAGGCCCTTCCAAAGCAGGATGCGTCTGCCTTCTTTGAGCTGGTCGGTTATCCGATCGAGGCCTCGGCCGCGATGAATGAAAAGTTCCTTGCCACCGATCTCACCTATCTTGAAGCAGCCCGCCTGGACGCGGATGCGTTGCAAGCCGACGTCGCCCACGCCCACGCTGCCTACGAGACGATTCAAACACTGACAGCAAAGTACAACGCGATCGAAGGCGGCAAGTGGGATGGCATGATGTCTTCCGCGCCGCGTGAGCGCCATGTATTCGAGATGCCGCAGACGGCCGCTCTGGGCACCGCGCTCCAGATCCAACCGAAGTACTGGGGCGAGGACAAGTTTCCTCTGACCAGCGCACCGTCCAACGCTGGATTTATCGAGCAATCCGGCAGTGTCTCGATCAACGCCGCCCACTTCACACGCAAGCACGATGGGAACGTCGCACACTGGAACATCCTTGCCGACCTCGGCATCTCCGGCGATTCTGTGATGTATGGAGCGCCCGGTATGCTCGCGAACGTCGACACAGCCAACGCAACTGCAGGCGCGCAGGATTCTCCTTCGCTCGAGTACGACTTCATCACCGTCAGCAATGCGCCCGCCATGCTGACGCTGCACCTGCTGCCTACGTTCGCGGTCGACTCCGATCATCATCTGCGCTACGCGGTTGCGCTGGACGGCGGCGCTGCGTTCGAACTCGATTTGACCCCGGCTGCAAATCTGAGAAAATCTTCCGGCGCAGGCGATGGGCCGAGCGACTCGGGCTGGGCGGAGAATGTGTTGCGCAACTCCGCCATTGCGACCATTCCGCTAGGCCTGCTCGCGCCCGGCAGACACACGTTGCGGCTGCTTTATCGCGACCCCGGCGTTGTGTTCGAACACATCGTTCTCACCCTTCCGGGCGCACCGCCTGCGTATCCCGTGCCTCCGGAGACGCGCTGACACCCTCCTCTCCATTTTGTCGCGACTGGCTGATGTCAAGGTGTGTCAGCCGTAGTCTGCTACGCTCGTCTTACCGCACGAGAAATTCTCCAGAGGAAAATCCTGATGATGTCTGTTCGCACGCTTGCGTCGTGGAGTTGTTTTACGTTTGCCCTTGCAGCGCTGTCGCTGCCAGTCGTTGCGGCCGATAAAGACCATCCCAAAACCGCCGCGCCGGCCAAGCCCGAGGTCCCGGAATATTACGGTCCGCAGCCCGCGCTGGAAAAGCTCGATCTCACCATGTATGCGCGCATCCGCGAAGAAGGTCTGCGGCACTCGCACGTGATGCAGTTCGCTGAGTCGCTGAACGACGGCATCGGACCACGCCTGACTGGTTCGCCCAACATGGCGAAGGCGAACGCGTGGACACGCGACACGCTGACCAAGATCGGACTCGCGAATGCACGGCTGGAGGATTGGGGTGAGTTTGGCATGGGCTGGCAGCAGGTGAATACGTGGGTGCGCATGGTCTCGCCCGATGCGGAGCCGATGTGGGCGCAGGCCGCGCCCTGGTCACCCGCGACCAATGGCCCAATCGCCGGAGAAGTCGTCTTCATCGATCTGGTGAAGACGCCAACGCTCGATTCCTACGCGGGCAAGTTGAAAGGCAAGATCGTGCTGCTGGGTGCGACGCGGCCGACGCCCGATGTCACCGACGCGTCTTTTCATCGCTACACGGATGCAGAGTTGAAAAATATGGAGTCGTCCCCGGTGCCGTTGCAGCCGGGAGTGCAGCCGAATCGGGATGCACTGATGGCGCGGATGAAGTTGAGTCAGGCGCGCACCGAGGCAGTAAAGAAGATGGCAGCTGAAGGGGTGCTTGCGATCCTGACGCCGAGCCGCGACAGCAGCGGTGGTGGGGGCACCGGAATCATCTTCGACGACAACGGAGCGGACCTGGCGCAGAGTGCGCAGAAGAAAGAGAATGCGGTAGCGGTGCCGAATGCCGTCATGATGATCGAGCACTACAACCGCCTGGTGCGCATGGTGCAGAACCACGTGCCGGTGACGCTGGAGGTGAACATCGATGCGAAGTTCACCGGCGATCACGAACATGGCTACAACACGGTCGCGGAGATTCCCGGCACCGATCCGACGCTGAAGGACCAGGTGGTGATGGTGGGCGGGCATCTCGACAGCTGGATCTCGGGGACGGGCGCGACCGACAACGGTGCGGGTTCGGCGGTCGCGATGGAGGCGGTGCGCATCCTGAAGGCGCTCGACATCAAGCCGCGCCGAACCATCCGTATCGCACTGTGGTCGGGTGAAGAACAAGGAATCTATGGATCGCAGGGCTATGCCAAGCAGCACTTCGGCACATTCGCGGAACCGACTCCGCCGGAGCCCGCAAGTCTTCCAGCCTATATGCGGCGCAAGGGCGCACTGACGACGACCAAGGAGTGGGAGACGCTCGATGCCTACTACAACCTGGATAATGGGACGGGCCGTGTGCGCGGAGTTTACACGCAGGAGAATCAGCCGATCGGCCCGATCTTTGCGCAGTGGATTGCGCCGCTAAAGGATCTTGGTGTCTCGACCATCAGCTATCAGAACACCGGCGGCACCGATCATCTCTCGTTCGACGCGATGGGTCTGCCGGGATTCCAATTCATCCAGGATCCGATGGACTATGAGACGCGCACGCATCACTCCGACATGGACACAGTCGATCGTCTGCACGCACCGGATCTGGCGCAGGCCGCGGTTGTCGAGGCCATCTTCCTCTACAACACCAGCGAACGCGATGAGATGATGCCGCGCAAACCCTTCCCCCATCCTGAAAAGGAAAATGAGCGCACAACTCCGATCCCGGATATCTATCCGAACGCAGTAGTTCCCGCGAAGTAAGCGCTACGTCGAAGGAAGTTCCGCGAGAAGCTCCGCGATGGTTTGCCCGGACTCTGGGTGAACCATCGCGGGCGCAATCTCGGCGAGTGGTTCCAGGACGAAGCGGCGCTCGGCCATCGCGGGATGAGGCAGCGTTAGTTCTGGAGTCGCAAGCACCACGTCGCCCATCAGCAGCAGGTCGAGATCGATGATGCGTGGTCCTTTCTTGATTGCGATCGATCGGTCAGCGCGGCCCATCTCGCGTTCAATGTCAAGCAGCGCGTGCATAAGCTGCATCGGCTGCAGTTCGGTTTCCAGCAGCATTGCCGCGTTGCGGAATCTTGGCTGCGCGGTGTAGCCCACGGGCGCGGTGTCGTAGAACGACGAGACGGCCCGCACATCGCCGAGCAGGGCAACACGCTTCGCTGCTTCGCGCAGATTAGCTTCGCGATCTCCCCACGACGAGGCAAGGTTTGAGCCCAGCGCGAGAGCAGCGACGCGTCTCATTGCGACACCGGGGCGAGCCGCTTCTCGTAGCAGAGGAAACGCAGCCCCGGGCGGAAGTCGAGGCTGATCTCCCCGGCCAGCGTGTAGCCGAGTTTGGGAATCAGTCGCTGTGTCGCAGGGTTCGCAGTGTTGGTGTCGACGCGCAGCACGGAGATTTTGCGCTCGCGTGCTACAGCTTCTGCCTGCTGCATCAGTGCGCTCGCAATACCAGCGCCGCGATACTCCGGGTCTACGGCCAGGCGGTGGACGACGATTGCCGGCTCCTCGATATCCCAACCAACCTGCGTGTATTCCGGTGACTGATCGGTGGTGATCGCGGCGACTCCTGCGACAACGCCTTCCGCCGGCTCGGCGATCCATAGCTCTGACCGTTCGATGTCGCGCGCGAAGACTTGCTCATTGGGATAATCGTCGTTCCATTGCAGGTTGCCGGCGGCTCGCATCAGCGGAACGACACGACGCACCAGCGCCATTAGCGCAGGCAGGTCGGATGTTTGGGCGGGACGGATGAGCACAGATTCATTATGAATGGGTGACGCGGGGGAGAGGAAACTACGGAGATTCTGAGCCAAAGTCAGCTCAGACTGACGACTCGTGGGCTGCGCTGTGAAGGTGGGGATGGGTTCAGCTCGGGGAGTGGGGTCTATCGGCGATCAATGGTCGGGCTCGAGGCCTTCGAGTGCATTCCGTCGGCGATTCTTGCCAAAAGAGAAACCCCATGGTCAACGCGAACTGCGCGTCGAACATGGGGTGCCCGAGGGAATTGCCGTGGTTGGTTATGGCTTAGAAGCGGATAAAGGCTTCGAACTGGTAGATGCGCGGCTGGTTGGCCTGGGAGGTGATCTGGCCGAATGTTGAATTGGTCCAGTCGGTGTTGGGGGTGTTGTAGACCGGGTGGTTGAGTGCGTTGATGGCGTCGAGGCGGATCTGGACGGAAGCCGTCTCGTAGAGGCGCGAGAGCGAGAAGTTGCGCTGGACAGCCGCGTCGAACTGATTCAGGAAGTCGGCGCGGAGGCTATCGAATCGGATGGGCACAGTGCGGATCTGGAACTGGTTGGGGACGACGTTGGGGACGACGCCGGAGGTGATTGCTCCCGGCGAGGTGGTCCTGACGAAGTTCGCTGTGTTGAACCAATTGCCGGTTGTGGTGAGGTTATTGCTGGATGACTTGAAGCCGTTGCGGCCCCATGCAGCCTGGGACGGGTTGCCGGGTCCAATGTACAGCGGGCTCGTGCTCTGCGGCGCGAAGTTGAGTGGCTGGCCGCTCTGGACCTGGTAGACGCCCTGCACCTGGAATCCGCCGAGGATCTGCGAGAGGATGCCGCTGTCCGCGAGGAACCTGCGGCCGGTTCCGATTGGAATCTGGTAGATGCCCGAGGTCGCGAAGCGGAACGTACGGTCGTTCTGGGAGACGCCATACCAGGGCCTGGGATCGGACGCGTTGAGATACTGAGTCGAGTCGAGCGACTTCGACCAGGTGAAGGCAGTGGTCAGCGACGCGCCATGGACGAAGCGCCGGATGAGTTGTGCCTGCAGACCGTGGTAGATGGAAGAGCCCGAAGTGATGAAGGCGGTGACGCTGCCAAACTCCGGGTAGGGACGGAGCAACTGGGATGGGCCAATGGTGGTGGTCGCGTTGGGAATCAGGCCGACGAAGGGGCTGGCCACGGTAAGTCCCATCGCCGTATTGATGCTCGCGTCAAATCCGTTGGTAACGGTGGAGAGGTACTGTTGCGGAAGCGCGTTGTAGTCCCTTTGGATGGGAAGGTGGACGCCGTGGTTGCCGACATAATCGACGGCCGCGAGCCATGGGCCGAACTGGCGCTGAACGCCGCCGCTCCAACGCATGTTGTATGGGACCTTGGGGTTGCTGGGCTGGAAGGAGACGCTCTGGCCAAGGGAAGTCGAAAGGCCAAGCGAGCTTCCGGAGGGCTGGGTTATCCCGGTTGGGAACGGGTTGGCCAAGGTGCTGGGGAAGGTCAGGCCCTTGTCCAGGCTGGAGTTTAAGGTAGTGGTCTGGGTGAAGCCCTGTTGCGGCAGGAGGAAGGTGCTGGTGGAGCCGGAGTTTCCGCCGGAGAGGTAGAAGGTCGAGAGCGAGTCATCGAAGAAGCCGTATCCAGCACGCAGCACTGTGTTGCTATGTATTTGGTAGGACAGGCCGATACGAGGCAGCACATTGAACTTCTGGGCCTGGTAGGTCTGGTGGCCGAATTGGGCGGCAGGGTCTCCGAGGAAGCGAAGGCCTCCGTTGACGTTGAAGTTTGCGGGATTAGGCAGAAGCGGGTTCACAGCCGAAGACGCGGCATAGATGGTCGCGTAAGCGGTCTTGGCGGCAGTCGAGATAGGGTTCGCGGCGTTGAAATCAAAGAAGGTGTTGGCCTTCTGATTGCGCTCCGCGTTCGGGCCTTCGTATTCGAATCGCAGGCCGAGGTTGAGGGTGAGGTTGGGCGTGGCCTTCCAGTCGTCCTGCAGGTACTCCGAGAGGTAGGTGGAACGCGCGGCGAAGTCGTTGTTGATGGTGATGGCGGAGGATGTAGGAATTCCATACTCGAACTGCGCCAGACCGAAGCCGATGGACGGTGCCGTTGCCAGGCTGTTGGCAGTGGTGTAGTTGCCAGTGTTCTGGTATCGGCCGTTGGACTGCGTGGTTACGCCGGCGTTGGTGTTGTACATGCGGTATTCGAAGCCGCCGCGGAGGAAGTGATTGCGGATGAGGTGCGAGACCTGGATGGAACCGAGCGAGATGTCGTCATGCGAGAGCACGCCGTTGTCTTTATTGAGGGAATCATAGCCGGTGATGTCGATGCGGGGAAAGGAGAAGGCCGCGTCGGGCAGGCCGTTGACCAGATAGCCCGGCATTCCAATGGAGGTTGCGTTCAGCTTGTCCTGCGAACTGACGACGTTCTGGTTGACGAAGCGGGTCCAGGTGGCGTGCACGTCGAGAAGCGTGGCGGGTGTGATGGCATAGGTGTAGCCGAGCGCTATTCCCTTGTTCTGATAGGTAAGGTTGGTTCCGCTGACGGGGAGGAAGTATCCGTTCTTACCCGGCTGTAGGCGGCGACTTGCGACGTAGTGGCCGAACACTGTCTGCTTGTTAGTGAGAGTTGCGTCGATGCGGGTGACATATGCGAAGTAGTAGTTCGGCTCGGCTCCAGAGTAGGAGAAGTTGCCACCGCCCGCGCTGTTCGGGGTTGTGTTCGCATGCGGGTAATAGGCAAGAGCAGCGGCGGCGATTGGATTGATGTTGGTAATAATGTTGCCGGGAATCGCGTTGCGGACGGTGCAGGTGACGGGAGCACCCTTGCTGGTGCCGCAGACTCCACCCTTGACTGCAGCTGCACCGGTGGGAGAGTAAAGCTGATACAGATTGCTGGCTCCGGCGGGGTGAGCTGCGTCGAGGGCGTAGAGTTCGGAGAAGTTACCGGTGCGCTCGGCGTCGGATGGGACAGTGAGTGTGACGACATTGGGCGAGGCTTCGCGGCTGTGCTCGTAGCCTCCGAAGAAGAAGATGCGATCGCGCCAGATGGGGCCGCCGAGATCGCCCCCTTCGCGGAGCCAGACTGACTTCGCTGGTGGGGTTGCGCCGAGGTGCCAGAAACTGGTGTTAAGAGTGGGATTCTGGTACGAGCCGAAGGCGCCGCCGTGGAACTTGTTTGCGCCGCCCTTGAGCGAGACGTTGACGAAGCCTCCCGAGGAGTGGCCTTCGGTGGCGTCGTAGGTGGCGGTCTCGACCTTGTACTGGTTGATGAACTCAGTGCTTGGCGTGTAGGCGGAGAGGCGGATGCGGTTGTCGGGTGCGCCGTCGAGGCGATATTCGAGAGAGTTCAGAAGCGAGCCGTTGACAGAGACGTTGGCCGTGCCGGAGTCGTAACTGTGGATATTGGGATTGACGCCCGAGAACGTGACGCCGGGCGAGAGCATCTCGAGAGTGAAAGGGTTGCCGTAGACAAGCGGCAGTTCCTGGATGGATTTCTGCTCGACAATCAGGCCCAGGGAGCCGGATTCGGTCTGAAGCTGCTGAACGCCAGAAGTGACTTCTACCGTCTCACTGGTCGAACCGATGTTCATCTCCACATTCTGCTGGTTGACCTGATTGACGTCCACATTAATGTGGGTACGCTCGACCGACTTGAAGCCGGGAACGGCTACGCTGAGCGAATAGGAGCCGGGATTGAGGAGCTGAAAGACAAAGTCGCCGGACGAGTTGGCGGTGGAGGTCTGGGCGACTCCGGTAGCTTCGTTGCGCAGCGAGATGGCCGCATCTGGCAGGATTGCGCCAGTATTATCAGTAATTTTTCCAGAGACGCCACCACGATCAGCTTGCGCACTGGCGAAGGGCAGGCAGCAGAAAAGGGGCAGAAAAAGGGCGATGCGAAGTAGTAATTTCACGGGAAAGGCCTCGGTGTCGGGTCGTATAAATATCAAGTTCGGTGCGGGGCACGGATCGAATGGTCAGACCAGTGACGCATTGAAGAGTATGGGAGGTCGGCCGGACCATTGTCAAGCAGCATTTTGCTGCGATGTGAGTGCCGTGGAGTCCTGGTAATGGACGCTGGCACCTCAGCTAGTTGAGCATGGGGGCACCCGGGGACGCGGCAGATTAGTGGCGCTTCGGGACAAGATCAGCGGGACTGTACGGCGATGGGAATGGGGAGGTATTGGACCTTGTCCGCGGTGTCGGGGATGTGAACGGTGAGTGCGGTGCGGAGATAGCTGGAGAGGGCGCCCTGGTGTTGCCAGTCGAGGTCCCAGCCGTTTTCGATGGCAAGCAGGGTGTAGGCGCCGGGGGGAAGGCCGCGGATGTCGAAGGAGCCGTCCAGGTCGCTCTGCTGGCGGAAGGACGTGCGTATGTCGCTGGCCTCGTTCGAGGGAAAGAGCAGGATGAAGGCACCGGGAACGGGCTTGCCGTCCTTGCGGGCGACGCCTTTCAGGGTATGGATTCCGGGGATGACGGTGAGGATGACGGAGAGCTTGTCGCCGGCCGCGAGGTAAAGATTGTTGGAGGCGAAGGGATGTCCGTTGGCAGCGATGATCTGGCGGACGGCGTAGGGGCGCTGCTGGTCGGCGACTTCAAAGAAGTATTCGCCCGGGCTGGCCTCGAGGTTGACTTCGTTCTTCTCGTCGGAAACCTGACCGGCAATGGCGTCGCCGCGTCCCTGCATGAGGAGGACGCGCACGTGCGAGGGAAGCACATCGCCGTGCGCGGACTGGAGCCGCACGTGCAACTGCGCGTTGTCGGAAGCGGTCGGGAGATTGGACTCAGTGGTGGTGCGGTCACCGAGGTGGATGGCAGTGCCGGGATTCGATCGGTTGATGGGCCGATTGCTCTGAGAGAGCATGTAGTCGCCGGGAGCGAGCCCGGAGATTACCACTTGGCCGGAACCCTGGCGCAATTCATCTACGGGTACCAGCATCTGGCCTCGGAACGGAATGCCGAGCGTGGGATAGGCCTGAGGCTGGCCTTTGGGCGATCGCGGCAGGCTGAGGGTCGCGGCAGGTGAGGGCGAGAGTTGGAAGTGGAGGTCGACTGAATTGCCGCCGTGGACAAGGATGGGTGCGGCGCGCGCAGGATCCGTGGTGCCCGGGTAGAAGCTGATGGGATAGGCGACATCCAGCGCAGGGTCGATGGAATCCGCAAAGCTGGGGTCCAGACCCTGAGGGAAAGCGCGACGGGAACCTGCAGGCGCGGCGGTTTCAATCGGAGCCGGGGTGGGATGGACGGCGTACCACGGAGCGGCAATGATGGCGAGGAAGTAGGTGCCGGGGATGAGGCGGGGGAGTTCGAAGCGGCCAAGGTCGTCGGTGGCGATACTGCCGGCGAGGACGACGCGGCCGTCGCCGAAGTTGTGAGTCTGGCGGAAGAGCTGGATACTGGCGCTCTGCACGGGCTCGGCGGATTCATCCACAACGATGCCGGCGATGACGCTTTCAGGGTGGAGCTTCAGGACCAGCGATTCGGTGTCGACCGCGGCACCGGTGATGATGCCGGTGTTGAAGCCCTCGTGCTCGTCGTACATGGTGGCGAGGTAGTTGGGCGCAGTGCCTTGAAGTTCGTGGTTGCCGGCGGGAACGCCGGTGAAGGCGAAACGGCCGTACTGGTCGGAGGTGGTGGTCTGGACGGGCGCCTGGTCTTCCGGGTTGAGGAGTTGGATGGAGGCGCGCTGGAGTGGGTGGTTGTCGATGGCGGAGACGACCGTTCCGGCAACGCGGTAGGTGTGTGGCGCGGTGGATTGCGCGGGTGCGGCGAGTGCGAAGGCGAGGAGCGTGAGCGGGAGGCGGCGCATGTCAGTTCGCTCCGTCGGGCATCAGTCGGACTTCGAGGTCGGCCTTCTGGTTGGGCGAGAGCGTGATGGTCGAGCCTTTGGGGAGGAGATCGCGAAGGACGTCCGGGTTGCGGAACTCGATGGTCTGCATGAGGTCCTGGCGGGAGGCGAGGACGAGATAGCGGCCGGGCGGAAGGGTGGTCGTGGGAACCTGATTATTCTGCCGCACCACGAAGGGAAATGGCTGGGCCTGCGTGCGGTCAAGCTGGATGCACAGGAGGAAGATGGGCGAATCGTCAGCGGATGGCTGGTTAAGGTTTGGCGGAACGCGGAGGGTGAGGTTGGCGGGGTCGTCGCGGAGGACCACTTCGATGGGCCGGGGGACGACGCCGGGGAGGACCTGCAGCGGCTCGCGGAGCAGGTCGGTGGTACCGGAGGTGGCCGAGGCGACGTAGCTGCCGTTGGTTGGGGTCGTTATATCGACGCGGTAGAGGCCTTCGGAGAGATTCTGGAAGGTGATTGCGCCGGGCTTGTTTAGAACTCCGGGTTGCAGCCCGCCGAAGGAATTCAGAGCTTGAATGCCGGCATAAACGGTAGGGCCAATTGTTTGCCTGGTATCGGTTGCAGAGTTGGTGAATTCGCGCTGGACGGTGACGGGAAGCTCGAAGGTGGGATGGAAGGCTGCGGGCTCGGTGCGGACGGCCTTCGACTCGACCTGGAGATGAACCGAGGCGACGGAGGCGAGGGGCGTGGTGGTGGTGGATGCGGAAATGAGCTGGATGTTGTAGTCGCCGCTGGGCAGGTAGGCATGGGCAGACTGGGCGTCGTGGGTAAAGTTGAGGCCAGGAATATCGGCTGGCATGCGAACGTCGAAGCCTGCGGAATCCGCAATACCAGCAACGGGGATGGTGACGCTGCAGAATATTGCGGAATGGTAAGCGAGATTGGCGGTGGCAGTTTCGCCTGAGTTCAGGTGGATGGTAGTAGCGGCGTCGAGACTGCTGGCATTCGGATAGAAGGCAGCGCGGAAGCCGGGGATGGAGTCAGGCGGCGTGCCGGGACCATTCCTGTAGCGGGAGAAGGCGGGGGCAAGCAGCTTGTAGTCGCCGGGAGTGAGGTTAGGGAAGCGAAACTCGCCCCGGCTGTTGACCTGCGCGGCGGCGTACGTCCAGGTAGCTGTGCCGTTGAATACCACCTTGCGGAGGAGCTGGACGGAGATGTTCGCGGGCAGGTCGCCAACATCGGGATAAAGGTGGCCGGCGAGGACAGCGGCCGGGACAATTTTGAGCAGGAAGGTGGGCTCGGAGCCGGCCGGCGCGATGGCGGGAAGATGCAGATTGACCGTGTCGCTAATATAGCCGGGCCTGCGGACGACGAATTGGATCTGGATGGTGGTCGTGGGAGGAGCGGGATTAGGCGGGAAGGAAGAGAAGACGTGCGACTCTGCCTGGGATCCCGTGCGCCGGAGGTCGAAGGAGAAGCGGCCCTCCGAGTCGGTAATCGTGGCCATGCGGCGATCAGGCGAGGTGACCAGCACACGAGGAACAGGCTTGCCGTCAGTGGAACTGACGACGACCGCGTTGAGGTGAGTCTTGCTGTAATTCGTGTCGGGCGAGCTAGAGGTGGTTTCAAGCTGGGCGCAGAGCGGAGTAGTGCATAGGCGGAATGCGATGGCAAGAGCGATCTGGAAGGATGAGGCCTTTCGCATCCGTGTGGACTTCCTGCGACAGCGCTGAGGGGAACTATAGCATCTGCGGTTGGACGGTTGGACGGTTGGACGAAGTAAAGCGTCGACGCCTCTTAGCCTGATCCCATGATCAATGCTCGCTGCGCTGACGTTGATCATGGGTGCTCAGCCAGTGTTTTGCGCGCAGTTTACCGGGTAGACCGCAAATTCATAGCATCGAAGTCTATTTCAATTCCCAGACTGAAAATAGGGCAACCTCACTGCAATCCATGACGTCTTTCAACAAGTATTTCAATGAGTGGTTTCAGCGGACGCTGCTGCAACTTTCCTGGCAACAAAGAGGTGCTGGCCCGAGGCTCAAGACCGGCGGTGCCTGCTTCCCCACAACAACATCTGGAGTCTTTCTATGTCTCACATCACTAATCTCGCGCGAGCTGCGATGTCTCTCTGCCTGCTCGCAACTACGCTCAGCGCCTCGGCGCAATACTACAAGCTCCACAACGCCGATTACACCTTCAGCGGCACCGGACAGTTCACCACCAACCTGACCAACAATGGCCCGGCCTTGCCGCATACCACTGACTCGGCCGGATTCTTGTTCTCCATGCGTGAACATCCAGTCGCGTGGGCCGGTGTTGAGCTGAACTACGGCTATACCCGCTTCTCCGAGGTCTACACCAGCTCTGCGATCAAGCCATTTCATGCGCAGACAAATATGCATGAGGCCACCGCGGCCTATATGTTTCATCCGCACTTCATGCACCTGCAGCCCTTTTTGAACGTCGGCGGTGGAGCCCTGGACTTTGTTCCGTCCGACCGGAATGTGCAGAACCAGTGGCGCGGTACCGGCCTGGTTGAACTTGGATTTGACGTGCCCGCCGGTCGCAACTTCGGCTTCCGCGTGCAGGGTCGCAGCCTCATTTATCGTGCGCCCGACTTCGGCACAGCGGCACTGAAGTCCAACGCGTGGGTCGCAACTACTGAGCCCTCATTCGGAGCTTACGTGCGCTACTAGTCGCGCCCGAACTACTCGCAACGCGGAGCAAAACCAAAGGGCGAAGCCACATCGGCTTCGCCCTTCTTTTTGACGATTGCAATATTCCTGAGATCTACGCCCGGCTCATGTACGCACCTTCCGCTGTGTCCACGCGAACTTTTTCGCCCTCGTTGATGAACGACGGCACTTGGACTACCAGTCCGGTATCCATCGTTGCGGGCTTGGTCACGCTCGATGCAGTCGCGGACTTGATGCCCGGCTCAGTCGAAACCACGGTCATCTCAACAAACGTTGGCAGCTCGATGCCGACTGCTTTGCCATCGTGAAAGCTGACGCTGATGGAGAGGTTCGGCGTCAGGTATTCGACCGCATCGCCTAGCGTCTCGTGCTTCAGCACGGTCTGCTCAAAGGTCTCGTCCATGAAGTAGTAGTCGTCGCCATCGTTGTAGAGGTACTCCATTTTGATCTCGTCGACCTTGACGCGATCGATGGGATCGGGCGAGCGGAACCGTTCGACGAACATCGCGCCGGTACGTACGTTCTTCAGCTTGGCCTGGATGAACGCGCGCAGGTTGCCGGGCGTGCGGTGCTCGACCGAGAAGACCACGTGGAGCTGGTCGTTGTGCTTGATAATCATGCCCGGTCGCATCTGCGTGGCGGGAATCGACATAAGGAAAACCTCTGATTTGGCTGTTGGAGGCAGAGGCAGGAACGTCGCCGTCCCGCAAGTCCGCAACCCTACGATTGTATCGCGTGCTAGCGGATGGTGTGCAGGACAGCGGCAAGATCGAGCACGTAATAGCCGAGCATCAGCGTCATCGCCACCAGATACCCGCGCAGAACGGCGAGTGAGATGCGGACAGGTCGAGTCATCCGAATGCGGCCGAGGCCTTCACTCGAACACTTCTGCTCGCGCACATCGTCGAGTGGGTGGATGACGCTGAAGGATTGCTGTTCATACGAGTTCTGCAGAGTTGCCATAAGTCACCTCGAAATCGGAATCTGAAATCAGTTGAATAAATTGGGCAGCATCACTTGCGCCGCAAGTAGCAGCGACAAAGCAAAGAGGACGACGATGATCGTCCAGTTGATGTAGTTGTTCCACGGCCTGTTGACCCAGCGGTCACCCAGAAGTTCGCGATCGTTCAGCAACAGTTGCAGGAAGATGATTGCCGATGGAAGGATTACCCCGGCGAAGACCTGCACGCTGATGATGACCAGCTGCAGCGGGACGTGCGGGATCAGGACAATCGCCGCGGCTGCGCCAACACAGGCGATGTACGTTGCATAGAAGCCGGGAGCCTCCCACAGTTTCTTGTGCAGCGAGTGCTCCCATCCCTTCACCTCGCCGTAGGCCCAGGCGCTGGCCAGCGAGATTGCGGTCGTTCCCAGTACCGCGGCGTTCACCATCAGCAGCAGGATCCCGTTGCGCGCGAAGTGGCCGAGCGTCGGCATGACGGCTTGCGCAAACTGCGCCGGATCCTGGAACACGATGCCATGCTGGAAGCCGTAGTTTCCAACCAGCATCATGGCGCCGGCGACGCACACCGTGAACACCGATCCGATCAGCGTGTCGAGCCTTGCCCAGTTCAGGTCGGCGAAGCGCAGCCGCTT